>NZ_CP011454.1:3600000-3972184 GCF_000695095.2 Gemmatimonas phototrophica | reverse complement strand
AACAGCAGGGCAAGCATGGGGCGCATATGGGCTCGCGGGCGAGAGGGTTGAGCTCGCGAATGTAGCACCCATTGAGGCGGAGCAACACACCTAACCAGCACCTATGGAAGGGAACAGAATGGTCGCCGATGGCACACGGATCCAGCAATGAAATCGTCTGGACGTATCGGAAGGTTACTGCCGCAAGCGCGCGATGTATCCGCGCATATTCCGCGACCCCTCGGTTCTTATCCGTGGTGCGGTCGTCTTACGTCCCGGATCTCGCTCGCACCGGCTTGACCAGGAGCGTGAGGACCAGCCCCACCGCCAGCAACCCAGCCAGCAGCCGGAGCGGCTGGTCGTAGATGGCCACGTTCGACATGCCAGGGGCGAGCGCCGCCCGCGCCCGTGATGACAGCTCCGTAATGATGACCGGGCCCAGGACCGCGGCGACGCTCCATGCCGTCAGCAGCGCGCCGTGAATGGCTCCGACATTCGCGGTCCCAAACAGGTCCGCCAGGAACGCTGGAATGGTGGCAAACCCGCCGCCATACATGGTGAACACCAGCAGCAGGCACGCCAGAAACGGATACCACGCCCCGAGCTTGGCCAGTACCGGTATGAGCAGAAACAACCCAATCTGGGCGCCGAAGAACACCAGATACGTCGTACGTCGTCCAATAAGGTCGGAGGCGCTCGACCAGAGCAACCGCCCACCGGCGTTGAACACGCTGATGATGGCCACCACCGCTGCGGCTTCCTTGGGTGACCGGCCAAACAGATCCTGCATCATGGGACTGGCCTGCGCGAGAATGCCAATGCCGGCCGTGACATTGATGCACAACATGCCCCACAGCAACGCGAACTGCGGCGTGCGCACGGCTGCCGCGCGGGTCATGCCGTCGGAGACGATGCGTGGGTGATTGGACGGCGTGGCGGCTACCGCCTCCACACGCGGTGACGCGGGCGCTGGTCGCAATAAACTCGCACCGGCCAGCATGATGAGCAGATACACGCCCCCCAACACGAACAAGGTGTTGGCCACACCGACCCGCTCAATGAGGAACGCGTTGGCGTACCCCGCCAGGAAGGCCCCGCCGCCAAACCCCATGATGGCAAACCCCGTGGCCATGCCGCGCCGGTCGGGGAACCATTTCACCAGCGTACTCACCGGCGCGATGTAGCCAATGCCGCAGCCAATCCCGCACAGAATCCCCATGCCGAGGAACAGCAGCAGTGGCTGACGGAGGAGGAGTCCGGCGCCGCCGACAATGAGGCCACACGAGAAGCAGAGGGCCGCCAGTCGCCCGGCCGCCCGCGCGCCGCGACGTTCCACCCACGGACCCCATGTGGCGGCGCTCAGCCCCAAGAGCACCAGGGCGCTGGTGAAGGTGGTGTACGGGGGGCTGGCCCACCACGGCAGCGTGGGCAGAGCCGTCATGATGGGACGGTTGAGGGTGCTCCAAGCGTAGACCGAGCCAATGCCCAGATGCACGAGAATGGCGCCCAGCGGGATGGTCCAACGGCGAGTTCCCATATGGCTCCTTGAACGAGCGACCTCGGCATTCCGTTGCCGGATTTGTCAGCATGATACCTTTCACCGATGCCTTTCTCCCGGCACTGCTCGCTGGCGGCCCGCGTGGCCGCGATTCTTGGGGTCGCCCTGGCGGCGGCTGACCCGCTCCCGACGCTGGGCGCACAGTCGCCAGCGGCGCCATCCCTGGCCCTGCCTCGTCTCGACAGTGTCGCGCGCCGGATCATTGGTGCGGCCACCTATGCAACGTTCATTACGGTGGATAGCGCAGCCCGGCCGCAGGCGCGGACTGTCCAGCCGCTGGCGCCCAATGCGCACTGGGAGATCTGGTTTGCCACCAATCCGCGCACCCGAAAAGTGCAGGAGATCCGCCGAAACCCCCGCGTGGCGGTCCACTACTTCGACCCCGTGACGCAGAGTTATGTGGCGATCTCGGGACGGGCCAGGCTGGTGCGCGACCGCGCCACAGTGGATGCGCACTGGGATGCGGCGTGGAACGCGTTTTATCCGGATCGCGATAGTAGTGTTGTACTGGTCGCGGTCACGCCCCTGCGGGTGGAGCTGGTCAGTCCTTCGGCCGGCGTCAACAGCGACCCGCGCACGTGGCGTCCGCAATCGTTCGTTCCCAAGCGCCGGCCATGACGCCGGCAGAGGTTGTCGTGTTTCCCAACGGCGTATTTCCACACGGCTGGCTCCAGTATCTGCAGGGTGGTCTGATCATTGGCACCGGCGTGGCGCTGCTCTTTGTGCTCACCGGCATGATTGGCGGAATGAGCACCGTCTTCTCGTCCACCTGGTCGTTCGTGGTACGCCGCCCGTTCTTTCAGCAGCCGACGCTGGTGGGGAGCCGGGCGTGGCGTTTGGTGTACGCCGTCGGCCTGGTGGCCGGTGCCGCGCTCTGGTTCATGCTGTCTCAACAACCTGCACGCGTGGCCGTGACGATTCCTACGTGGCAGCTCTTCATTGGGGGGCTGCTGGTCGGCTACGGAGCACGCCTCTCGCAGGGGTGCACCTCCGGACATGGCATCTGCGGACTCGCATCCCTTTCGCGGCCCTCACTCGTGGCCGTCTGCACGTTCATGGCCACCGCGATTCTGACCGCGAACGTCATGGCGCGCTTCCTCACCACCGGCGGCTGATCATGGCATCAACGGTCATCCCCACCCTCACACGCGACGGGCAGCGCGTCACGTCGGTCAAGCCCGCTGCGCTGCTGTTGACCGCGCTGGTCGCTGGCGTGCTCTTCGGCTTCGGGCTCGCGCTCTCCACCATGATTCGCCCCGACGTCGTGTTGGGCTTTCTGCGCTTCCAGGACATGGGCCTCATGCTGGTGATGGGCGGCGGGGTGGTGGTATCACTCATTGCCTACCAACTCGCGCCGCGCTTTCTCACCCGCCCCCTGCTTGGTGGCGTGTTCGCCATTCGCGCCGCCGCGCTTGATCGCCCTACTGTTGTCGGCGCCGCCATCTTCGGCATTGGCTGGGGGCTGTGCGGTGTGTGCCCCGGTCCCGCCATCGCGGGCCTCGGCGCCGGCAGCTATGAGCTGGGATGGGCCATTGCCGGTATTGCCCTTGGCGCCTTGCTGCAGGGCATCACCACCAAGCGCTGAGCGATAGGGCACGCAGCAGCAGGTCACTCCACCCGGGCGTATGTTAGGCGGGACACCACCCCCCCTGACTCCGGGAAATGCCATGCTGCCTGCCCGCCCGTTCGCCGTTCGCGCTGCCATCCTAACGCTGGCGCTGCCATTGGGGGCGCCTCTGCTGCCGGCGCAGCCGACCCCCACCCCACCGCGGCCGTCGGTACAGGTGCAGGTCACCTTGCCTACGGGAAAAGCCACGGCGCCGCTGGATGGACGGCTGCTGCTTCTCATCTCCACCGACAGCACCCGCGAGCCACGCTTCCAGATCAGCGATGGCGCCGAATCGCAATTGGTGTTCGGTACCGATGTCGAGCGCTGGCAGCCAGGGAGCGCTCGCATGGTGACCGAACGCGCCGACGCGTATCCCCTCGCCTCGCTGCGTGATCTGCCGCGCGGGCGCTACTGGGTGCAGGCGCTGCTCAATCGCTACGAAACCTTCACGTTGAGCACCGGACACACAGTCAAACTCCCGCCCGACAAAGGCGAAGGACAACAGTGGAGCCGCAAGCCGGGCAATTTGTACAGCACGCCACGCTGGGTCACGCTCGATGCGCGTCAGCGGATGCTGCCAACGGTGGTGCTCGATCAGGAAATCCCGGCCATTGCGCCGCCGCAGGACACGAAGTGGATCAAGCACGTCACCATCCGCAGTGAGCGGCTCTCCAAGTTCTGGGGACGCGACATGTATATCGGGGCCAACGTGCTGCTCCCGGCAGGCTTTGACGAACATGCCGCGGCACGCTATCCGCTGGTGGTCTACCACGGACACTTTCCGGCCACCTTCGAAGGGTTTCGCGAGACACCCCCCGATCCGAATCTCAAGCCGGATTTCTCGGCGCGCTTCAATCTCGCCGGGTACAACCGCATTCAGCAGGAGCTCAACCACCAGTTCTACAAGGACTGGACGGGGCCGAACTTCCCGCGTGTGCTGCTCATGGAAGTGCGTCACCCCACTCCGTACTACGACGATTCGTACGCCGTGAATTCCGCGTCGCAGGGGCCGTGGGGCGACGCCATCATGTACGAACTCATCCCCGAAGTGGAGAAGCGCTTCCGCGGCCTCGGGCAAGGGTGGGCGCGCATCACATACGGCGGCAGCACCGGTGGCTGGGAAGCCATGGCCGTGCAGATGTTCTACCCGGACGAATTCAACGGGGCGTACATTGCGTGCCCCGACCCCATCGACTTCCGCGCCAATACGGTCTTCAATCTGTACGAGGAGACGAACGCGTTCTTCCTCGACAGTCAGTGGAAGCGCACGCCGCGCCCGGCGCATCGCAACGACCTCGGGCAGGTGCAGACCACCATGGAAGAGGCCAATCGACGCGAAGCGGCTTTGGGCAGCAAGGGGCGCAGTGGTGATCAGTGGGACATCTGGCAGGCCACCTATTCACCCATGGGCGCCGATGGCTATCCCAAGCCCATCTGGGACAAGAAGACCGGCGTGATCGATAAGGAAGTCGCTGCGTACTGGCGCGAGCACTTCGATCTGTCGTATATCCTGCGCCGCGACTGGGCCACACTGGGCCCCAAGGTGCACGACAAGTTGAACATCTATGTCGGAGACATGGACAATTACTATCTCAACAATGCCGTGTATCTCGTGGAGGACTTCCTGAAGGGCACCAGCACGCCCAAGTGGAGTGGCGAGATCACCTACGGGGATCGCGCCGAGCATTGCTGGAACGGTGATGCCACGCGAAGCAACGCGTATTCGCGGCTGCGCTATCACCAGATGTATATCCCGCGCATTCTCGACCGCATGCGCGCGCGGGCGCCGCGTGGTGCGGATACGCTGAGCTGGCGCTACTGATGGTCCGCGCGCGTGTTCGATCAGGGCGCGTGGCAACAGGCATCGCGGCGGGCGTACTGACGATGCTGTCCAGCGCCCCGCGCCCTGCGGCCGCACAATCCGCCGCGCAGACGCCCGCGGCTTCCACGGTCATTGTGCTGCGCGCATCGCGACTCATCGATGGCACTGGTGGAGCGGTGCTGTCGCCGGCCATGGTGCGCATCGAGCGCGAGCGCATCACCGCTGTCGGTACGTCGCTGCCGGTTCCCTCTGGTGCCCAGCTCATCGACCTCGGCAATGCGACGTTGCTCCCCGGACTGATTGATCTGCATACCCATCTCACGGGTGATGAGCGGGTGCACTGGGAGGACGGGCTGCTCAAGACGACGCCGGCTTACGATGCGCTGTGGGGCGCCCGCAATGCCCGCATTACCCTGCTGGCGGGGTTCACCACCTGTCGCGACATGGGGCCCACCTGGCCCTTTGTGGATGTGGCATTGCGCAACGCCATCGACGAAGGGCTTGTCGTGGGCCCACGATTGCTGGTCGCCGGCAATTATGTGTCGTCTACGGGCGGTGCGGGCGATGCCAGGCAGTTCAGTCCGTACGTGGAGGTCCCCATGGTGCGTAATCTCGCCGATGGGCCGGACGAAGTGACGAAGGCCGTGCGCACCAACCTCAAGCAGGGGGCCAATCACATCAAGATTCTCGCCACCGGCGCGGTCCTGTCCAAGGGGATCAGTCCGGGGGCCCAGCAGTATTCGGATGCCGAGATTCAGGCGGCGGTGACCGAGGCCCGTCGATGGGGGCGCCCAGCGGCGGCGCACGCCCATGGGGCCGATGGCATCAAGGCCGCCATACGCGCCGGCGTTCGGACGGTGGACCATGGATCCTATCTCGACGACGAAGCGATTGCACTGCTCAAGGCGACCAACCGAGCCACGTTCTACGTGCCCACGTTGTATACATCGGCCGCGATTGATCGACCTGACAGCCCCGTGCCCGAGAGCGAACGGGTGCGGTCACGTCAGGTCAGTGCCATCAAGGATGCCGGCTTTCGTCGCGCGCTGGCGGCGGGGATACCCATTGGTTTTGGCACCGACGCCATGGTCATCCCCCACGGACAGAACGCCCGCGAGTTTGGCGAGCGGGTGCGGCTTGGGGAATCTCCAATGGCGGCCATCGTCTCGGCCACCGCGCTCAACGCCGAGATTCTCGGGTTGCAGGACCAGCTTGGTACGCTGCGCCCGGGGAAGCTGGCTGATCTGATTGCTGTCCCCGGCGATCCACTGGCGGACATCACCGCGCTTGAGCGCGTACGCTTTGTCATGAAGGGTGGCGTGATTCACCGCCACGATGCGTCTCACTGATTGCTGGCCATCCCCCTCCACTCCCCTCTCCATGTCCACTCGATTGGCCTCGACCACGTTGCGCATCGTCGTGACGTCAACACTGGTGATAGGCAGCGCCCCCGTCCTCGTGGCGCAGGCGCCCGCCACTGAGCCACGCTGGGATGTCACGCAGGCGCGTGGCACGACGCGAGATATCGACTTCACCACCAGTGAGGGGACGTGGATGTCGGTGGACATCTCCGCCGATGGGAGCTGGCTGGTGTTCGACTTGCTCGGTCATGTGTATCGCATGCCGAGTACTGGTGGTGCAGCCACAGTGCTCACGCAGAACACTGGCGTCGCACTCAACATGCAGCCCCGTATTTCGCCCGACGGCAAAACGATTGCGTTTATCACCGATCGCCGCGGGCAGTACAATCTCTGGGTGATGAACGCCGACGGCAGCAACCCGCGCCCGGTGTTCACGGATCTCAACGCAACGGCCTTCGAGCCCGCGTGGACCCCGGATGGGCGATTCATCGTGGTGCGCAAAGGCGGGCGCGGTGGTGGAGAGGGGGCGGCGCCGGCGGGCGGATTGTGGATGTACCACAAGGATGGGGGGTCGGGTGTGCCGTTGGTGGCGGCCGGTACGGGCGGCGTGAATGGCGCTCCGTCGTGGCCGAGCGTGTCACCGGATGGGAAGCACCTGTATTACCACGTCTCCATGCCCGTGGAACCTCGCGAGCCGGTGGGCGGGGCGCAGCAGCTGCGGCGCTTCACCTTCGCCAATGGTGAGATCGTGGACATCACCAACGGCGAAACCGGCGATGCCGCCGCGTCGCGCTTTTCGAGCGGGGGCGGGGCCGCACCGGAGATCTCTCCCGATGGGCGATGGTTGGCGTTTGCCCGGCACATTCCCGACGGGACGCTGGAATTCAAGGGGCATCAGTTCGGACCGCGCACCTCGTTGTGGCTGCGCGACCTCAAAACGGGGGCCGAACGATTGCTGATGGATCCCATTGAGCCCATGGCGGCGAGCGGTTCGAAAACGCTGGGGGTGCTGCCGCGCTACAAATGGGCGGCCGATGGCAAGAGCCTGGTGCTGATGCAGGGGGGCAAGGTGCGTCGGGTGGATGTGGCGACGCGCGCCGTGAGCACCATTCCCTTCACGGCGACGGTGCATCGCACCATCTCGCAGATGGCGCGCAAGGAATTCCGCCTCAGCGATGATCCTGTGCAGGCGAAGTTCTTCCGATGGTCTTCCAGCAGCCCCGACGGGAAGCGCCTGGCGTTTCAGGCGCTGGGTCGCGTCCATGTGCAGGACGGTGTCGCGGGAACGCCGCGCCGTCTCACGCCGGCCGCCTTTGGTCCGCTGGAGTTTGCGCCGTCATGGAGCCCCGACGGGCGGTTCATCACGTTTGTCACCTGGGATGACAGCGCGCGCGGACACGTGTGGAAGGTGCCGTCGGTGGGTGGTACGCCGCAGCGGTTGTCGCGCGATCCCGGTGACTACACCGACCCCGTGTGGAGCGCCGACGGGCGGTTCGTCATTGTGGCGCGCGGCGAAGGCGCCACGGCCCGCGGCCGCACCATGACGCACAACGTGTGGTACGACATCACGCGCTTTGACGCCGTGGCAGCGGGCGGAGACACTGGTGTGGTGCTCGCCACCATCAATCGCCCATCGGGCACGTCCGTGGGGGGCGAAGCACGTCGCCAGCTGCCACGACCGTCGGTGGGCCCAGAGGGGCGCATCTTCTGGCCGGAGCAACGTACGGGCGTGCGTGGTACCACGCTCCGCAGTGTGGCATCCAACGGCACCGATCTGCGCGATCATGTGGTGCTCCCCAATGCCGATGAAATCTTGCCCTCTCCCGATGGCGCGTGGCTGGCCTTCCAGGAAGGGGACAACGTGTACGTCACGCCCATGGTGTGGGGCGGCGTGGGGAGCGCGATTCCGCGCATTGAGAAGCGACGCGGGCAGATTCCGGTCACGTCGCTCACCCGCGATGGCGGGTTATTCCCACGCTGGCGCACGGGAACCATGCTCGAATACGCGAGCGGTGCGTTGCACTTCGTGCATGACGTGACCACCGGAAAAACCGATACGCTGACCATGCGTCTGTCGGCGCCGCGTGCCGTCCCCACGGGGTCGGTGGCATTGACCAACGCGCGCATCATCACCATGGACAATCGTCAGGTGATTGAGAACGGAACCGTGGTCGTCACGGGCAGCCGCATCACCTGTGTGGGAACATGCAGCACAACCGGTGTGGATCGCGTGGTGAACGCGACCGGAAAGACCATCATGCCGGGGCTGGTGGATATGCACTCCCACCACTACCGCGAGTGGCGTGGCATGCGTCCGCGGCACGACTTCGAGCAGGCCATCTATCTTGCGTATGGTGTGACCACCACGATGGATGTGTCGATGTACAGCCAGAACATGTTTCCCACCGCCGAACTGGTTGAGGTGGGCGAGATCATTGGTCCCCGCGGCTTCAGTACGGGGGACAACATCACGGCTGGCGACGGCGCGCGCGCGAACGAAATCAACAATCCGCGGGATGCACTCGCGGCCGTGACCAAAATGGTGTCGTGGGGGGCCACCGCCATCAAGCAATACGCACAACCGCGGCGCGATCAACGCCAATGGATGGCCGACGCGGCTCGCACGGTGGGCGCCAACCTCACCTCCGAAGGCGGGTTCTTCTTCGAGAACCTTGGCTTCATCATGGACGGCCAGACCGGATGGGAGCATGCCTTCAGCGAGCTCCCCCTGTACAGCGATGGCGCGAAGTTTCTTGGTAAAGCTGGTGCCACGTATTCACCAACGCTCGTGGTTGCCGGTCCGGGGCCCTGGAGCATTGAGTACTGGTTCCAGGAGTCGGATGTCTGGAAGGATGCCAAGCAGCGGAAATGGTTCCCGTGGCGGGCGCTGGTGCCGCACACGCGCACCCGTATCCTGCGTCCCGCCACCGACTACTCTTTCCCCTTTATCGCGCAGGCCATGGCCGACATCATCGCCGAAGGGGGCTGGGGTGCGCTGGGCAGTCACGGCGAGCATCATGGTCTGGCCCCGCATTGGGAGCTGTGGATGGGCGCCTCAGCGCTCGGAAATCACGGCGCACTGGAAGTGGCCACCATGCACGGCGCTCGATTCCTTGGCGCCGACAAGGATCTGGGAAGCCTGAGCGTGGGCAAGGTCGCCGATCTGCTTGTGCTCAACGGCAACCCACTCGAGAACATTCGGAGCACGGCCGACGCGCAACTGGTGATGAAGGGCGGTATGCTCTATGATGCCATGTCCCTCGATCAGATCTGGCCGAAAGCCGTGCCGTTTGGACCAACGTACTGGGTGAACGACGACATGCTGCAGCAGAATCGCAAAAAAGTTGAGCACCACGACAAGAAGGATCCTCGATGAACAATGGTGCCGTCATCTTCGCGGCCAACGTGGACCGTGTCGCGCGATTCTACGAAGTGATCCTCACCATGTCCCCGGTGTATGTCGAGCCGGGGCTGCGGGTCATCGCCTCAGATCGTACCGAACTGGTCATTCATGGGGTGCCGCCTCAGGTGCTGGCGCCGGCGGCGTCGGGGGCGGCTCCTGAGCCGCGGGAAGACACGGCCATCAAGCCATTCTTCGTGGTCGGGAGTTTGGCCAAGGCCCGAGACATGGCCCCTCTGCTGGGAGGGTTCGTCTTTCCCCCCGAGCGGGAGTTCACCTCCCGGCGGTTCCGCGCCTGCAACGCCTGCGATCCGGAAGGCAACGTGGTACAGTTCCGTGAACTCCTTGTGTCCGCCATCTGACCTCTGTCCATCAGCACTGTGCCTCCCAAGAAGAAACATCCGGATCATCACGACGCCGACCTGGCGATCAAGCTCTACGACCTGCGCCGTGAAGCGGTCATGCGCGAATCACGGACCGCGGTAGTCGCCCGGTTTCTCCCTGCCAGTTGGGACGACGTGCTGGCAGTCACCAAGCCGGAGCATCCACTCAATGCGGCGTTCCGTCAGTGCTCCACCTACTGGGAAATGGTCTACTCCATGGCCCGCCACGGCGTAATGCATGGGGAGTTCATGATGGAAAGCAGTGGCGAAGGGCTATTGCTGTTCACGCGCATCGAACCGTGGCTGGACCAGTATCGCCAGCACATCGGCAATCCGTTGGCGTTTCGCAACGCCGAATGGGTGGCCAAAGAGACCGACCTGGGGCGACTGATCGCCGAACGGTTCCGCAAGCGCGTGCAGGCCCATCTCGCAGCGGCCAAGGCAGCGCAGGGATGATATGAGCATCGTCGACGGAGTCGTGATCACCACGGCACGATTACGGCTCCGTCGCTTCACGTACGAAGATGCGCCATTTCTCGTCGCGTTGCTGAATGACCCCGCCTTCCTGCTGCACATCGGGGACCGTGGTGTGCGGACGGAAGCCGACGCCCGCCAGTATCTCGATTTCGGTCCGTTGGCCTCCTACGAGGCAAACAACTTCGGACTGTGGTGCGTGGAACATCGCGATGGCGGCGTACCCATTGGCACCTGTGGGCTGCTCAAGCGCCCAACGCTGGACGACGTGGACGTGGGGTATGCCCTCGTCCCCGAGGCCCGGGGCGCGGGATATGCCCGTGAGGCCGTCGCCGGTGTATTGCAGTATGCCCGCGAGACGCTGCAGCTGCCTCGCGTCGTTGCCATTGTGGCACCGGGAAATGTGGCATCCATTCGCGTGGTCGAATCATTGGGGTACCGCGCCGATGCGCTGGTGACCTCAGCGCCTGGCCTCGATCCCGTAATGCTGTATCAGCCGAGTCTGTAAGCACACTTCATTCCCGAGCGAGTTTATGAGGATGCTCCTGTTGTTTGCGTTGCTGCTCCCCGCCGGTGCTGCGGCGCAGGATCGCGATGTGGTGCCCCCCACGCCGAATTGCGCCTCGTGTGCCGAATGGAACACGCCACATGAACCGCTCAAGCTGTTCGGGAATACGTACTACGTCGGGACCAACGGACTCGCGGCCCTGCTGGTCACCTCCCCAGATGGCCATGTGCTGCTGGATGGCGCACTGCCGGAGTCGGCGCCGCTGATTCGCCGCAACATCGAGGCCCTCGGCTTCAAGTTGAGCGATGTGAAGCTCATCGTGAACTCACACGCGCACAACGATCATGCCGGTGGTATTGCCATGCTGGCCCGCCTCAGCGGCGCCACCGTGGCCGCCAGTGCGCCCAGCGCCCGCTGGCTCATGGCGGGGGCGGCGCTCGAGGATGATCCGCAGTTCGGCTTGAACGCCCCGTTCCCAGCTGTCCCGCGCGTACGGGTGCTGCGCGACGGCGAAGTGGTGCAAGTGGGACGGCTGGCGCTCACGGCGCATTTCACCGGAGGTCACACGCCCGGTGGTACGTCGTGGAGCTGGCGCTCTTGCGACGGTAGCACGTGCGTCGATGTCGTGTACGCGGACAGTCAGACGCCGATTTCGGCGAACGGCTTTCGGTACACGGACAGTCGCACCTACTCCACCGGTGTGCAGGATTTCCGTAAGGCGCATGCGTTGTTTGAGACGATGCCCTGTGACCTGCTGGTGATGCCGCATCCCGGGGCCGCGCAGCTGTGGGAACGGGTGGCCAAGGGCACGCTTATTGACGCGCAGGGGTGCAAGCGATTGGCCGTCAGTTCTCGAGTGGCGTTGGAGAATCGCCTGGCGACCGAGGCGGCCGCACCCGCGCCTCCAGCGCCCCCAGCCACCGAATGGTGGCGCCATGTGCAAGTGCTGGCGCACGATTCGCTCAAGGGACGCGACACAGGGTCGCCCGGTCACGAAAGTGCGGCCCGGTATATCGCGCAGCAGTTCGCGGCGGCTGGTTTGACACCATCGGGAACGGACGGCTGGTTTCAGCGCATCCCGTTTGTTGAAGTCACGCTTGATCAGCCTCGGGTGCAGCTGGCGCTGCGCACGCCCACTGGGAGTACGCCGTTGGTGCTCGGTCGTGATCTTCGGCTTACGCCGCGCCCGGCCACCGGCAACGTTGATGCGCCCCTGGTATTTGCTGGCTACGGACTCTCCTTGCCGCAGGCCGGCGTGGACGATCTGAACGGGCTCGACCTCCGGGGCAAGATCGTGGTGCACATGGCGGGAGTGCCAAACGGTCTGTCGCCGGCCCTGCAGGCGCACGGCTCCCGCAATCGCTGGGCGGCCATGCGTGACGCCGGCGCCGTCGGCATCATTGCCATTGGCAGTGCCGGCGTGTGGGGCAACGGCGCCGGCGCCACGTCGAGTCTTTCGCTTGCCGACAGCCTGTTGGATGATGCCCGTGGCCAACGGGTGGGCGGTACCATCAATCCCGCACTGATTCCGCGGCTCTTTGCGGGCAGTGCATTGGTGTGGGACAGTGTGGCCGCCCGGGCCAGTCGTGGCGATCCACTGCCCACGGGTGCCTTGACCACGTCGCTGCAGGCCACGCTGCCAACCCACCGGCGTACGCTCACGTCACCCAATGTGGTCGGGATCATTCCCGGCACCGATCCGGCGCTGCGCCACGAGGTGGTGGTGTATTCGGCGCACAGCGATCACGTGGGCACCTTCAAGGGCCCGGTGCTCACCGGTGACAGCATCTTCAACGGCGCCATGGATAACGCGTCCGGGGCTGCCACACTCATGGAAACCGCCCGGCTCGTTGCGCAGCGCGGTGGCAACAAGCGGACGCTGGCGTTTGTCGCCGTGACGGCCGAGGAAAAGGGGTTGCTGGGGTCGCGTTGGTTCGCCGCGCATCCGTCGCTCGGCACCAGCACCATCGTGGCCAATCTCAACACCGACATGTTTCTGCCGCTCATCCCGCTCAAGGGCGTCTTCGCATACGGGTACGAGGAATCGGATCTGGCCGACGATCTCGACGCCGTGGTGAGAGAGCGGGGGATTGCCGTACTCCCCGACCCGGAGCCGCAGGAAAACCGGTTTGTGCGCAGCGATCAGTACAGCTTTATTCGGCGCGGCATACCGGCGCTGGCGTTCAAGGTCGGATATACACCGGGTACGCCCGAAGCCACGATCTGGCAGGCGTGGGTTCGCGACCACTATCACAAGCTCTCGGACGACACTACGCAGCCGGTCAACTTCGAGACGGCGGCCCGCTTCAACGCCATGTACGCCGATTTGGCGTTACGGGTGGCCAATCGCGCGACGCGTCCATCGTGGCGTGCGAAGAGCTTCTTCGCTGTCCCGTTGGTGCCGTGACGGCAACTGGGGTGGGCGGGTATGGCATGTGATGGATCGTCCACCAATGCCAGCCAGCCCTCTCGCACCAGGAAATCGCCATGATCAAAGCCGTTCCGCTGGTTTTCGCCCTGTTGCTGCTGGGGGGATGCGAACAGATGACGGACCCCCTCTCTCCACGCGAGGTACGCGAGCTGGCTCTTGCACGGGCCAAATGGAACGGCAGCTCGATCCGGAATGAGTATCAGTTTGAGGTGCGTCAATCCTGCTTCTGCCCGCCGGAGGTGACCGAGTGGCACACCGTGACGGTACGCAACGGTGCCGTTGTGTCGGTGAAGAACGCCGCGGGAACGGTGCTGCCCAGCAACCGCTGGAGTTGGTACCGTACGGTAGACCAACTGTTTGAGCAGTTGATCAGAACGGGGGAGTCGGAACTCGAGGACATCACCGTGCAGTTTGACGCGGAGTTCGGCTATCCGGTGGAGATGAACTTCCTCTACTCGTCGCGCATTGCCGATGCCGGCGGCGCAACGTACGCGCGAAAATTGCAAGGGCTGTCGTTCTCGGCGAGCGCTTCGCTGCCCTGAGGCACCCCTACCCGATTTTCGCGAACGCGCGCACCGGAAACGTGCCAACGCCCACAAGCTTGGGGGGCACCGCCGTGAACGTGAACCCCTCACGCGGGAGCACCGACAGATTCGTCAGGTGTTCGGCAATGAGAATCTCCTCGCGCAGCAAGACCGAATGCACCGGTCGCGTGGTGCCGTCGGTATTGTCGATGTTCATGGAATCGATCCCCACCAGCACGGCCCCGGCATCGCGCAGCCAACAGGCGGCCTGCTCCGTGAGATAGGGATGCCCTTCGAAATACTGGTCGGTTTGCCAATGCGCACTCCATCCGGTGTGCACCAGCACCGCCTTGCCGCGCACCGCCAGCCCTGCAAACAGCTCGGCACCAATGGCCCGCCCCGTGCGCGCGGTGGCGTCCACCACCAGCGCCGGCTGATCCACGAACCGCTCCAGCGCCATGGATGCCGTGTCTTTCCCGTCGGCATAGCGATGAAATGGACAATCGATGTACGTGCCGGTGTTGGTAATCAGCTCGACGCGGCCGATGTGAAATTCAGTGCCATCGGCGTACAATGCCCGTGAGGCCTCGCGGCTGAGATAGTCGCAGATCACGGGCGCGGGAAGGCCCTTGTAATACACCTTCCCGCTTTCAATGTGATGACTGAGATCGACGTAGTGCGACATCAGCGAATGAGATAGAACTGCTCTTGCCGCGGTCGGAAAAAGGTGAAGCCGCTCTCGGTCAGATGCGCATCATCTTCGAACATCACAAAGACCTTCTTGCCACCCCACTCCGGAACAGGCGTGGCGGTGTTGAGCTCAATGCTGATGTACGAGCCATTGCGCAGGCGCGAGTTCTGCGCCGTGGTGTCGCTGCGCAGCGCACTCCGAAAATCGATGGATGCCCCCAGTCCGTGCCCCTGCGCACCAATGGGGTGCGAATAGATCATGGCCTCAATCCCACGCTGCTTCATCTCGGCCATCGTGGCGTTGAACACCGAGCCCCCGGTAGCCCCCGGACGGGAGTGACGCTTCATGAGCGCGTCCTGCAGTGTGTTCGAGTTGGCCATGGCCTGCTTCAGTCCGGCAGGGACCTCCTTCTCGCCGGTCTTGAGGACGTACGCCATCTTCTGCCAGTCAGTATCAAAGCCCATGTAGCTGATCCCGAAATCAATGTGCACGACATCGCCGCGCTCAATGACCGTCCCCTCCGGCGCGACGGCTAAAAAGCCCCGTGAGGTGGCCACGTCGCCGCTGGCCCGCTGCACCCGCAGGTCTGGCTGGAACCACGTGCGCACGCCGGCAGCCCACAGCATGTCAAAGAGGGCCCGGCGTACATCACCCACCGTGGTCTTGCCCGGCGTGATGATCTCGTTGGACAGTGCGCGCTTCACAATGGCTTCGGTCACGCTCACCGCCGTCCGGTAGTGCTCCATCTCTTCAGGAATGCGCGTGTCCAGATACTCCTGCACGAGTTCGCCGGCACTCACAAACGTCTTCTCTGCATCCGGGCCCAGTGTTTCCGCCAGGAAGCGGTAGCTGTCATAGCCCAGCGAGCGGGTCTGTCCGCGCGTGCCGCGGATCCCCAGTCCCACCGTGGCGGGTTTGAACTTGGCGTACAGATCACGGAGCGTAGCCGCCGGTGGGCGGGGCTCGGTAAACGGCGCGTCAAAGAATCGGGCCAGATTCTCTTCGGTATAGCCGGTAATGGCGTACTTCTTCAGCCCTTCGCTCCCCGCGTCGATGAACACGAAGAAATCCCGGTTCCCCGTGTAGGGGCGCGGCGGCGCCACATACTGCGAGAGCGGATCATCGTGGAACTCTTCGTTCACCACGACCCACATCCCAATGCCATGCTTGCGCATCATGGGCAACAGCATCTCATGACGCTTGCTGAGCCACTGCTCGCGAATCGCAATCTGCTGTGAAAAGGGGAGCAAGGCATCCGCTTCCGGAACGCGCATCGACGCGCGTGAGGAGGCGGGGCGTGTGGTTTTCACCGTGGCGCGTTGACGTACGTCCTGCGCGCTCGCGTGAGAAGTGACCAGGATCAGCGCCGCGCCAACACTGGCCGATCGGAACAACATGCGAAGTGCGTTCATGTCAGTTGGAGGTGCCTTTGCGGTAATCGAGTTGCGGCTTCTGGTTGCCGATGAGCGTTTCATACTTGAAGTTCGGGCCGCGCTTGGCGTCGAATTCCTTCTTCGCCTCGGCCAGCGTGGCCGGCGAGACAAACAGATCAGCGGCCGTGAGCGCCATGGTCTTGGCTGCCACCATCATGCCCTTTGTGCCAAGGCTCATGCCGCCCGCCGCTACGGCCTGCCACGAGTGCGCGGTCGTGCCGGGGACCCAAGTGGCCGTCCCCAATTGTACGGTCGGGACCACCCAGCTCACATCGCCCACATCGGTGGAGGCAGAGCCGGCCTGGCCAATCACGAGCGGCTTGATCTTCTGGGTGGCCTCGAGCGCCACCGGGACGAACGTTTCACTCTTCTGCAGCTTCTCGGCAAAGACACGCTCCTCCGGACTCATGGTGTAGCCCCCCACACGTTCCAGCGCGCGCTGTTCCACACGGAGCAGCGTTTCGTTGGGGAGGAGTGAGTACACCGAGCCAATGAGTTGCAGGTCGTACGTCGTGCCGGTCCCAATGGCGGCCCCCTTGGCGGCGTTCACCACGCGGCTCCAGACGTCCTTCACCACGTTCATGTCCACGTGGCGCACGTAGTAGTACACCTCCGCTTCATCGGGCACGACGTTGGGCGCCTTGCCGCCATTCGTCACCACGTAGTGAATGCGCGTGGCGTCGGGCACATGTTCGCGCAGAAAGTTGGTCATGACGTTCATGACTTCCACACCGTCGAGCGCCGACCGGCCCCGCTCCGGCGCACCGGCGGCATGCGACGAAATGCCGTGAAAGCGGAACTTGCCGGTGATGTTGGCCATGGTACGCTCGCCGGTGGCCGCGTTTTCATCCCCCGGATGCCACGCAATCACGGCGTCCACGTCATTGAAAACGCCGTCACGCACCATGTACACCTTCCCGGACCCGCCTTCTTCGGCGGGGGTCCCGATCATGCGCAGCGTGCCTTTCACGTGATTGGCAATCATCCACTGCTTGATGGAGATGGCCGCGGCCGTGCTGGCGGTCCCAAAGAGATGGTGCCCGCACCCATGCCCGGGGGCTCCTGGCTTGATGGGCCGGCGTTCCGGCACGGCCTCCTGAGACAGCCCCGGCAGGGCATCAAACTCGCCCAGAATGGCGATGACGGGTTTGCCACTGCCGTATTCTGCCACAAAGGCGGTGGGCTCACCGGCAATTCCGGAGGTGATCACAAAGCCGGCACTCCGCAGTTCGGACTGGAGGAGCGCTGAACTTTTCTCTTCCATATAGCCCACTTCGGCAAAGCCCCAGATCTGCTTGGCAATGGCCGCGTACTTCTCGGTGGCGGCATCCAGTCCGGTAAGCATCGGTGCCGTGTTGGCCGCCGGCTTGGGGAGCGCCGCCTGGGCGCCCAGCGTTGCGGCCAGCGGCGTGGCTGTCCACAAGAGGGAAAGCGCCACCGCACGCACAGCGGGCGTGCAGCGGGCAGGGGAGCGGGTCATCGAGCAATCCTCGGCGAAAGGGGCTGGGCGGCGAACGACGGCGCCACCACGCGTATACTACTGACGGATAGTCCCCGGTGGGCGCTGAGACGGTCGAGTGGCGCCCCGTTCGCCTTGGTCCATCGGCTATTTTTGAAGCATGACCTACGCTCCCGGACAGCCCTTTCCCACGATTGACCGGACAATCGGCAATACGCCATTAGTGCGCTTGCAGCGGTTGCCCGGCCCCACCATCGAGGCGCGCGGGGTCACCCTGCTCGGCAAGCTCGAGGGGAACAACCCGGGAGGGTCGGTCAAGGATCGTCCGGTGTTGTCCATGATCCGGGGAGCTGAAGCACGTGGTGAGATTCGGCCCGGCGACCGCCTGATCGAAGCGACCAGCGGCAACACCGGTATTGCCATGGCCATGATTGCCGCCATGACCGGGTATCGCATGACGCTCATCATGCCGGATAACCTGAGCGCCGAACGGCGCGCCAGCATGAAGGCGTACGGGGCCGAACTCATCTTGACGCCGGCCGCGGCCGGTGGCATGGAGTACGCTCGCGATGTTGCGATGCAAATGCAGGCACAAGGTGAAGGGCGTGTGCTGGACCAGTTTGGCAATCCGGACAATCCGCGCGCGCATTATGAAACCACCGGTCCGGAAATCTGGCGCGATACGCGCGGGACAATTACCCACTTCGTGAGTGCCATGGGGACCACGGGGACCATCATGGGCGTCTCGCGCTATCTGCGGCAGGTGCAGCCGAACATCACCATCGTGGGGGCGCAGCCCGCTGACGGTTCGCAGATTGCCGGGATCCGCAAATGGTCAGCAGCATACCAGCCCACCATTTATGAGCCGGCCCGGGTGGACAGGGTGGAGTTGGTCTCGCAGGTAGATGCGGAGCAGATGGCGCGTCGGTTGGCGGCCGAGGAGGGCATTTTCTGTGGCCCATCGGCGGCGGGGGCGTGCGTGATTGCGCTGCGTCTGGCGGCCGAACTGGAGCACGCAACAATCGTCTTCATCGTGTGCGATCGTGGTGACCGCTACCTCAGCACCGGCATCTTCCCGGGATGAGTGCTCAAGCGCGCTGCTCGAGGATGGTGTGGATAAGTCCCACCAGCTCGTCGGTGCTGAAGGGCTTGTCAATACGCCACAGCTTGGGGACCTGTTCAAGAGTGGACTGATCCGTGCTCAGTCCGTACCCGGACGCAATGATCACCGGAATACTGTTGCCGGCGGAGCGGAGTCGCGAAACGAACTCCCACCCGGTCATGACGGGCATGGTCTGATCAGTAATGACCAAGGCAAACGCAGGCGACGTAGCGATCCGCGCCAGCGCTTCCTCGCCATGTCCTGCGGTATCGACCACAAATCCACGACGGGTCAACACGCGAGCCACGGACGTGCGCACCGCCTCTTCGTCATCCACAACGAGGATCCGGGCAGGGTCGCCCACAGCAGCATATACCGGAGCGGCCACGGTGCTTGCCGACAGTGTTGTTCGCGATGCAGGGAGTCGGATATCCACCCGCGTACCTTCGCCAACATGTGAGTGCACGTGCACCGTTCCGCCGTGGCTCTGGACAATGCCGTACAGCACGCTGAGGCCAAGCCCGGTGCCCTCACCAACGGCTTTGGTCGTAAAAAATGGCTCAAACATCCGAGAGCGCACATCGTCAGGAATGCCAACGCCGGTGTCCTGGACGCTCATCTGCAATGGACGTTCCGCGTCCTCAACCCATGCAGCCGAAATACGCAGCGTACCACCAAGGGTCGCTCGCATGGCATGTTCAGCGTTTGAGCCGAGGTTGAGCAGCACTTGCTGCAGCTGTGTTTCGTCGCCGTGCACTACCGCATCAGTTGCGGTGTTGTCGATCACCAATCGGACTGTGGTGGGGACCGTAGCCCGCAGCAGTGATTCCGTTTCCTCTAGAAGCGTCTTCACCATCACGGGCACCTGCTGCGGGGTCGCGTGGCGACTGAACGTCAGAATTTGTCGCACGACTTCCCGGGCGCGGGTACTGGCCAACAAGAGCTGCTGCAGTGCCTGACCAGAGTCACTCGACGGAGAGACGTCGTTCGCCACCAGTTCGGCGTTGGTGTGAATGACCGTGAGCAGATTGTTGAAGTCGTGGGCAACGCCGCCCGCCAGGGTGCCCACTGATTCGAGACGCTGCGTAGTGCGCAGCTGTACTTCAAGGGCCTCACGCTCGCGCTCGAGCCGTTGTTGTTCACGAAGGTCGTGTACCTCGAGATGCTCGATCACCTGTTCCGGCAGCACAATGCGTGTACGGTGCAGTTCCACCGGCATGTGAAGGGTGTCGCCGTATGTCAGGACGCCATCCCAGACCGCACTCACCGATGTCGTGTGCAGATGTGAAGCCAGCCCCGGCAACAGCGATTCCGCATCGGCGCCAGCCAAAGTGTCCGCCGACACTCCCAGCATTGTCCCAAGGGCGGCGTTCGCCTGACGGATCCGCCCTTCCGTCAGCAGGAGTTGCGGCGCCGTCCCTCCCTCGAAGAGGCGGCGGAAACGGAGTTCGCTTGCGGCAAGCCGTTGTTCATTTTCCTCAAGGACACGCGCCCGCTCCCTCGTGGCGGCAAGCCGCGCCCGCTCCCAAACAATGGCTGATCCCACCGTTCCGAACAGTGCCAGCAGCAGGAAGGCCGGCCGACGCCACCATGGCAACAACACGGTGAAGGTTCGTGTGGCCACGAGGGATCGGCGCCCGTCGTAATCATGGACCTGTACAGCGACAACATGTTGACCGGGAGTGAGGCTGGTCAGACGAATCGAATTGCGCTCAATCCAATCCGTCGTGTGCAGGGCCTCACCATCAAGCTCGAAACGAAAGCGCAATTCGTCATCACGATGGTTGGTGGTGGCGAATGCCTCCAGATCCAGAAACGTGGTCGTGGCGGCGAGCGACGCCCCATCGGCGATGCGCTGATCCGGACCGCGGGTGATGCTGAGCTCGGGAGTTTCTGGTAGTGCGATGGGGATCGGCAGCACTGACAGATCAACAAATCCCATCCCGAGGGAGGTCCCCACCCAGAGGCGACCGTCCCGGTCCACCGGTCCCAATGCGAAAATGTTCGACGCCGGTAAGCCATCGGCCGCCGTAAAGGTCCGCACGATACGCAGCCCGTCCTTGTACGATGGTCCAGGTTGAACCACGACCACTCCGCGCGAGGTTCCGAGAGCCACCAGATCCCCGGCCAAGATCGTGATACCGGTGATTTCATTACTCGGCAGCCCGGGGAGCGTCGAATCGGCAAAGACGCGCCACTGGGGAGGCCCCCCACAGGTCCGATGCAGCGCAATCCCCTCGGTCATTCCCACCAACAGGGCACACTCGCCGCTGGCCAAGCGGAGGGACGCAGCCGTGAGCACAGATCCCGCGAGTGGCAGTGTGCTGCCTGCCAAGGACGTCCAGCGTCCCCGTGCATATTCAACTACCCGGTCTTGACGCACAGCCAACAGCCGCTTCGGCGTGGTCGTACGGTCTTCGATCAGGACTCGAGTCGCAGTCGGAAAACCGACCCACGGCAGCAACCGTCCGCCGCCGTCCGTGTACCAGCCTTGGTCCAAGCCATAGGCCACAACCCGCGCCCCCATCTCCGGGATCTGCAGCTGCTGGACATCCCGGATGCCGGAACCCACGGGGGTCGTCAATACCCGGGTACCGCCGCCAGGTTCGAATCGATCAATGAGGTGGTCGGTGGCCACATACAGAGGCAGGACAGGGCCGCCGGGGGCGAGGCTCAGGCGGACTGGCCCATTCACTTCAATGAACGGCTGAACGGTAGGGCGGCGCTCCAACAAATCGGGAAAACGTACCGCGCCAATACCCATGTGCCACGTCCAAAATGATCCGTCGGAGGCGCTTTGTGATACGGCGGTGACCGGGCGACTATCCAGCGGAGTTGGCAGCAGCGCCCGGCCGGCAATACCGACCCGGAATCGCAGCAAGAGGCCACTGCGGAATCCTGCGTAGACGACGGGGCGATCCAAACCGTGCGTAAATGCCTGCAGTACCTGCACCCGTGACCCGCGCGCCGGCACATCCAGGGCACGCCAGTGCTGATCGTCGAGACTCCGGTACAGCTCCCCACTGAACGTCCCAATCCACGTTTCGAGCCGGTCGCCCACCATCACTCGGAGGGCACGTGATGCGTTAACCCGCGGACCAACGGCCCGCCAGCGTGCCCCCACGAGTACAAACGCACCGCTGGGCGTAGACGCGATCGCAATGGCTGAGTCACCTGGAGGCGCCATCGCGATGTGTTCAATACGCAGGTCGTTCAAGCCGTCGGCTACCGTGAAGCGCTTCCACTCGCCTGCACGCCAGCGTGCCACACCGCCGCCCCGGGTGCCCACCCATAACTCATCCGTCCCGTTGACGGACCGTGTGGCCACCATCGCGTCAGCCCGCTCCATGGTGGGGGGCAGTGGCAGGGAGGCGAACTGTCCAGACGCACGCAGTACGTAGGGCCCGGTGCTGGTGCCCACGATGACCTGTTCGGACGGCTCGTCGAATGGCATCGACAGCGCCGAGAAAATGGTGCCCCGCTCTTCGCCCACGGGGGCGTGAGTGATGAACGCGGATTTCCGTTGGATGTGAACACTGAACACGTCCGCAAACACACGGTCGCCGTTCCGCTGATCGTACACCACCCGCACCGTAGGTCGCAGGCGCTCTGGGATAGCGGGAAATTTCACAAAGGCGCCGCCGACATATCGACTCGCGCCATCGGACGTTCCCGCCAGCAGCTGGCCGTCGTTGCCCGTGGACAACCAATACAACGGACCGTCCGGCAACCCTTCGCGGCGGCCAAGCAAGGTGTACGCCGCATCATCAATCTGAAGGGGACGCACCTGCTGCCCGGGCACTGGCGCGCTCAGTACAGCGCTGAGCACCAGTGCGACTGGCAACCATCTCGCTCGGCCTGCGCCGCGCCGAGGCCGCCGACTACCAGTTATGCAGGTGCTCATCTGCAGAAGCTAACTCTGCCGTGGCAACTCGCCAGCCATTTGACACGCACTGCAATGTCACGTCGCTTGGGACGTTCCGCTCCTCACGCCCGCCAGGAACCGCGCCACTTCCTGTTGCAACAGCTCGGCCATACGGGACAGTTCACCGGACGCCTGCGACAGGTGCCCTGCGGCGGTACTCGTATCGGCCGCCGACTGTGACACGGCCGATATACTGACCGTCACCTCGCGCGTGCCGGTCGCCGCCTCGTGGATGTTGCGCGTGATGTCGTCGGTGGCCAGGCGCTGACTCTGCACAGACTCGTTGACCGACGACGACACATCGTGCATACGGCTGATGGCGCCACCAATCGATTCAATGGCCTCGACCGCATCGTTGGTGGCCTTCTGAATGTCGTGGACCTGTTTCTCGATCTCGCCCGTGGCATCGCCGGTGCGCGTCGCCAGCGTCTTCACTTCGCTGGCGACGACGGCAAAACCGCGCCCGTATTCGCCCGCGCGTGCCGCCTCAATGTTGGCGTTGAGCGCCAACAGGCGCGTCTGACTCGCGATATCGGTAATCAGCTTTACCACACGAGAGATCTGCCCCGACGCCTGCGCCAGGCCCGTGACCACGGCACCCGCATGTCGCGCGGCCATCACTGCTTCGCCAGCCACGTCGAGCCCCTGACGGGACTGTCCCTCAATATGGCTCACGGTTGCCGCAATCTCTTCACTGGCGGCTGCTACGGCATCCATGCTGCGGCTGGTCTCTTCCGCCGCCGCCGCTACGATGGTAGAACGGGTCGTGGTGTGATCCGCCGTGCCCAGGAGTGATTCCGCGGTGGCCCGTGCTTCGGTGGCAGCCGCAGCAACATTATCCACCACCACCTTGATCGCCGCTTCAAACTCATCGGCCAGCCGCAGGCGTGAGATCTCCGCGTTCTTGAGCTGCTGTGTCTTGGCGGACATCTGATCGGTGGCTTCGTTGATCAACCGCGCCGCGCCACGGTAGGTACCGGGCAATCCGCGTTCCAGCACGCGCCGCCAGTACTGTTCGCGGCTGGCGTGTTGCAGCGACGCCCGCGCCTCCCGCACAAAGGCGTCCGTCAAGTCCAGCAGTCGATTGATCCCGCTGGATAATCCACCCAGAGGGCCATCGCGCGGGATCCCCAGCACTCGGGGTTCCAGATCGCCTTCCGCGGTACGCTCGCAGACGTCAACGATCCGCGCGATGCCGTCGTGCAGCGCCGCCAACTCGGCGCGCAGCGCATCCCGCTCCGCGGTGACAGTGGCCAACGTGTCGAGTTCGATGATCATAGTGCCCATGGCGCGCGTCCTCAGAGAGTCCAGACCCACTCGTGATATGACATGCCCGCCTGTGCGAGGACGCCTTCCAGCATCGCGGTTGACGCCACGAGTCCATCTTTTCGGTCACTATGGCGGCGTTCAGCCGCGCGGAGCGCATCGTACAGCGGAATCACTTTGGCCAGTGCACTCTTCTCGGGGACACGGCGATTGGAGTGATACCCCACGATTTTCCCTTCGCGATCATAGGACGGGGTGACATGGGCCAGCACCCAGTAGTGATCCCCATTGCGCGCCATGTTGTTCACATAGGCGAACAGTTCGCGCCCTGACTCAACGGTGTCCCAGAGCAGTTTGAAAACGGCCCGCGGCATCTCCGGATGACGGATGACGGCGTGCGGCTGGCCGATCAGCTCGTGCTCCTCGTACCCTGACACCCGGACGAAGATGTCGTTGGCATAGGTGATGTGCCCTTTGAGATCGGTTTTGGAGACAATGATCTCTTCAAGCGCAAACGGGCGTTCGATGCCGGTCGGCGTCGCGCGTGTGGCGGCGGACATGGTGGAGTTCGAAGAAAGGGACCTGCCGCGCTCAACGTCGGGCGCACCGGATACTGGTATCGTCCACTCCGCTTGTGACTTCATCAGGCATTCCCCGACGGAATTCCCAGTTCGTGGTGCGAATCGCGGAGCGTGGGGGCAACCAGTAGTTTCAGCAGCACCTGACTCTGCATCGCCACTGCGGAGCCCAAACACACTTCATCGCTTCTCCTCACCTTGCCCATGACTACCGCGCGCGTGTTCACCGTAATACTCACGCTGGCCGGTGTATTGGCAGGGGCGCCAGCAGCAGGACAGGTGCCGCTTCGTCAAACCGAAGCGGACGCCTACACCCGCTATGAATTGCTGGCGCCGGGCAGCGGCAAGTTTCGCATCCTGTACGACGTCACCGCCACCACCGCCGGGGCGCGCTACTATTTCAATCCGATTCGCACCGGCAGCATCGCCACCGACGAACGCGTCGTCGATCGGGCGTCAGGACAGCCACTGGTCTTTGATGTGGTAGGCGGAAGTGTGGCCCGGGCCGGCGGTGTGCGTGTAAGTGACACGTCACAACAGTACATCCGCGTCACGTTGGCTCGTCCGGTGCCGGACAGTGGGGGCGAAGCCCGCGTACGTATCGACAAAACGTATGAGGATCACAAGAGCTACTTCGTTCGTGGTGATACCATCGTGTTTGATCGGCCGCTGGGTATCAAGCGTAATGCCATTGTGTTGCCAGTCGGGTATGAACTGCTGTCGTGCAACTATCCCTCGCAACTGTTGCAGGAGGCCGACAGACGTCTGACCGTGAGCTTCTGGAACATCACGCCTGCGGAAGCTCCCCTGGTGCTGCGTGCGCTGCCATCGTCAGCCATGCAGCGTACCGCGGCGCCCCTGCCCGCTCCCCTGGTGTCACGGCTGCAGGAACGGGCGGTGCAAAACCGGGAGATCGTGTACTTCCTCCAGCAGCCGGAAACGCACGCGTTTGATCTGTATCACGACTACACCGAAGATCGGGAGGGCGTTGATCACTATATCAACGTCGTTCGCGCCGGCAGCACCGTCAGCAATCCGTCAGCGCGCAATCTGGATACCGGTGAGCGACTGGCATTCGACATCCTCAAGGGCAGCGCCATAACCGCGGCCCGACTGAACGTTTCCGACGTGACCGCCACCACGGAGGCGGTTGTCTTCCGGTTTCCGCCCGTGCGGCCGGGCTCCAGTGTACGACTCCGGATGTCAGAGACATACACCGACGCCGCCCGCTACCGCCTTGACGGCGAACTGCTCGTGTGGGATCGCGTTTTTGGCCGTCCAGCCAATGCGGTTGTGCTTCCCGCCGGATGGATACTCACCAACAGCAGCATCCCGGCGACACTCACCACGCTTCCGGACGGCCGTACCCGGCTGGATTTCGTGAATCCTCGGCCGGATGAAATCGCCGTTCTCCTGACGGCGCGTCGTCGCCAGGCAAAATAGTGCGTGCGTCCATCGTCAATCCGGGGGTCTTCTGGAACCGCTGGCCGGACCGCGTGTTTTCGTCGCAGGACTCAGCATTGGCCTGCGGTCGCCGTGCTGTGTGGCGGCGCAACAGCGTGTACGCAGCACCGTGATCAATCCGGACGTGCACCGCCACATGCGAAAGCCACAACTCAGGGGAATGAGTGGGCTCCGGCGTCGCTGGTTCCGCCTCCTATCCCACCTGCTGCTGGTGAGTCCCGCTGTATTCGCTGCCGCATGTCGTCATGGGTCCGCACACCGCGAGAACTCCGCGTTGTTCGTCCCGCACGTGGTGGATCTCGATGTCCGGGGCGTCGGCGCGCCAGTCTATCGAATTCCGGCCCTTGCAGTCACGCGACGCGGAACGTTACTCGCCGCCTACGATGCTCGCCCCACCATGGCCGATGTCCCCAGCAACATTGCCCTCGTGTTACGACGCAGCACCGATGGCGGGCGCAGCTGGGGGCCTCGTGAGACCGTGCGTCGCGACACCGTTCCGTACGGATATGGCGATCCGAGTTTCGTGGTCGATCACCACACCGGACGCGTATTTCTCTTTCACGTAGCGTCCATTCGCCAGGGCTTCTTTGGCAGCAGCACCGGTAATCGTGATGACGATCCGAACATCCTGCACGTTGATGTCAGTGCCTCGGACGATGAGGGCCAGACGTGGCAGCATCGACGGCTCACCTCTCAGGTGAAAGATCCGACGTGGGGCGGGCTGTTCGGATCGTCGGGAGCGGGGGTGCAGCTGGCGGTCGGAAAGCATCGCGGCCGGCTGCTGCAGCCGGTGGTGATCAAGCGGGCAGAGGGCGTGTATGCCGCATCGCTGATCAGCGATGACCACGGCGCCACGTGGCGGATGGGCGCACTCGTTGGCCCGGGCATGGACGAGCATGAACTCGTGGAACTCCCCGACGGGACCGTGCGTCTCGACTCGCGGGCCCGTCCCTTTCGTCTCGTGGCCGACTCCCACGATGGTGGCGTGACCTACAGTACACCGCGGCCAGATTCCCTGCGGGTGGATCCGGCCAACAACGCGGGGCTGCTGGCCATAGGACAGGGCGCGCGTCGAGCGCTGCTGTTCAGCAACACGGGCGACCGCGCCGAGCGTCAACGGCTGACGGTGCGGCTGTCGTGCGACAACGGACGCACCTGGCCATTCAGCAAGGTGATGGTGCCCGGCCCCTCGGCGTATTCCACCATGGCGCTCCTCGATGAACACACCGTGGGGATGCTCTACGAGCGTGGCTCGTACGACGCCATCAGCTTCGTGCGCTTTCCCGCCAACTGGCTGGGGACCTGTCGTTGACGTGAAGATCCCCAGCCACGCGGCTCACTTGCGGGCCTGATCTGCGGCACGATTACGATCCGGTGGTTCCAGTCCCATCAGATGGTGCACAAAGAAATCGTTGCGCTTGCGGTCACCATAGGGGCCACCGCTGGTGTGATCGGCGTTGGGAATGACCAGCAGATCAAAGGTCTTGTTGGCCTTGATGAGGGCATTGACCACCTGCAGGGTGGACGCCGGATCCACGTTGGTGTCGTATTCTCCCACCACCAGCAGCAACTTCCCCTGGAGCTTGGCCGCATGCTCGGTGTTTGAGCTCGCCGCGTACTGCGGGCCAATTGGCCATCCCATCCATTGCTCATTCCACCACATCTTGTCGATGCGGTTGTCATGGCAGCCGGCGGCCGAGAACGCGGCCTTGTAGAAGGCAGGATGGAACAGCATGCCTCCCATGACGTTCTGACCACCGGCGGAGGTGCCGTAGATCCCGACGCGTGAGGCATCATACCAGGGAAAGCGTGCGGCCGCGGCCTGATGCCAGCGAATGCGATCAGGGAAGCCGGCATCGGCCAGATTCTTGTGCGCGACATCGTGGAAGGCCTTGGAACGATTGGAGGTCCCCATGCCGTCCATCTGCACCACGATGAAGCCCAACTCGGCCAACGAACGCATGCCGTTCATGACACTGAAGCTTTTGGGGACGAACGATCCCTGCGGTCCGGCATAGATGTTCTCAATGACGGGGTAGCGCTTTCGCGGATCAAAATTCGTGGGGCGGAACATCACCCCCCAGATATCCGTCACCCCATCGCGCGCTTTGGCCACGAACACCTCGGGGGCGCGCCAGCCGGCCCGCACAAGCGCCGACAGGTCGGCCTGTTCCAGCGGCATCACGAGCGTCCCATCGGCGCGGCGCAGCTCAGTAATCGGCGCGGTATTCACCTGTGAGTACTGATCCACGAAATAGGCAAAGTCATTCGACCAGGTCACCGCATGATTGCCAATGGCGGGAGTCAGATCCACCAGTCCGGAGCCGTCGAAGTTCACGCGATAATAGTGCAGGAGGTACGGATCTTCGCCACTGTTGCGTCCGTTGCCGGAGAACCAGATCTGCCGGCTCACCGTGTCAACGCGCTGCACGTGGCGCACGACCCACGCCCCCTTGGTGATCTGCTGCTTCACGGCACCCGTGGCGCCATCCATGAGGTACAAATGATTCCAGCCATCCCGCTCGGACATCCAGAGCACTTCGGCGCCGTCACCGATGTCAAACCGGTAGCGCTTCCCCGATGAAAGTCCATCGTTCGTCGTGTTGTAATAGATGAACGTGCTGGCCTGCTCTTCGAGCACGACACGCGTTTCGCCCGACTCCGCGTCGGCTTCGATGATGCGATATCGCTGATGCCCGCGTTCGTTGTACTCAAACGAGATGGCGCGGGAATCATTGCGCCACGCAGGCTGCGAAATGGAATACGGAGTGGGAAAGTGGGTCTGCGCAATGAGAATGGCGCGACGCGACGCGAGGTCGAACAGCACGGGTTCGCGCAGATCGCGGGCATCGCCGGGTTTCTCGTAGAAGCGTGCCGTATCACGTGGCTGCAACTGATCGGCCGGCGACGAGAGCACATACTTCACCATGCGGCGATCGCCGGGGGTGACCCGCCACGCCACCAGCTTCCGGCTGTCGGGAGACCAGCGGATAGACGCGGCCGAATACGGCGACGACTCGCGGCCATCGTAACTGAGTGGCTGCCACGCGGTATCCGGGCCCGTCACGCGCCTGGTGTACACATTGAACTGGCGTACGGTCGCCTCCAGAGCGCCATCTGGACTCTTGCGTGGCGTGTCCTGCTGCCCGCGTACCGGTGGCTGGAACAGCCGGGAGACTTCCTCCCGTGCCTCCTGCTCTTCCGGCGAAGGACCCTCGTCGGGTAACGAATCATGCACGTCCGGCGCGCGGGCGCCGCCGCGAGGGCCTCCTTCAGGCAATGGGGCCGGTCCCACCTTGATGCAGCGCGTGTCGGGCAGGGCGCAACGCCACAGCATGCGCTCCACCACAACCGTGAAGGCACTGTCGCCCTCCAGAGTTACCACCGAAAACGGCAGCGTGACCGGCGTGAACGTCACGGTATCGTGGGAGAGCGCGGCTGCTACTCTGGCGTGATCAAAGAGCGGCGCCGTGCGGCGCGCGGCGGCATCGGCCAGCACAAAGCGAAAGCCGCCCGGCGCGGAGACACGATACCAGAAGCGGGTGTCGGACACCCAGCGCGGCGTTTCGGTCATGCCAACGGCGAGCCCCTGGAACCGCTTGTTCAAACTGTCGGAACGCTGGTAATCCGCAGCGCGCCCCTGCGCGGGCAGCGTACCCGGCGCCATCACAGCCATCACGGCCATCGCACAACACCACAGAAGGAACGGGCGCATGGAGTTCGTATCCTCAACGCATGACATGAAGTGACCGTGTCGGGAACGCGGCGGGTACCGCCTCTGCAATGTGCTGCCTGCACCACCATTCTGCGCGGTCACCGCATTAGTTTTTGCCCATGACGCTCCCCCAGTCGCTGGCCCGTGCCCGGTGGTCTACCCGCGCGCAGTTCATGCACCTCGGAATCATTGCCGGCCTGTTTGGCGCGCACGTTCCGTCCATGGCGGCGCGGTATGCCTTCAACGAGCAGCGCATTGCCCTGGCGCTGCTGGCGGCGACGGCCGGTTCCGTGAGCATGCTTCTGCTGGCGGGGCGCATCATTGCGCGGATGGGGGCACGGGCCACCACCATCGTGGCGGGATGGACGTTCTGTCTGTCGCTCATGGCCCTGCTGCAACTACCCTCGCCGTGGCTGGTCTATCCGGTCATGTGTGCGCTCGGCGCTGGCGAAAGCCTTTACGATATTGCCATCAACGCCGAGGGCTCCATGCTGGAGATTCTCGGCGGACGGGCGGTGTTGAGTGGTTTTCACGCAATGTTCAGCGTGGGGGCGATGTTGGGCGCTGGTGCTGCGGCCGTGATGTTCCGCTGGCAGGTGCCGCCGTCCATGCAGCTGCTGGCCGTCGGGATGGTGGTCGCTGCCGGGCTGTCGGTGGCGGCGCGCGGCATGTTGCCCATGCATCCGCCGGCGCCCTCGGGCGATGCGCACTTCGCCTGGCCCACGGGGCTGCTGCTCATGATCGGTTTGCTCATTCTCTCGGGGATGATGGCCGAGGGGGTGATGTACAATTGGAGTGTGTTGTACGTGCAGCAGGAGTTGGGGGCGTTGCCGGAGCGGGCCGCTATGGCGTACGTCAGTTTTTCGGGGGCCACGGCGCTCATGCGCTTCGCCGGGGATTGGGTGCGGGCGCGAGTGCCGGAGCGAACGATCGTGATGACCGGGGCGCTGCTGGCGTCTGTCGCCATGGGTATCGTGCTGTTGGCGCGCAGTGAAATGGCGGCGCTGGTGGGGTTCGCTTTCGTAGGCGTGGGGTTGGCTACGGTGGTGCCCATTTTGTACAACGCGTCGACCAAGGTACCGGGCGTCAGTCGCGCCGCCGCCATCGCGTCGGCGTCGTCCATTGGCTACGTGGGGTTCATGATCGGTCCGCCGTTGGTGGGCGGCATTGCGCATGCCGCCAGCCTCTCCTGGGCGTTGTGCACGCTCATTGGCGCCAGCCTCATTCTGATGTTGGGGGCCACCCGGATTCCCCTTGGCGGCGGGCGCGCCACGAGCCCGCCATGATGACTACCGCGGTCAACGTGATGCCAACGCCAGTCGTGGTCTCCTGGAGTGGTGGGAAAGACAGCACGCTCATGCTGGAGCGTCTCCTCGATGACCCATCCGTCGTGGTCCGTGCGCTCATCACCACGGTGTCGTCGGTGTACGACCGGATCAGCATTCATGGCGTGCGTCGTTCCATCCTGCGCGCGCAGGCGTCGAGTCTGGGCTTGCCGCTGCACGAAATACTGTTGGGAGCCACCTCATCCAACGACGACTATGCCGCGGCGTTTGCGGCAGGGCTGCGGGCGCTGGAGCAGGCGTATCCTGACATCCGGACCATGGCGTTCGGTGATCTGTACCTCGCCGACGTGCGCCAATATCGCGAGACGTTGCTTGGCGAACACGGATGGCTGGGCGTGTACCCGTTGTGGGGTGAAGCCACGCCAGCGCTGGCGCGCTACTTCGTTCGTCGTGGCTACATCGCGACACTGACGTGCGTCGATACGCACCAGCTGGCGCCTGATTTTGCCGGACGGCCGTTCAACGACGCGCTGCTGGACACGCTCCCCATGTCGGTCGATCCGTGCGGCGAGAATGGCGAGTTCCATACGTGCGTGACCGATGGGCCCATTTTTCGCACGCCCATTGTGGTGCACACCGGTGAGCAGCTGCTGCGCGACGATCGCTTTCAGTATTGCGATTTGATTGAGGGCATGGACACGGAGCCCATGGCGGCGGGGACGTTCGGACGATGACATCCCCTGAGGCGAATTCGGCGGAGCAGGTGCCGGCGCGAGCAACGGTGGTTACCGCACCGCGTCCTGTCGCGGATCGCTCCATCCCCCAGAGCAGTAGAAGCTGGCTGTTCATCGTCATGGGGCTGATCGCACTCAGTGCGGTGCTGATTGGTTTTCAGGGGACGTATGTGCGCCCCATGCAGAGCGGTACCTTCAAGGCGCCCGCCATTGTGCACTGGCACGGCGCCTTCGCCATGGGCTGGGTGTTGCTCTTTGCCGTGCAGCCGTGGCTGATACGCTATAACGCCGTACCGGTACACCGCTGGCTGGGCATCCTTGGCGTTGCGCTCGCGATTGGTGTGGCCGTCACGATGGTCCCTGCGCAGTTCTTCGCGTCCACGCGCGATGCGATGTCAGGCGGTGGCAACGTGGCGCGGGCCATGATCCTGGGCGCCATCAGCAGCGCCGCGCAGTTCCTGTTGCTGGTGCTGGGCGGAGCATTGTATGCCCGCCACGGCACCATTCATAAGCGCCTCATGCTGCTCGCCACCATTGTGGTCATTTGGCCAGCCTGGTTCCGGTGGCGCCACTTCCTGCCGTGGGTCCCTGACCCGGATGTGTGGCTGGGGGTGGTGCTGGCCGACAGTCTCATTGTGGTGGCGTGGCTGCACGATCGCTTCACGCGTGGGCACATTCAGACGGTGCTACTCAACGTTGGTGTCCTGCTCATCCTGTTGCACCTCGCGGAAGTGTCCATCATTGGACATCCGCTATGGGTGAGGACCGGCGTTCGGGTGTACGACACGCTGGCGCCGTGGCTGGAGCCGCTCGTCCGATAGGGGCGCCGTGCAGGCACCGCCACCCCCGGAATTCCCGGAAGCCCGTCCCGCCCACTACACTTCACCGGACCGCGTTGCCCCTCACGTCCGTTCAGCCGCCGGCCCCGATGCAGATCGATATGTCCGCCCCGTCCACGTCCGTCCCAACCTCCCTCAGCACGCCGCAAACTGCCGCGCTGGCGGCCGCCCTCGGCGTGGTAGCGTACGTCATTATCGATGCCACCCCCTGGTTCACCGCCAACGGCATCCCCACCGGTGCGGTCCAGTTTCTGTGGCTGGCGTTCGTGATCGTCGCGTCGGGACTGTGCGGCTGGCTCCACCCTGACCGCTCCTGGCGCTGGGCCACCATCCTGTTGGCCACCCAGCCGCTCATCATGCTGGCGGTCACGCTCATTCGTGGCGAGCCCGACAATACGCACGAGACCATCCCGGCCCGCACCTCGGTCTTCATCGCCAGCGTGTTCGTGGCCACCGTGAGCCCCTTTGCGCTCATTTCGGCCGCCGCCATGGCCTCCAAGCGCAAAAGCGACGCCCGCTGACGGCTGTCAGGGATCACCTGCTGGCCGGTCCGCCAATGAGGGGTAGAATCCAGTAACCGGGATACTGGTATTCTCGCCCCCCTGCCCGCCGCCTCATGTCTGCTCGTTGGCTCCGTGAAATGCGTTCCGCTGCCGGCCGTCACCGGCTGCGCTGGTCGCTGGCGCTGCTCACGGTCGCGCTGGCAACCGTTCAACGCGGCGCGAACGGGGCAGCCACCGCGGTAGTCCCCCGTCTGGCCGCCGACACCAGCGTGTCGCACGATCCAATCGCCCGATTACAGGCCCAACTCGCCGCCGGCACGGTGACCTTGGCCCACGACAGCGTGCTGGGATATTTGCCCGCCCTGCTCAAGGCACTCGACATTCCGGTCTCTTCGCAGACGCTCGTCTTCTCTCGCACCAGTCTGCAGACCGACAAGATCACCCCGTGGTCGCCGCGCGCGTTGTACTTCAACGACGACGTGTACGTGGGCTACGTGCTCGACAGCCGTTTCCTCGAAATCGGTGCCGTCGACCCCGTAAAGGGCGGCATGTTCTATACGCTCAGTCAGGCGCCGCGCGCCCGCTCGAACTTTCAGCGCGAAACCACCACCTGCCTCATGTGCCATTCGAGCAAAGGCGCGACGGGGGGCGTGCCAGGCTTCATGGTACTCAGTACCATTGCCGATCGGCACGGCTATCCCATCACGGGTGTGCACGAAGGCTCCACGACCGATGTCACGCCCGTCGCCCAGCGCTTTGGCGGGTATTACGTCACCGGTTCCGGCCCCCACGCGGGCAACGTGTACGCGACGCTGCTGGGGCACGAGGTGCACGATAAGCCGGCGTTTCGCACGCAGTTTTCCGTACAGTTCCAGCGCGCGGCCGCCAACTCACGCCGCACGCTCGACAGTCTCTTTGATACCACGGCGTACATTTCCGGGCAGAGCGACGTCGTGGCCCTCATGGTGCTTACACACCAGACTGTGGTGCACAACCTCATCATGGCGGTGCAGGAGGCGGCCCGCGAAGCCATTCTGGAAGCACAGATTGGCGCCGTCCGCATGGATAGTTTGTCTGCCCCCGTAACGCCCCGGCTGCGCGGCGCCGTGGACAATCTGACCCGCGCGCTGCTGTTTGTGCGCGAGGCGCGCCTCACGGCACCCATGCAGGGGAGCACGACGTTCGCCGAGGATTTCTCGCGACGCGCCATACGCGACCCGCAGGGTCGTTCGCTGCGTGACTTCGATCTCAGTCATCGGCTTTTCAAGTACCCCTGCAGCTTTCTCATCTACTCCGACGCGTTCCGTGCCCTTCCCACCATGGCCCGCCGCGCCGTGTACGCACGCCTGCGCGACGTGCTGGAGGCCCGCGAAGCCAGTGACCTGACCAACGAGGAACGGCAGGCGGTCACCGGGATTCTGCAGACCACGTTGGCGGAGTTCACCACGCTCAAGTAGGGCTTTTCCCCGACGTCCCCTTCCGGCAACCTGACAGACGCCGGTGTGCTCCGGGCCGAAATTCGACATCAGTGTCGGATTCGTCCTCTCGTGGAGCCCTCCGTATGTCTGTCCAGCAAAACACCCCGCCGTCCGTCCCCTTCCCCGGCGTTGAAGAGGCGCTCGACGGCAGCAGCGCCGTGGTGGCCATGGAAACCGCCGCCAGTGAAGCGGCCGGGGTGTACCCCATTACCCCCAGTACCCAAATGGGTGAGGGGTGGGCCGTCGCAGTGGCCGAAGGGCGCGAGAATGTGAACGGGCGCCGTCTGCTCTTCTTTGAACCGGAAGGCGAACATGCCGCCGCGGCGGTGACCGCCGGCATGAGCATGATGGGGCTGCGCGCCACCAATTTCTCCAGTGGCCAGGGCATCGCCTACATGCACGAATCGTTGTACGCCGCCGTAGGTAAGCGGCTCACGTACGTGCTCAACGTGGCCGCGCGCGCCATGACCAAACACGCGCTCAATGTGCACGCAGGGCACGATGACTATCACGCCGTGGACGACACGGGGTTCTTTCAGCTCTTTGCGAAAGACGTGCAGGAGGTCGCCGACCTCAATCTCATTGCGCATCGGATCGCTGAGCTCTCGCTCAATCCGGGCATCTGTGCGCAGGACGGCTTTCTCACCAGTCATGTCATTGAGTCCATGCGGCTCCCTGAGCTGGGGCTTATCAAAGCCTTCCTTGGCGATCCGGCCGATCTCATTGACGCCCCCACGCCGTCGCAGCGCCTGGTGTTTGGCGCGCGGCGTCGCCGCATTCCGGAGATGTACGACATCGACTATCCGGCCATGCTGGGCACGGTGCAGAACCAGGACAGCTACGCGCAGGGTGTGGCGGCGCAGCGGCCGTTCTACTTCGATCATGTGGCCGAACTGACCGACCAGGCCATGGCCGAATACGCCGCGTTGAGTGGCCGGCACTATGCGCGCGTGAGCGGCTACCGGTTGGACGACGCTGAGTACGTGATCATGGGGCAGGGGTCGGTGTGTGCCAACGCCGAAGCCGTGGTCGACCATCTGCGCGCCACGCAGCAGCTCAAGGTGGGCGTGGTGAATCTCACCATGTTCCGGCCCTTCCCAGCGGATCTGGTCACGCAACTGTTGCGCGGCAAGAAAGCGGTGGTGGTGCTGGAGCGTACCGACCAGCCGCTGGCCGTCGATCCACCGCTGCTGCGCGAGATTCGCGCCGCCATGGGGCAGGGCACCGAGAACGCCCGCACGGCGCCGGGGAAGGCACGGCCGTTCCCCACGCTGGCCAGTATCGCCCCCGACGATGTCCCGCTGTTCTACAGCGGCTGCTTTGGGCTGGGCAGCCGTGATCTCCAGCCGGGCGACATTGTCGCCGCCGTGAACAACATGCTCCCCGGCGGAGCGCAGCGCCGCCAGTTCTATCTCGGCATCGACTTCATTCGGCGCGGCACGTCGCTTGAGAAGCTGGATGCCTGGCAGGACGAGTTGGTGCAGGCGTATCCGCACCTGGCCAGCATGGCGCTTCCATCGGCAGGAGATTTTGATCTCATGCCCAACGGGGCCATGTCCATTCGCATCCACTCGGTGGGCGGGTGGGGTGCCATTACCATGGGCAAGAACCTCGCGCTGACGGCCTTCGAACTGTTTGGGCTGCACATCAAGGCCAATCCCAAGTACGGATCGGAAAAGAAGGGACAGCCCACCACGTTTTTCGCCACGCTTGCGCATGAGCCGCTCAAGCTCAACGCGGAACTCAAGCACGTGGATGTGGTGCTCAGCCCCGACCCCAACGTGTTCCGCAACTCCAATCCGCTCGCCGGAATCTCCACCGGTGGCGTATTCGTGCTGCAGAGCGAACTGCCCGCCAATCAACTCTGGGACAGTCTCCCCGGGTGGGCGCAGCGTCAGATGGTGGAGCGGCAGATCCGGCTTTTCACGCTCGACGCCTTTGCCATTGCAGCGTCTGAAGCCAGTGACGAAGAGCTGCGCTATCGCATGCAGGGCACGGCCTTCATGGGCGCGTTCTTCCGGGTGTCGCCGCTGCTGGAACGCGAACATCTGGACGAAGCCAGTCTCTTCAACGGCATTCGTGAGCAGCTCACCAAGAAGTTCGGTCGCAAGGGCGAGCGCGTGGTGGAAGACAACCTGCGCGTGATTCGTCGCGGCTTCGACGAAGTACAGGAGGTGGCGCACGGTGCCATCATGAGTGACGACCATGTGCGCGACCTGCCAGTTATCCCGTCGTCGTTCGACTCTCCCCAGGCGGCCGATGGGTTGGCCAACCCCAATCGGTTCTTTGATCAGGTGTGCGCGGTGTGCAAGGTTTCCACCGACGGCATTGCCGACCCCTTTGCTGCGGTAAGTGCCCTTCCCGCGGCCACCGGCGTGTTGCGCGACATGTCGGGCGTGCGCATGGAAGTCCCGAGGTACATCGCGGACAAGTGCACCGGCTGCGCCAACTGCTGGACGCAGTGCCCCGACTCGGCCATCCCGGCGCTGGTGAACAGCGTGGAAGAAGTGGTGCACGCTGCGATTGACACGGCGGCAGCCCACGGAGTGGAAACGCATGTGCGTCGGCTCTCGGCGAAGCTGTCCGTTGAGGTGCGCGCGCAGTTGGACGCCCGCCCCGAGAGCAGCTTTGCCGAAGCACTGGAAGCGGCGTTTCCCACGGTGCGTGATACGCTCTCGTTGAGTGCCGCCGACGTGCAGACACTCAACGACGAATGGGACCGGGTTCGCGAGGTGGTGAGCACCTTACCCCTGTCCCGCACCAAGCCGTTCTGGAACGTGCCGGAGAAGAATGCCAAGGGCAGTGGGGGACTGCTGTCCATCACCATCAATCCGGAATCGTGCAAAGGGTGCAACCTCTGTGTGGAGGTGTGCCCGGAAGAGGCACTGGTCACAATGAAGCAGGATGCGCCAACGCTCAGCACGATGCGCCGCAACTTCGAGTTCTGGGAGCATCTCCCTGATACCAGCGATCGCTACATCAAGGTGAGCGATCTCGAAGAAGGAAAAGGTGTGCTCACGAGTCTGCTGCTCAAAAAGCAAACGTATCGCAGTATGGTGGGCGGCGACGGGGCCTGCATGGGGTGCGGCGAAAAGACGGCGGTCCACCTGGTGGTGTCGGCGGTGGAAGCCATGATGCGCCCTCGCGCGGCCGCCTATGTGGACCGTCTCACGCAGCTCATTGCCACGCTGGAACAGCAGGAGCAGAGCGAGGTCGTGGCGCGCACGCTGCGTGGTCTGAAAGACTTGCTCTGGCGCTATACGGTTGGCCCCAGCGGCAAGGGCCGCGCGCATCTCGCCATGGCCAACAGCACCGGCTGCTCGTCGGTGTGGGGCAGCACATATCCGTACAATCCGTACCCCTTCCCGTGGGTGAACCACCTGTTCCAGGATGCGCCATCCATTGCGATTGGCGTCTTTGAAGGGCACATGCGCAAGATGGCCGATGGCTTTGTACATGTGCGCCGGGCGCAGGCATTGGCCAACGGCACGTACGATGCGGCCGTGCTTGAGCCTGAGCTTTCCACCTTCATGTGGAAGCAGTTCGACGACGAGGAGTTTGCCATGTGCCCACCGGTCATTGCCATGGGTGGGGATGGCGCCATGCTGGACATCGGCTTCCAGAATCTCTCGCGGCTCATGGCCAGTGGGAAACCCATTCGTGTGGTGGTGCTGGATACGCAGGTGTACAGCAACACCGGTGGGCAAGCCTGTACGAGCGGCTTTACCGGTCAGGTGGCGGACATGTCAGCCTTCGGGTCGGCGCAGCACGGAAAAACCGAAGTGCGCAAGGAGCTGGCGCTCATCGCCATTGCGCACCGTGGCGTGTACGTGCACCAGACCTCGCAAGCCACCCCGTCACATCTCATTGCCGGTGTCCTGCGCGGTCTGCAGAAGCGGCGTCCGGCGTTGTTCAACATCTACACCCCGTGCCCGGTGGAGCACGGTCTCGCCGACAACCTGGCGCAGCATGCCGCCAAGCTGGCGCTCGAGTCCCGGGCCTTCCCGTTCATCACGTACGATCCCGACGCCGGCCCCACCATGGCCGATTGCCTGAGCCTCAATGGCAATCCCAGCGTGAAAACCGCGTGGCCGCAGTATTCGCTGCGCTACCTCGACGGCGACGGTACGGAGCAGCGCATGGAGCTGCCGCTCACCACCGCCGACTGGGCGGCCACCGAGGGGCGCTTCAAGAAACACTTCAAGGAGCTCAAAGGCACGGCCGACAACCAGATGCTCTTCCACGAGTACCTGCTGCTGTCCCGCGAGGAGCGTGTGGGCAAGGTGCCGTTCATCTACGCCACCTTCGACGACCGTACGCTGCACCGGTTGAGCGTGTCCGAGGAGATGGCTCGTCTGGCCGACGAACGGCAGCAGTACTGGAATGAGCTGCGGCAAATGGCCGGCCTGGAAGTGGCCGACTCCGTGAAGCAGCGGCTCACCGACACGCTGGAGAAGGACTATCAGCTCCGCCTCAAGACGCTCACCGACGAGTACGAAAGCCGCATCAGTGCGCTCAAAGCGTCATTTCCCACTCTCACCGCAACGGTGTGAGCCCGCATGGGTTCACACCAGGAGCACATCATGAACGTTACCACGATGTACTGCAGTGGCTGCGACCGGGACGTGGCCGTGGTGGTTACCGACAGCGCCCCCGATGATGCCCAGGCCAACGTGACCGGCGAGGAGTTGGCCTGCCTAGAAGTGGGCACGCATTGCACCGGCACGCTGTGCCCGCTGGGCGTCGCCGAGCCGAGTGCCATGGTGCACCGGCTCATTCGCCATGGATTGCCCACGGACCAGCTCACTCGGGTGAGCGGGTACTGCGACGCCTGTGGTCTGGAATCCGAGCTGGCGCTGGTGGGTGAGAACCGTGCGTCGTGTCTGGTGTGCGGTACGACGCGGCCGTGGGAGGTTGTCTTGTAACACTGGTCGCTGTGGCACGTGCGGGTAACATCTCGCACGGCTACTTGCATTAATGCACGTGAAGGGAAAGTTCAGGTAAATGATCCCTATCGTTGAGCGGAGGAAGCTCGGTCGCATGCTGCACATCGCCGTGCTTCCGGTGTTTGGCGCGTGCATTGGTCCCTCCATCCCGCGCGGTACCGATGTTCCGTTCGCCGCCGGTCGGGAATGGCTGGCCGGTGACCATCACATTCACAGCGAGTTCAGCGTGGGGTACGAGGCGCCGCCGGCCGGTACCACCGAACCCCCCAAACCGGTGCTCGGCGCCGACGGCCGTTATTCCATTCCGCTCAACGCGTGGATGGCGCGGCAGCACGGGTTGCGCTGGATGGTGGCCACCGATCATGGCGGACCCAATCACTCCAAACTGAACTACGAGCAGGCCTATCCGGCGCTGCTCAAGGCGCGCGACGAGGTGCCGGAAGTCGTGCAGTTCTACGGCATGGAGTTCGATACGCCGGGGGCCGATCATAGCAGCATCATTGTGCCCAAATCCGATGCCGAGCGGACAACGCTTCGCGATATCGAATCGCGCTTCTCGAAGCGGGAGCCGTATCCGAGCGACGTCTCGTGGGACACCGAGCCCAAGATGCTTGAGGCACTGACGTTCATGCGCAGCATCACCATGCCGCCGGTGGTCATTGCCCATCATCCTTCGCGCTCGGCCACGGGCTTCGGCATGTATGGACTTGACCGACCAGCGGAGTTCCGCAACTGGAACGACACGGCGCCCACGGTGGCCATTGGCATGGAAGGGGCGCCCGGCCACCAGGCTAGTGCGATCAACAAAGATGGATCGCTCGATTCTGCGGGCGCGCGCGGTGGGTACAGCCGCTCCCCAACGCTGGGCGGATTCGATCAGATGACCGCCAAGGTAGGTGGACTATGGGACTCCCTGCTGGGTGAAGGACGCCGGTGGTGGATCACGTCCACCTCTGACTCGCACGTCAATTGGCGCGACGGTGGCAGCGACTTCTGGCCGGGCGAATACTCCAAGACCTATGTCCGGGCACAGCATACGCACGCCGACATTCTGGATGGATTGCGTGGCGGCCGCATCTTTGTCACCACCGGCGATCTCATCAAGGAGCTGGACGTGGTGGCCGTGGCGGCTTCAGGCGCACGGGCGCAGGCGGAGATCGGTGGCGAACTCTCGCTGCCCGCGGGTGGCGATGTACGCGTCACCATTCGCTTTCGCGACCCCGACACCACCAATCATCACGGAGATCGGCCCACGGTGGCTCGGGTCGATCTTATCATTGGCGAGGTGACGGGACCGGTGTCTGACCGCAGTGCTGACAAGAACCCCAGCACGCGGGTGGTGCAGCGTTTCACGGCTACGGATTGGCAGCGCCGCGGCGAGGTCGTCACCGTGACGTACCTGCTGCGCAACGTAAGCAGCTCGAGCTACATCCGCGTGCGTGGAACCAATACCACGGAACTGGAACCGTTACCCGACCAGCGCGGCGAAAATCCGTGGTCGGATCTGTGGTTCTACAGCAACCCCATTTTCATCACGGTGCCAAAGAGGTAATGCGTACTACGAGCCGGAATGGCGAAAGCCGCTGAAGCTCTTCAGGCGCAGCGCGTTCACAGATTTCACGAACACCAGCACTCCGTCGCTCCAATTCGGCAACAGGGTGCACTGGCTGTCACCTGGCTGCACCGACAGTCGGAGCGGGACGCGTATCTCCTCCCGGTCTGTGTCCACTGGGGTGACGAAGGTAATGAGCTCCTTTGCGGCACATCGAACGTCGCTGACTGAAAACGATCCCGTGTAGCGCGTGCTCTGCCCGACTCGCCAATCAATGCCCTGCCGCGGTACTCGCTCCCGAAGTGCGGTCTCAACATCGGGTGCCCACTCAGCCTCCGCTGCTCGTCCTTGCCAGCCGCCGAGAGCACAGTCGTTTGGCAGCCCGCCATTTGAGCAAAGCTCCGACGAGATCTTGATTTTTCTCAAGGAAGGCCAGGTGAAGCGCGGGTCCACGGTAGCAATTGAATCGACAAACGAGGCGATGGCGGACAGAACCAACTGGCGGTCCGTCGATTGTTGCGCCTGCGCCTTCGGGGGCTGGACTAGCAGCAGTCCAGCCGCCAACAGAACGATGATCCCCATAGTCATTCAGACTCCAAACGTAGCAAGACTACAGCACCAACTCCCACGTCTCCCCCACCTGCTGCGGGCCAAACAGCTCGTGCACCTCACTGTGCACCAGGGTGAACCCTTCGGCCACATAAATGGCCCGCGCCGCCGTGAGCACGGCGTTGGTCCATAACGTCATGGTCTGGTAGCCACGCGCCCGGGCACCGGCAATACAGGTCTGTACAAGATGCCGCCCCAGCCCCAACCCACGGGTGGAGGGCTCCACATAGAGCATGCGCAACTTGGCGGTGCGCTCGTTGACCTTGGCGAGAAACACGGCGCCCACCAGCTCACCACCACGCTCGGCCACCCACGCCTGTTCGTATTGCGCATCAAAGTGCTGCATGAAGTCGGCGGCCACGCGCGCCACCAACGCCTCAAAGCGCACGCCCCACCCGTACTCGCGCTCGTACAACAGGGCCTGACGGTGCACAATCCACCCCATATCGCCCACGCGCAGCGGCCGCAGGGTTACGCCGGGAATCACGCGAGCCTCACGGCTGAATCACGCGACGACGCTGCATGAGTGCTTCAATTTCGTCCATCTCCCGGGGCACCAGGGAAATGCGCTCGAGTCCCTTTTCGGTAATGATGTAATCGTCTTCAATGCGCACACCGGTGTTCTCGAACTGCTTCACCTTGGCCAGCACCTTGGCCTTGAACTGCCGGTTGCGCGGCGTATCGGGAAGCACGTCCAGTGCACGGGTGCTCACGTAAATGCCCGGCTCAATGGTAAATGCGTCTCCCTCGGCAAACTTGCCGCCGTTCTGATCGCCCTGCAGCGGGTCGTGCACTGCGAGGCCAATGCCATGCGAGATGCCATGTATCATCCATAGGTTGGCCTGCTTGCAAGACGCCGGGCTGGCCACACAATCCACGCGCCAGGGCGGATCGTACTGGGCCTCTTCGCTCTCTATCAGTCCCAGCGCCGCCAAGCCCTTGGTGCGTACCACCACCGAACTATCCGCCGCCGCGCGAATGCTCATGCCGGGCTTGCTGTTCCGTTCGGCGGCCAGCTGCGCATTCAGCACCAGCGAATACAATTGCCGCTGCTCGGCGGTGTAGCGGCCACTCACGGGAATGGTGCGCGTTACATCGGCCGCGTAGCCACGGAACTCTGCGCCGGCGTCAATCACCACCAGGTCCCCCGGCTTCACCGGGTCCATATCTCGCATGTAATGCAGCGTGGTGCCGTTGTACCCCGACCCCACAATGGAACCGTACGCCGGCCGCTCCGCCCCGCGACGAGTGAACTCGTACTCCAACGCGGCGCGCAGTTCATACTCGTGCAGCGGGTTGGCCGTCAGCATGGCCGCGCGATGCCCCTCGCTGGAGATCTCCACCGCCTTGCGAATGAGCGCCAGCTCGGCCGCCGATTTCTTGCCACGCACCGCAAGGACATGCGGCATGGCGTTGCGCACGGTGAGTGTGGGATGCTTGCGCGCCAGCGCCTTCACCGCTTCCTGTCCGCGGGTAAGGGTATCGTTGCGCGAGAAATCCATCGTTTCCACATCGGGGATGTGGAAGAACGGCAGCCCGGTGGCCACAAGTGAATCGAGTACCGGCCACAGCGCGTCGTACGAACGCCCGGGCAACCCGGTGCGCTGCACGCTGTTGGCGGAGTCGGTACGCTGCCCGTAGTAGAACGCCGAGCGCGGCTCGAGCTTGGTAAGAAAGAGCGTGGTGCTAGGCACCTTGTCGCGCACCACCATGACCATGGCGTGATCGGGCTCGTTCAGTTCCGTGAGATACCGGAACGCCGCCAACTGGTAGAACGTGCTGAAGTCGTGCACCAGGGCACGGCCGCCAAAGGCCACCACCACGCCGTTCCCCACCCGTTCGGCAAACGCCGCACGTCGCGCGGCCACTTCTGCCCGCGAAATGGCGGTGTCAGACTGCGCGCGCAGGGCGGGAGCGGTGCCGGCCAGCGCAACGGCCAGTGCAACGGCCGTCTGGACGGCCAGAATGGGAAAGGAAGGACGCATGGCGGCGGGAAAAGGGAGGACGGAGCACAACTCCTCCCCAACTTACGCCGCGTTCTGCCCGGCTGCTGGTGTGGGATGCCGTTTGCTGCGCTTGTTCTCGTACATGGCGGTGTCGGCACGCCGGATCCAGTCCGCAACCGTTTCGCCCTTCTTCCACTCGGCAACGCCGACACTGGCGGACAGTGGCACGCCAGCGTCCGTGAAGGGCCAGTCCACACGTTCCAGGACAGCCGATAGCCGAGCGAGCTGTCGCTCCGCCACGGTGACTGGCGTGTTGGGGAGCACCACCGCGAACTCGTCACCGCCAATGCGACAGAGCACATCCGCGTCGCCAAGGAAGACCTTGGACAGGGCGTTCGCCAGGTGCAGCAGCGCCTGGTCGCCTGCGTGATGCCCGCACGTATCGTTGATGGGCTTCAGCATGTCGAGGTCCAGCATAACCAGCGAGACGGGCTGTCCACCGAGCGAATGCAGATACACCTGTCGTGAGGTGGTCCGATCGAAGACCAAGCGATTCCCCAGACCGGTAAGCGGATCGGTTTCACTGGCTTTGCGTGCCGCTTCCAGTTCGATGCCCAGATGCTCCACTCGCGCCGCCAGCTCCGCATAAATGCCGCTCTGCGCGTTCTGCCGTTCGGTCGTGATCGCCTCGAGCGTCGTCATGGCCTGCGAGATCTCGTCTTTCACGGCGCTGGTATCCAACCGGTCGAGCGCGCCCCGTACGCGCTGTACCTGTTGCGCTGAGGCATCGTCGGCCTGATGCTCCCGCTGCAGAGCCAGATGGGTACGTTCCACGCACGTCCAGAGGGCGTCACGCAAGTCCGCCAACGCGTGCTCGACAAAATGCTGCTCGTCGCGGCGGTGCTCGGCAAAGGTGCTGGAGACCCCTTTCCAGTCCCGTTGCGCGATCGCCCCGCCCGAGGCGTGAGGGGTGGGCGCCTCCTGGCCCTCGTCTGCCTCGGCAACGGGGACACCCAGCAGTGCGTGCCGACGCCAGGCCTGCAGCCTTTCCTGCGCGGCGGCATCGCTGCCGCGCGGCGTCTCAATGCAGCCGTGAATGTATGACGCGAGAATCTGCCCGAGGGTGTCGAGAATCAGCAGCGCCTGATCGCTATCAGGCATGGCTGGGGTATCGGCGGCACCGTGGGGCGTGGTGGACGGACTGGAGCGCTTGAAGAACATGCTGGCGACGGGAGGGGCCCAAGGGAAGCTGGGCCAGCCATAGGCCCTCCACCGAGTATCGGTTGGTTCCGGTTAAATCTTTGCCAGCACGGCAATGCGTTCCCGCCCGGAGACCACCACACCGCCCGGTTTCTCGACGGTAACGGCAAAGAGCACCGCCTCGCCCACGGCTAGGCGGGCCCGAATGGGCACGAGGACTTCGCCCCCATTGGCCGGGATGTCAAAGACCCCGCCATCTACCGGGTATCGTTCGTCGCGGGCCTTGTCGAAGATCCACAGCTGGTACTGCCACTTGGCGCGGTCGTTGGGGGCGAGCCCGGCAAAGCGCATGACGCCACGCTGGCTGCGCGCATCCCAGAGAACTTCGCCCGTGGCGGTGGTGGACGTGCTGTCGGTGGTCACGGTCCACGTGCGCCGCAACAGCGTGCTGTCGCTGAGCAGGGAGTCGCGTAGCGCGGCCACCGCATCCACCACGGAGACGGGGCGGGATTCCGACGCAGTGGGACCACGGTCCCGCACAAACAGGGCGAGCAGCGCGGCGGCGGCCAGCCAGCCACCCCACGTGCTCCACGCCGGTCTACGGCGCGCGATGGGCGCCGCTCCAGCCGCTCCAATGGGCGTCACAATGGGCGGCACCGTGCGAGCGCGCACCAGCGCCTCGCCCGTAGCGGTAATGCGCGCCGCCAACGCTGGCGGGAGGACGTCTTCGGCGCCGAGCGTATCGGGCAGCAAGGCCGCCGTCAGTTCTCCGGCGAGCAGGTCGTGCCCGGTTGGCTCGAAAGCGTCGGGCATGGTGTCGTTCGTGTTGGCAGTCATACGGAAGTGTCCTCAAGCGCCGCGCGCGATGCCGGCGCGGCCTGCAGCAGATCACGGGCGCGCTGCAGCCCGCGACGAATGTGCGACTTCACGGTGCCCAGCGGAGTGCCGGTCTCCCGTGCGATTTCATCGTGCGTGCGACCATGCAGCAACGAGAGCTCCAGCATGGTGCGCTGGTTGAGCGGCAACGCCTGCAACACGGCGTGGGCCTGCTCAACGCGGACCTGGCGGTCGAGATCGATCTCGCGATCATCGGCCTGGTCAAAATCTTCCGGGAGCGGTTCAAGTTCCACCGCCCGCTGCCGCCGGCGCATACGATCAATAAGACGGCGCCGGGTCACCATGGCCACCCACCCCGCTTCTGTGGCGCGTGTGGCATCGTACCGACCGGCGCTGCGCCACAGGTCAACAAAGACTTCCTGCACGGCGTCTTCGACATCGCGCGGGTCGGGGGACCAGCGACGGGCGAGCGCCCAGATGAGGGAGCCGTAGCGTTCCACGCATTCGCGTACCGCCAGCTCGTCTCCGGCGGCGACACGCGGCAGGACGTGCACGACGTCGCTCACCACCACGTTGGCGTTCGTCGTGGCAGGCGACTCCTTCACGAGCGCGAGACGCGCCCGCGACGCCAACGCGTCGGTCGACGGCACTTCTGGCGGATCTGTAGACACGGATGAGGCAAGCTGTGGCCGGCGGCCGAATTCCACACGTTCTCCATGAGACTGGACAGGGGACACCAGAGACTTCGCTCCGGGCCCCGATTTGGATGCAGTGCCTGAGGAGTCACGCTCCATCGCCGCCATCCACCGTCTGGAACGTGGAGACTGGGCAGGCGCTGCATCCAACCGCAACACACCGGACGAATAGCGATGCACGGCCGGCGGATCCCACAAGTTCTCCGCGGCCTCACCAGTCATCCCAACACCGGAGTGCCCATGTCTATGCGCCATGTTGTCCGCCTGCTGTCCCGTGCGGCGGCCCTTGCTGCTCTCGTACTCGTTGCCCGTCCGTCCGTCAGTGCTGCGCAGCACCCGGCGCGCGGCCCCAACATTCCTCAGGTCGCACGCACCGCGGGGCAGTTCAGCACGTTGCTCGCAGCCGTCGATGCGGCCGGGCTCACGGAAACGCTCATCGGTCGCGGCCCCTTCACGTTATTCGCGCCTACAGACGAAGCCTTCAAGCGCCTGCCCAACGGCACCGTCACCGATCTGCTCAAGCCGGAGAATCGCGAAAAACTCGTCACGCTGCTCACGTACCACGTGTTGCCGGGGCGCGTTACCGCAGCGCAGGCGCGCACCGTGTCCAGCGCAGAAACGGTGGCCAATCAAAAGGTGCAGCTGCGTGATGTGGACGGCGAGTTGCGCGTGAACAACGCCGTGGTGCGCATTGCCGACATTCCCGCGAGCAACGGTCTCATTCACGTGATTGATCGCGTGCTCATGCCGCAGGCGCCGCCGTGCGACAACAACAGCAGCAGCGCGCGGCGTGGCTGGTGAGTACCGCGCGCCGGCCATGGTCCGTGTCGTGACCCTACGCCGTCGCGACCAGGGTGCCGTGCAATAACCACTCGAGAACCTCACCGGCGGTGTAGCCCTCCGGTGAGGCGAAGTGGGCCAGCGAGGCCAGGTCGTCTCCACTCGTGACAAGCGGTGGTTCCACGTGGCCATCGCGCTCCTGCGCCAGCCCCACGTCGGCCAGCAACCCGTTGCAAAGGCACCGGCGTCCATCGGTGTCGCAGAAGGTGCCACCCTTTTGCATGTACGTGTTCACCGGTTCTGCTGCGCACCGATAAATCATCCGGCCATCGTCCCGCTTCACCGCTTCACGCAAATAGCCCAGGTCGCAAATGCGTTCGCGTTCGGCGGCGTCCTGCTCGTGGCCAGGGAGCTGCACCACCTTGAACGGATATCCGGTGGGCGAGGCCCGTGGGTCGGTGCGCACTTCCACCGTGCCGCTCAGTACTCCGCGTAGCGTTTCCTGCTTGATATCCGGGGCCAACCCCGATTCGTCGCAGAAGGCGAACAGGGTTCCCACCTGAATGCCGGCCGCGCCGGCCGCGCGAGCGGCGCACAGCCCATCGGGAGTGCCCACGCCACCGGCCACCCAGAAGGGCAGCCCCAGCTCCGCGAGCTTGACCAGATCCACCGCATCGCGTTCCCCGTAAATGGGCTGACCTAGCGCATCCAGCTGCATGGCGCCGCGTGGGGGCGCATTGTGCCCGCCCGCCGTGGGGCCCTCAACCACAAACCCATCCACCCGGCCGTTGGACTTGCGCGCCAGTGTCGCGGCCAGCGAAACCGCCGAGACCACAGGGTAGAAGTGCGGGCGGCGCAACGGCGTGGCCGGAAGCGTCCCCTCCGGCCAGATCTCTGCCGGGTCGAAGGTGAGCCACTCGGCGTCGTCGCGGGCCAGCCCCTCCACGTCAAAACGCAGCGTGGCCTTGCGGTGCGAAGCGAGTGCGTCGAGCGCGCCGGGAATCTCGCGCGGAATACCGGCGCCCATGATCACGGTAGCCACACCCGCCAGCATCGCGCCGTACAGCGTGGGCAAATTGGGCATCTGCACCTTCGTCAGCAGATTCATCCCCACGTCGTTCTCGTGTCCCTCGCGTGCCAGCCACGTTTCCACGAAGCCTGCCGCCACGGTCACGCGCTGACGCGCACTGCTCACTACCTGCTTGTACATGGGGAGCAGATGGTACGGAGCACCCGGTGCCCGTCCTTCCGGCAGGAAGTAGCGCCGCAGCAACTCGTCGGCGATCCCGGGAATGGGGAAGTGGGCGAGGGCTCGCCGCATGTGACCGCCCGGATCGCCATCCTGCAAACGACGCACGAGGACGGTGTCGATGACAGTTCCCGATACCACCCCCAACTGGCCGAGGCGCGACACGGCGTTGGCCAGCCGCCAGTTGGATACGCCGATGCCCATGCCCCCCTGAATGATCTGGGGGAGCGTCGGGGGCGAAGTGGTCTCGGTGGTCACCATGGTCGGGCTGGGATGAAGGCACGGGAGAGGCAGCCCGATGCGGTCGGGGCTATCCACTGCAATGTGGACCGACAGGTGCAGGTTCTGTAATTCGTGAAACGCCCGACGCCTTTGTAGGGGAACGGGTGACGGCGCGGTGTCGGCGACATAGGGGGCGTTCGATCTCACGTGTCTCTTGGGCAGCAGGGGGGAAACCGCTTCGACTGTTGAGGGACAGGCCGGAGCGGAAAACGGGGAGCGAGGCGCTGAGGGAACCTCTAAGTTCCCGGCATGCGACTCCTCCCCGTTCTTGCTTGCGTGGGCCTGCTGGCCGGCGCCCTTCCTGGTGCGCCAGCCGCCGCGCAATCCCTAGCGACCCTCCGCCGCACCATCGACAGCATTGCCGACGGGCACCGCGGCGTGGTGGGCTACAGCATCACCAATCTCGAAACGAACGAGCATCTGGAGCGACGCGGCGACGAGCCGTTCTCCACCGCGTCGCTGATCAAGGTGCCTATTCTGGTGGCGCTGTTTGATCTGGCCGAGCAGCAACAGCTGTCGCTTGAGGATCCCGTGGTGCTTACGGCCATCGACAAGGTGGGCGGTGCCGGCCAGCTGCAGTACCTGCGCACGCCGCTCACGCTGCGGCTGTGGGACGCCGCGTGGCTCATGACCACGTTGAGCGACAATACGGCCACCAATCTGGTACTCGACCGCATCAAGATCCGGCGCGTCTGGCAGAAAATGGAAGCGTTGGGCTTGCCGCGCACCAAGGTGCACTCGGGGAGCATGACCCGCATTGCCAGTGTGGCCCCCGACAGTTCGGCCAAGTACGGACTGGGCGTTACTACGCCCAATGAAATGGCGCAACTCTTTACGCTGTTGGCGCATGGCAAGGCGGTCAGTCCGCGGGCCGACTCCGTAATGCTGGATATCCTCGAGCACAACGAAGACGACTCGAAGCTCATGCGCTTCAATTACGGCGTGCGCGCGGCGCACAAAACTGGTGACGTGGATCAGTCACGCACGGACTGTGGCGTCCTTTATCTGCCGGCGCGTGTGGTGGCGTGCGTGCTCACGAGGGAGAACGTGGATAAACGCTATTGGACCGATTCGGAAGGGAATGCGGTCATCGCGCGAATTGGACAAGCGGTTGCCGCGCACTGGACGCCCGTCGCGCCACGGTAACACGTCGGATTCTACTGCGGCGCCACCTGTGAATACATCTGGCTTTGGCTGAGGGTGCCGTTTGCGGTCTGGATCACATCGAGCCGGGCAATAACGCCAGGGCCCATCTGCACGGTGGGGCTGATCCACGAATACCGGCCCCCCACCGAACGCACCTGCACCGACAGCATGCTGCCGGGCTGCAGTTCCGTCACCGGCACCTTGATGGTCTGCGTTGAATTGCCAGTCACGGTGGCCAGTCGGCGCCCCTGGGTCTGCCCAGAGCGCACCGAATAGATGTTCACATCGTAGAACCCGCGATTGTTGGCAATGAGAATGACGGACGGCTGTCCCGAGCCGGACGCCCCTTTGCTGAAGCAGGCCGTGGTGCCAGCCAGCGCCCCCAGGAGCAGCAGGAGCGCCGAGCGGCGTGAGGTCCGTCGTGACGTGGACATGACAGCAGGGATCAGAGAGAAAGTCGGTCAATCATGGGCTGCGTAATCAGCACGACGCCCTTGTCGCTGCGGCGAAACCGGGCGCCGTCCAACGCCGGGTCTTCGCCCACAATCAGCCCCGGAGGAATTCGTACCCCACGATCCACCACGACGTTCGTCAGGCGGGCACCACGCCCCACATCCACGTCGGGCTGCAGCACTGCGCCGTCGAGATGGGCATAGGAGTGGATGCGCACGTTGGTGAACATCAGCGAGCGGAACACGGCGGCGCCCGACACAATGCACCCGCCGGAAATCAGGGAGTCGAGCGCAAAGCCACGACGCCCTTCTTCCGCGTGCACAAACTTGGCCGGGGGCGTAATCTCGCCGTACGTCCAGATGGGCCAGTCGTGGTCGTACATGTCCAGCCCGGGGAGCACCGACGTGAGGTCGATGTTGGCTTCCCAGTAGGCATCAATGGTGCCCACGTCCCGCCAGTACGCCTCGCTTTCCCGCGACGCCTTCACGCACGAGTCACTGAACCGGTGGGCCACGGCCTTGCCGTTGGCGACCACATACGGAATGAGATCCTTGCCGAAGTCGTGCGTCGTGTGCGGATCCACGGCGTCGCGTCGCAGCAGGTCGGCCAGAAAGCTCGTCTTGAAGACATAAATGCCCATGCTGGCGAGGGCCATGTCGGGATTGCCGGGGATGCCCGGCGGGTCAGCCGGTTTCTCGAGGAAGTGCACGATGCGGTCGTGCTCGTCCACGTGCATCACGCCAAAGCCGGTGGCCTCCATGCGCGGCACTTCCAGTACCCCCACCGTGACATCGGCTCCCTGCGCCACATGCTGCTGCAGCATGAGCTCGTAGTCCATCTTGTAGATATGGTCGCCTGCCAGAATGACCATGTACTCCGGGTGGTACGCCTCGATGATATCGAGATTCTGGTACACGGCGTCCGCGGTGCCTTCGTACCACTGCGTTTCACTCACCCGCTGCGACGCCGGCAGAATGTCGAAGCTTTCGTTGCGCTCCGGGCGCAGGAAGTTCCAGCCGCGCTGCAAATGGCGGATGAGGCTGTGCGCCTTGTACTGGGTCGCCACACCAATGCGGCGGATCCCTGAGTTGATGGCATTGGACAGCGCGAAGTCGATGATGCGCGTCTTGCCGCCAAAGTACACGGCGGGCTTGGCCCGGCGGTCGGTCAACTCATACAGGCGTGACCCGCGCCCTCCGGCGAGCACATAGGCCATGGCGTGACGGGAGAGCGTTCCGCGGGTATACGGCGTCATGCGAGATCCTTCTCCAACTCTGAGGGCAGGGGTGGGGAGCAACCAGGCTCCGCGACATTTTGCGTCACGCGCGTGCTTCGCGTAAGGTAGGGGGATGAACGTTCTCTTTGTGGCGGCCGAAGTGGCCCCGTTTGTAAAGACTGGCGGTCTGGCCGATGTGGCCGGCGCCCTGCCGGCGGCCCTCCGGGCGGCCGGTCATGACGTGCGCGTGGTGATGCCGCGCTACCGCTCCCTCCGGGAACAGGGCGTTCCCATGGCGGGGCCCATAGGGGCGTCGTTCCTGCCGGTGGGGGTGCGCGCCGAGGAACAGCGCATCTGGCGGGCCACGGGGAGCGAGACCCCAGTCTATTTCCTCGACATTCCCGCCGCCTTTGAACGGGCCGCGGTGTATGGCGAGCCCGACGATGCCCGGCGCTTCATCCTCTTTGCCCGCGGCGTCATGGATTGTCTGCAGCACCTGCGCGAGGTGGACGGCTGGCAGCCCGATGTGGTGCACTGTCACGACTGGCACGCGGCGCTGGTGATCAACTACCTCAAGAGTTACTACGCCTACACCTTCGGCCACATCGCCACGGTGTTCACCATCCACAACCTGGCCTATCAGGGACAGGTCCATCCGGACGTGGCGCAGCTGGCCGGTCTCGCCGAGGGCGGGCTGGTGGAAAACGGGATGGGGCCGGGGATCGCCAATTCGTTCAACATCATGGCGCGCGGCATTTTGTACGCCGACGTGGTGAGCACCGTGAGTCCGACCTACGCCCGGGAAATTCTCACCACCGAGTACGGTGAACGGCTGGACGGGCTGCTGCGCAGCAAGCAGGATCGTGTGGTGGGAATTTTGAACGGCATCGATACCACGGTGTTCGACCCGCAGACGGACAGACAGCTGGCGGCCCCCTACGGGGCTGGCGACATGGCGGGCAAGGCGGCGTGCAAAGCCGCGCTGCAGCAGCGGTGCGGGCTGGCGGTCGACCCGCAGCGCCCCGTGCTCGGGATCGTGTCCCGCCTGGTGGAGCAGAAGGGGCTCGATCTGCTGCACAAGATCCTGCCGTGGCTGCTGCGCGAGACGGACGCGCAGCTGGTGGTACTGGGCTCCGGGCAGCCGTATCTGCAGGAGGCCTTCCTGCGGCACGGTGAGCAGCATGGTGACCGGGTGGCGGTGCGCATTGGCTTCGACGCGGCGCTGGCGCAGCAGATCTACGCCGGCAGCGATGCGTTTCTCATGCCTTCACGCTTCGAGCCGTGCGGGCTGGGGCAACTCATTGCCTTGCGCTACGGCACCGTCCCCATTGTGCGCGCCACCGGTGGGCTCGTGGACACGGTACGCGAAGGGCTGGAGGGCAACGGGTTTGTCTTTCACCGCTACGACCCCAAGGACTTCGGCGACGCCATCTGGCGCGCGCTGCAATGCTACCGTGACCCCGCCTCATGGGCGGTCGTGCGGGAACGCGGCATGAGAGAGGACCACTCGTGGACCACGGCCGCCCGGCAGTACGCGGGCGTATACACGTGGGCGACGCAGTTGATACGGTAACTGCGTCATGGGTTACGAGTTATCAGGTTACCGAGTTAACGCGGTAACCGCAGTTCCCGCAGTTACTCGGTAACCCGATGACTCATAACCCATAACGCTTTTACGCGCGTCTACTGCGCGTCTACCGCCATGAGCTTGCGCGTCTCCTCGTGCCTTGGCGTGTCGAGGACTTGGGTAACAGCCCCCCGCTCCACGACCACTCCGTCTGCTAGCACGGCTGCGGTGTCGGCAACGGCGCGCGCAAACGCGAGGTCGTGGGTGGTGATCAGCAGACTGCGCCCTTGCGCGGCGAGCGCCCGCAGTGTGTCCGCGAGTGCGCCGCGACGCGCGGGATCGAGGGCGGCGGTGGGTTCGTCCATGAGCAACACGGGCGGGTCGAGCGCCAACGCCCGCGCAATGGCCACCCGCTGCGCTTCGCCACCGGAGATCTGCGACGGATACGCCTGCGCGCGGTGCACCACGCCCAGCGAGTCCAGCAAGGCCATGGCGACCTCTGCCGCCTGTGCTGGCGATTGAGCCAGGGCATGACGCGGCGCCAGCGCCACGTTCTGCTGCACCGTGAGATGCGTAAACAGGGCGTGCTGCTGAAACACCATGCCCACCTTGCGGCGGAAATTGCGGAGCGCCGACTCCTGCGGTACCGGCCCCGGCGTGAGCGCCACCCCATCAATCACAATGCGCCCTGCCTGGAAAGGCTCGAGCGCCACGGCGGCTCGCAGGACCGTGCTCTTGCCCGCCCCGGAGACGCCCATCAGCGCGCAAATCTCACCCGCTTGCAGCGACAGCGACACCTCCTGCAGCACATCACGGGCTATGCCGTCGTGCGTGCGCGTCAGACGCAGCCCTTCAATGGTCAGCACGGAACGGGACACCGGCGTCATCAGCGCACACTCCAGCGCGCTTCCAGGGCGCGCGCCATCCGCGACAGGGGCAGCGACATGGCGAGATACATGGCCGCGCACAGCAGCCCCGGCACAAACCAGCTGCCAATGTTGGTGGCGTAAATCGCCGTCTGCTTGGTGAGCTCCACCACCGTAATCACACTCACCAGCGACGAGTCCTTCAGCAGCGCCACAAAATCATTGGTCATGGGCGCCAGCGCGAGCCGCAGCGCTTGCGGGGCGCGAATCAGCCGGAAGATTTGCCACTCCGATAACCCCAGGGTGCGCCCAGCCTCCAGCTGCGCCCGCGGAATGGCCAGCAGGGCACTGCGATAGATCTCCGACTCGTACGCCGCGTAGTTGAGCCCCAATCCAATGATCGCGGCCAGCAGCGCCGGCAGGGCTATAAAGGCGCTCAGTCCGTAGTACAGCACGAACAGCTGCAGCAGCACCGGCGTGCCGCGCACCACTTCCACGTAGCCGCTCAGCAGCATCCGGGTGGCCGCATTCCCGTACACGCGTCCGGCCGCAATGCCGACGCCCAGCAACACGGCCAGCAGCATGGCCGCGAACGAAATGCCGAGGGTAATGCCCGCTGCGCGAGTCAGCGCGGGCAGATAGGAGAAGACGGTTGTCGCACCCGCCACCACCGGCCGTCCCCGGGCTACTCCCGCACTGTCCGACAACAAACGCTGCTGGTAGGCGGCCTGCTGAGCATCCCACACCCCCCACCGCCGGAACATTGCCGCCAGCGTCCCGTCGCGGAGCCCCGCCCGCAAAATGGCATCGGCGGAATCGCGGAGCGCTGTATTCCGCTTGGCGAATACAGCGACGTAGTGGCCAACGGCAATCGTTCCCGGCTGAATCACAAAGCCCGGGGTCCGTTTGAGCGCCCGTTCAGCAATCACATGATCCAACAGCACCGCGTCCACGCGTCCCTCGAGGAGGTCCGTATACGGGTGCACATCGTCGTCGTACGACACGGGCACCACCCCGTCGGCGCGCTGCGCGTCGAGCAGCAGTCGATACGCCTGCGTGGCGCCCAGCGTCGCCACCCGTTTGCCGGCCAGATCGCCCAGCGTGTGATAGCGGGTCGTGTCTGCCGGCCGCACCGCCAGCACCTCGCGGAACTCGAAATAGGGCAGACTGACCGCGTAGCGCTCGCGCAGCTCTGGACGGTCTTCGAGCCCCGACAGTCCCAGCGCAAAGTCCCCGCGCTCCACCGACTGTTCAATGTTGGCCCATGCCACCTGCACAAACTGCGGCGTCCGCCCCAGCCCCCGGGCCAGCTGCTCGACGATCTCCACGTCGAAGCCGCGCACACGCGCCGGGTCTGCGGGGTCGGCCTCCACAAAAGGCGCCCCGCCCTCGGCGTCGCCGCCCCACCGCAGTACGGTGGACGGCGCCGACGAGGGAGAGGCGCAGGCAGCCAGCAGCAGGGCGCACGCGAGGAAAAGGTGGCGGAGCACGCCGGAATGTATCGGCCCGAACGCTCTGCCGTTCAACGACCGCTCAATCACCCAGGCGGTGATCCCCTACGAGATACCCCTGCACGTAATCGCGGACTGCATCGGCCAGCGGCGTGACAGCCGCGGTGTATCCGGTGGCCCGCAGCTTGGCGATCTCCGCCTGCGTGTGGTACTGGTATTTGGCGCGAATGCTCTCCGGCATCTCGATGAAGTCAATCACTGGCGCCTTGCCCAGGGCGGTAAAGAGCGCCCCCGTGAGCTCCAGCCAGGTGTGTGCCTCACCGCTGCCAATGTTGTACAGCCCACCGGCCTCCGGCGACATGGCGAGGTGCAACGTCATTGCGATGGCATCTTTGATATACAGGAAGTCGCGGCGCTGCTCCCCGTCGCGGAAATCCGGGCGGTGCGACTTGAACAGCTTGACGCGCCCGGTCTCCTCGATTTGCCCGAACGCCTTGTGCACCAGAGAGCGCATGTCTGCCTTATGCGCTTCGTTGGGGCCGTACACGTTGAAGTACTTGAGCCCCACGACGTTGGGCAGCACGCCCATGCCCGCCGCATACTGGTCGAACAGGTGCTTGGAATACCCGTAGGCATTGAGCGGCCGCAGACGGGACAAGCCGGCCGTGCTGTTGTCGCGGTCGTCCATTCCCAGCGCCCCGTCGCCGTACGTGGCGGCGCTGGACGCATAGACAAACCGCACCTCATGCCCCAGCGCCCAGTGCGCCAGATGCTTGGTGTAGGCGAAGTTGTTCTGCGCGAGATAGGTCGCGTCCAACTCGGTGGTCGCCGAGCAGGCTCCCAGATGCAGCACGAGGTCAAAATGCCCCAGCGCGCCGCTGGTGAGTGGGGCCATGAGGTCGTCCGCCTCGAGGTAATCTTCGAACCGTAGCGGCACGAGGTTGCGCCACTTTTCGTCCCGGCCAAGGCGGTCGGTGACCACAATGCGTTCCACGCCCAGCTGGTTCAGTGCCCAGACGAGGGCACTGCCAATGAAGCCGGCACCACCGGTGACAAGCACGCGGGAGGGCAGGCGCGGAGGAAGGGCGGGGAGGGGAAGCGAAGACATCGCGGCAGCGGCGGGTTGTGTCATCTGGGGGTGTGATTGCCTCCGTGGGACGGGAGGCACGGCGCTGGGATAAGAGTAGCGCGCCGCGCGGTTAAGTAGTAAGGTTGGCCATCTACCCACCCTTACGCCCCAGCCACATGCACACTCGCATCCACGCGGTGTTGCTGGCCACCTTCCTTGCTGCGTCCAGTCTTGACGCGCAGCAGCGGACCGTGACCGGCACTGTGACGCGCGATGGCTCTGTCCCTCTCTCCGGCGTTTCCGTCGTGGTGAAGGGAACCAGCCAGATCACGCAGACCAACACACGCGGTACCTATTCCATTACCGTCACCCAGGGGCAGACGCTCCAGTTCCGTCTCATCGGCTACGTGCCGCAGGAACGGTTGGTGGGCACGGCGGCGACGATCAACATCGAACTGGAAAAGAACGCCGCCAACCTCGATGCCATGGTGGTGACGGCCCTTGGCCAGACGGCCACCAAGCGAAGCCTCGGTAGCGCCCAGCAAACCGTGAGCGGGCCGGAAATCGCCCAGACCGGTCGCGAAAACTTCATCAACGCCCTGGCTGGTCGTGTGGCAGGTGTCGATGTGACCAGCAGCTCCGGCGTGCCCGGCTCCTCGTCCAGCATCACCATTCGCGGTGTGAGCTCCATCAGCGGCAGCAACCAGCCGCTCATGATTGTCGACGGCTTGCCGCTCGACAACAAGACGCTCAACACGGGCGTACTGGCCTCTGATGCGCCGGGATCGGCGACCGCCTTCAGCAATCGTGGCGTAGACTTTACCAACCGCGCCGCCGACATCAATCCTGAGGATATTGAAAGCCTCGTGGTGCTGAAGGGCCCGGAAGCCGCCGCTCTGTACGGCATCGACGCCGCCAACGGCGCGATCGTGATTACCACCAGGCGGGGCAAGGCCGGCACCGGGGGCTTCGAGTACAGCAACTGGGTGCGCATGGATGCCACGCGCGCGCAGCCCGAAATTCAGCAGATCTACGGGCCGACCACCAACACCGGTGGCACGCTGGGGTCCTTCCAGTACTTCGGCGCGCCCTATGCAGCCGGTACCCAGTTCTTCGACAACGTGGACGGATTCTTCCGCACCGCGATCTCGCAGCAACATGTGCTCACGTTCAGCGGTGCATCGCCTGACAATCGCGTCAACTACCGCATTTCGGGCAATCTCAACCGCAATAATGGTGTGATCCCCGGGTCGGATCTCACGCGTATAAACCTCACCGGTGCCTCCCAGGCTCAGGTGAACAAGTACCTCAAGGCCGATCTCTCCATGCTGTATATGCAGTCGGAGAACAATCAGCCGGAAAAGGGAGGCAATGGTCCGCTGCTGGGGCTGCTGCTCTGGCCGCAGACGGATGATGCCTCCGACTTCCTGTCGCCGGCCGGCACGCGGCGCCGGATCACGACGTTGGCCGCGAACAGCGAAACGGACAACCCGTATTTCAGCATCAGCCGCAACAAGATTGACGCACGCACCACGCGTTTCTTTCCGAACCTCGGTCTGACCGTCACGCCGTTTTCGTGGGGCTACATTAAGACCAACATCGGCGTTGACAACTATACCAATTCCAACCTCATCGTCCGCCACCCGGAAAGCGCGGTGGGCTTCAACAACAACGGCATTCTGGACAACGCCGTGGACGTGACGCGGAACATCAACACGCAGACGCTCTTCAACATCAACCGTCGGGATGTCGGCAAGAACTTCTCGTTCTCCGGCCTGCTCGGCCACGCGCTGAGCGATTCCAAGTCCACGGTGAACGCCGAAAGCGGCCGCAATTGGCTCGACCCGAACTTCGTGTCCATCAACAACACCGACGTGGCCACCCGTTTTGCGCGCACCACGATCGCGCAGCGTCGCCTCGTGAGTGTCTTCGGGCAGGCGCAGGTGGGGTTCAAGGATCTGTGGTTCGTCACGGTAACCGGCCGCAACGACTGGACCTCCACGATTCCGGTGGAACGCAACTCGTTCTTCTACCCCTCCGTCCAGAGCAGCTTCATTCTTTCGGATGCCGTGCCGGCCATCGGCCGTCACATGACGCTCAAGCTGCGCTCCAGCTGGGCGCAGGTGGGGCGTGATGCTCGCCCGTACGCCTACCGACCGGCACTCGAATCCAAGACGACCACCGGCGGGGGCTATGGCTATGGCTTCACCGGTCCGAATCTTGGCCTCAAGCCGGAGTTCGCCGAGTCGGCCGAAGGGGGCTTTGAAATGTCGATGTTCGACGATCGCCTCGGGCTCGACGCGACGTACTACAGCAAGCAGACGCGCGACCAGATCGTCAATGACATTCGTGGCAGCTACGGCACGGGTTTCATTCTGTTCAACCTGAACGGGGCGCGGACCAAGAACACGGGTGTGGAAGTGGTCGCGCGGGCCATGCCCGTGCGGACGAACAACCTCTCGTGGGAAGTGATTGCCAACTACGAACAGGCCAAGGGCCGCGTAGTGGCGCTGCCCAACGCGCTCCCCGAGTCCTATGTGTCGGACACATGGCTGTACGGCAACATCCGCAACGGGGTCGCGCCCAGGCTGTCCACGCGTTCCATGACCGGCCTGTTCTATCAGCGCAATACCGAAGGCAAGCTGCTCATCGATCCCACCACGGGGCTCCCGATTCGCAGCACGGCGTTCATTGATGCGGGCTACGACCGACAGCCGCTGTGGACGATGGGCGTGACGAACAACATCAAGTACAAGAAGGCCACGATCTCCATGCTGTGGGACTTCCGCCGCGGCGGCGATGTGTTCAACGCCACGCAGCACCTGCTCACGGCGCGCGGCCTGTCCATGCAGACGCTGGATCGCGAAACGCCACGGATCATTCCCGGCGTGCTGCGTGACGGCAAGCAGAATAGCGCCACGCCCACGCCGAACAACATCGTGGTCATTCCGCAGGTGCAGCCGGGCTTCTACACCGCCATGAGCGAAGAGCTGTTTGTGGAGAAGAACATCAACTGGGTGCGCCTGCGTGACATCACGGTGCGCATGGAGCTGCCGGGCAAGTATCTGCAGGCCCGCCGGGCCAGTGCGTTCGTACGCGGCACCGACCTGCTGCTCTTCACCAACTACTCCGGGCTCGACCCCATTGTGAACGGTAACACCGCCGCTGTGGGTGGTTCGGGTGCCGTTGGCATCGACTTCGGCAACTTCCCCATGCCGCGCGGATTCTCGTTCGGCATCACGCTGGGGTACTGATCATGCGCCCTTCACTTCCGACCATGAAAATTGCCCGCGGCGCGCTGCTGGTTGGCGCCCTTGCCGTGACGGCCAGCTGTCAGAACTTCCTGGACGTCAACGAAAATCCGAACGCGCCGCAAACCGTCTCGGCGAATCTCTACCTCGCGCCGATCCTGCACTGGGTGTCCACGTCTGAGCAGTTCGACGGCCGGTTCATTGGCCGCTTCACGCAGAACTGGACCCTGCCATCCGGCGCCACGCTCCCCAGCACCTGGGATCGCATGGGCTACGACCCCTCCAGCGATAACGGCGGACAGCTCTGGCGTGACGTGTACTGGAGCATTGGTCAGAACCTCGTCGACATGAACCGCCTTGCCGGCGCCGAAGAGCGCTGGGACTTGCTCGGAATTGGGCAGGTGATCAAGGCGTGGGGCTGGCTCAAGGTCACCGACGTGCATGGTGAGCTGATCATCAAGGAAGCGTTTGATCAGTCGAAGTTCACGTTCAATTACGACACGCAGGAGTTCGCCTATCAGGAAGTGAACCGCCTGCTCGATTCGGCCATCGCCAACCTGTCGCGCACTGACGGGGCGGTGAACCAGGCGTACTTGTCGCGTTATGATCGTGTGTACGGTGGAGACCGCACGAAGTGGCTCAAGTTCGCATACGGCCTCAAGGGCATGGCGCTGAATCATTTCAGCAACAAGTCCTCGTACAAATCGCAGGACGTGATTGCGGCAATCGACCAGTCGTTCACGAGCAATGCCGACGATGCCTTGCTGCCGTATTCGGGCACCAGCGCCGACAATGCCGACGGTAACTTCTGGGGGCCGCGCCGCGGCAACATCAACAGCTACCGTCAAACGTTGTTCGTCCTCGGGCTGCTCAACGGTACGGCGTTCGGCGGGGTCGTCGATCCGCGGCTTTCACGGATGCTGTCCCCCGCTCCTGATGGCGTGTACCGCGGATGGGATCCGAACAGCGGCGTTACGGCGTTGCCCCTTACGCAGCGTCCCAACAACTTCTTCGGTTCGGTTGGTACCGCCGGTGCCGGGCTCCCGTCGCGCTACCTGTTTGCCGACAAGAGCCGCTTCCCCATCATGACGTATTCGCAGCTGCAGTTCATCAAGGCAGAGGCGGCGTACAAGGCCGGGAACCGGGCCCTGGCACTTGCCGCGTATACCAATGGGGTCTCGTCACACATCGATTTCGTGAACGCGCGCAATACCGACGACGGGCAGGCGGTGACGGCCATCAGTGCGTCCGAAAAGAGTGCCTTCCTGGCGAATGCGAGCATCATTCCTACCGCCGGCAATCTGACGCTTTCGCAGATCATGTCGCAGAAGTACATCGCCCAGTGGGCCTGGGGCCACGTGGAAACGTGGATGGATATGCGTCGCTACAATTACACCGGCCTCGATCCGGTCACGGGTACACAGATCTACCCCGGGTTCTCCACGCCGGCGGTGTTGTTCCCCGACAACAATGGCAAGATCGTGCAGCGTATCCGTGCCCGTTTCAACTCGGAATACGTGTGGAATCGCGACGCCCTCCAGGTCATCGGCGGGCTTGAACTCGATTTCCATACGAAGCCGCTCTGGATCACTCAACCGTAATCAGCGATGAAGACCATCCGATCTTTTGCGATGCTGCTCGGCTTCGTCGCCCTTGCGGGATGTGACAAGAACGCCGTGCAGATCGACAGCATTACCGAGCCCACGACCGGTGCCCGGGTGAAGTTCTTCAACTTCGGCATCAATGCGCCGCCGGTGAACTTTTACAACGGCACCACCAAGGTCACGGCCATTTCCTCCACGACCACCGCCGAGGCGACCACGGGGGTAGCCTACGGCGCCGTGGCGGCGGGCAACCTGTACGTGGACCTGCCGGCCGGCGCGGCCAGCTTCTCCGGACGAATCTCCGCTACGGTAGACAAGGACCTGCCCATCTCCACCATCGCCGGTACGCTGGAGGCCGGTAAGGCCTACTCGGTGTATTTGAGCGGGTTCTACAACACCACCACGAAGCAGGTGGAAGGCTTTGTGGTGGAAGATGCCTTCCCCACGGCGTTCGATTACACCAGTGCCTTGGTGCGCTTCGTCAACGCGAGCCCCAACTCACAGCCCATGCAGCTGTCCGCGCGCAGCTCTACGGCCACAGCCGATGTCACGGTGGGTGCGTCGGTAGCCTACAAGGCCGGCGGAGCATTCGTGGCACTGCCAGCAGGCGCGTACGATTTGTTCGCCCGTACCGCCGGGGCAACGACGAACGCCATTTCCCGCACCGGCGTGTCATTCATTGCGGGTCGCGTCTACACGATTACGGCGCGTGGTGATATGACGGTCACGTCAACCACGGCCACCAACCGCCCGTTCCTGGATAACTCTGTGAATCGGTAAGTGTTTGGCCGGCCAGGCTTCGGCGCCTGGCTGAGTGGGTATGAACAGCTCTCACGGAGACACGGAGGGACGGAGGTCACGGGGCAAGCAGCGACGGCATGTGCTGTTCTCCGTGACCTCCGTCCCTCCGAGACCTCCGGGAGAGCTTTTCTGTTAACGGTCTTGTTCGTCGAACACCGCCCGCAGCTGCTCCACCGCCCACACCAGATCGTCGTGCGCCACCACCAGCGGTGGTGACAGGCGTATCACCGTGCTGTGCGTCTCCTTGCACAAGACGCCGCGTGTCTGCAGCGCTTCACAGTAGGGGCGCGCCGCTTCGTGCAGTTCAATGGCACACATGAGTCCTCGCCCACGCACCGCCTTGATGGCCGGATGACGCAGCGTTCGCAGCTGCTCCAGCAACCACGCCCCTTCGGTAGCACTGCGTTCCACCAGCGCCTCGTCGTGCAACACGCGCATGGCCTCTCGCGCCACCGCGCAGCCGAGTGGATTGCCACCAAACGTGCTGCCATGTGACCCCGGGCCGAATACCTCCAGCACCTCGCGCCGCGACACCACGGCCGACACGGGATAGAAGCCGCCGCTGAGCGCCTTGCCAAGGATATAGACGTCGGGGGTAACGCCCTCGTGATCGCAGGCGAAGAGCGTGCCCGTGCGCCCGAGTCCCGTCTGGATTTCGTCTGCCATGAGCAGCACCTGCTGCTCGGCGCACAGTGCGGAGAGTGCCGGCAGAAAGCCATCGGGCGGCATGAGCACGCCCGCTTCGCATTGAATGGGCTCAATGAGCACCGCGCAGGTATTGGCGTTCATCGCGCGTCGTACCGCGTCCAGATCACCAAACGGAACCAGCACGAACCCCGGCGCGAACGGCCCGAACTGCGCCCGATAGGCCGGCTCACTGGAGAACCCCACAATGGTGGTCGTGCGCCCGTGGAAGTTGTTCTCGAAGGCAATGATTTGCGCCTGGCCGTCGGGAATGCCCTTGGTGCGATACCCCCAGCGACGGGCGGCCTTGATGGCGGTTTCCACCGCTTCCGCGCCGGTGTTCATGGGGAGCACCATCTCCATGCCACACAACTGTGCCAGGTCCTCGCAGAACCCGCCCAGCTGATCGTTGCGGAAGGCACGCGAGGTGAGCGTCACACGCGATGCCTGTTCAACGAGCGTGCGCAACAGCCGCGGATGGCAGTGCCCCTGATTCACCGCGCTGTAGGCGCTGAGACAATCGAGGTAGCGATTCCCTTCCACATCGGTGACCCACGCCCCCTTGGCCTCGGCAATCACAAGGTCCAGCGGGTGATAGTTGTGCGCGCCCCACGCGTCCTCGCGTGCAATGAAATCCGTGGTGGGAGACATCGTAGCGGTGGCCATGAGGAGATCCTAGAGAATGTGTCGCCCGAAGGCGCTGGCAATGAGTTCCGCCGCGAGTTCTGCCGTCGCGTTGCGGGAGTCGAGAATCGGGTTGATCTCCACGAGATCCATCGCCACCAGGGCGCCGGTGTCGTGAATGATTTCCATGGCGAGATGCGCCTCGCGCAGTGTGGCGCCGCCGCGCACCGGCGTTCCCACACCGGGGGCTTCCTGCGGATCAATCCAGTCGGCGTCGCAGGAGAGGTGCACCCCACCGGTGCCGGTGGTGGCGATGCGTACGGCGTCGTTCATCACGGCGCGCAGCCCGCGCTCATCGATGTCGCGCATGGTGAAGGCCGTGATTTTGAGCTCGCGTATGAATGCCTTTTCGGCGTCGTCAAGATCGCGCAGCCCCACGTAGACCAGATGCTCGGGCAGCACTGCCGGCGAAGCGGCACTGAGACCGGCCAGCGGTGCATGGCCATAGCCCAGCAGGTGCGCCACCGGCATGCCGTGCACGTTGCCACTGAGGCTCGTGACCGGTGTGTTGATGTCGGCGTGGGCGTCGAGCCAGATGAGTCCCGTGCGCTGGCCGCGCTCGTGCAGTGCCGTGGCCGTGCCCGCGACGGAGCCGGCGGCCAGCGAGTGATCGCCCCCCAAGACCAGCGGGCGCACGCCACTGCGAACGGCGGCGGCCGTTCGCTGGGCCAGGTTTGCGCAGACGCCGGTAATGGCGTCGAGAAAGGCGGTGGGGCTGTCGTCCAGCGCGCTTCGGTCGGGCACGGTCACATTGCCCGTGTCCTGGACCACGATGCCCAAACGCTCCAACTGCCGCACGAGGCTGGAGACCCGCATCGCCGAGGGGCCCATGTCGACGCCGCGGCGACTGGCGCCAAGGTCGAGGGGTACCCCAATGAGCTGGACCGTGCCTGAGTGCGGCGGTCGACTAAGGGCTGAAGTCATCATGAACACAGAATGCCGCGTTTCCTGTGCCAGCAACAAGACAGAAAAATGCACAAATATTGCAATCAGTCGTACAAACTGCTCATCTTTGCTGAACAGTTTGTAAGGTCATCTCTGCAGTTTCAATAAAGACGCCAATGGACACCCTCGACACCCAGCTCATTTCGCTGCTTCGCGCCAACGCCCGCATACCGATTTCCACTCTCGCCACGCAGCTCAAAGTGTCGCGCGGGACGGTGCAGAACCGCATCGACAAGCTGCTTGAGGAGCGCATCCTGCTGGGGTTCACCGTGCGCACCACGCCGGAAGCAGCGTCCCATCGCATTCGGGCCATCACGATGGTGCGCACGGAAGGAGACGCCGATCAGGTGCTGCGCACGTTGCGCGGCTACCCCGAGGTGCGCGCCCTGCACACCACCAACGGGCGCTGGGACATTGTCGCCGAACTCGCAACGGACACCCTGCAGGAGTTCGACGAAGTCCTCCGGCAGATCGGCAAGGTGCGCGGTGTCGCCAATACCGAAACCAGTCTGCTGCTGTCGACGCACAAGCTCTAAGTCGGTTGCGGCGGTGGCCGCACCTTAGCGGGACGACGCGCGCGAGCCCGGTTCCTCATCAGCAGTCGCCCCACGTGCCTCCGGATTGTTATTGTGCCAGTGGGTGTTGCATTTAGAAAAACGACGTTAAGTTAAATGAATGTTGTGCCATTTCTGCGAAAATCCCAGTGTCCTTCGCAGGGAAGGAATAGATGGTCTCCAACGACCCTCAGTGACTGCGCAGGCTGAATATGTCCGCTGACCAACGGGTGGGCCGACGACTGGAGCTCTGGTGGCGGCGGCGCATGGTGCGCCTCTTCGCCGCGCTGTTGCGCGGTCGCGATCGGCTGCGAACGCGGTATCCAGCTACGCCACGTCGTCCCGGGCCGCAACGTGTCCTGTTTCTGCGCCCCGATCGCATCGGCGACATGATCGTCTCCACGGGCGTCCTGCGTGCCATTGGCAGTGCCCCCGGCGTGGTGCTGGACGTCCTGGCGTCACCTGCCAATGCGCCGGTGCTGGCGCACGAACCGCAAGTGCGCGAGGTGCTGGTGCTCGACCGCTCACGGTGGTCGCACGTGTGGCGCATCGTGAGGGAGATGCGGGCGAAAGATTACGACGTTGTCGTGGATTGCATGCCCACGGCACCCTCGGTGACCACGCTGATGCTCATGCTGGCTTCGGGCGCGCGTCGCCGTGTGGGCACGTCGGGGCGGGGGATCGACGAGATCTTTTCCCCGGCCACGCCCTCGCTGCCGCTCGAGGCGCACATCGTTGATCATCTGGCGCTGTTCGTGGCACCATTTCGTACCGATGCCGCGCTGCGGGATCCCCGCCCCGTTCTGGTGCTGCGGGATGACGAGAGTGCCCAGGCCGAGAGCGTGTGGAACGCCGCCCGCGAGTCCGCCGCGACGACCGAGTCACGGCTTCGGTTGCTTGTGAATATCTCGGCCGGCAAAACGTCGCGCCGGTGGCCACTCGCCTCCTACGCCGCCGTCATTAACTCCGCGCGCACGGTGACCCCCGACCTGCAACTCTGCATCATGTCGGCGCCGCACGATCGGGCGTTGGGAGAGTCTCTCGCGGCAACCACGCAGGGGCGGTACGTCGCCACACACTCCCTGCGTGACGCGTTCGCGGTCGTGTCGCGCGCCAACGTGCTGTTTACTCCCGACACCAGTGTGGCGCACGCCGCGGCAGCCTTTGGAGTCCCCACTGTAGACATGTTGCTCACCGGGAAAGCCTCCCAGTGGGGATTGTACCGTGCGCCTGGCGTCAATCTGGAAAGCCCTGATGACTCCCTGCAGTCTCTCCCCGCATCCGAAGCCGGTGCGGCGTTGCAGCAGGTCCTCACCGAAGTGATGCTGCAGCAACGCCGCGCTAACGTTACTTCACACCCAACCGCTGCTTGAGAAAGGCAATCGTGCGCGGCCAGCCGTCCTGTGTCGCGGCGAGGTTTGCGGCTTCTTCTGCTGCATTGCGGTTCTCGGCGCGCGGATCATTCTGCGCCCGCAGGAAGCCGTGCACCGCCCCCTCATAGTTCACGCCCGTGTACGTCTTGCCCTTCGCCTTCATTACCGAGTCGATCGCGGGCATCAGAGCGGCAATGCGTGCGTCCGCTGTCCCGTTCAGCATCAACATGGGCTGAGAGATCTTTCCCAGGGAATCGGCGTCAACCGATGCCGGGACGGCCGACGTCGTGGCGGTCGCCGGCGTACCGCCCTTGGTATACGGGGCACCGTAATATGCCACGCCGCCGGCAAATCCCTTGAGGCCACCGTTCACGCCGTGCGCCCATGTCGTGGTGCCACCCCAGCAGTACCCGATCACCGCATACTTCTGTTGCGCGCTGGGCAGCATCATCGCGTAATTGGCCGCCGCCTTGATGATCGTGTTCCGTTCTCCGGTGTTCACGCCGGCGATGAGACCACGTGCCGTGGCGGCCGGCATTTCCACCGTGCTCGGTCCACCGCGAACGCGCGACAAAAAGTCCGGCGCTACCGCAATGAATCCGTCGGCAGCCACCTGATCGGCCACACCACGCACCCAGGTGGAGAGCCCGAAGATCTCGTGGACGACGACCACCACCGGCGCCTTTTGCCGCGCATTCTTGCTGAACGGGTACACCACCCACGCCATGAGGGAATCGGCAGAGCCGGGCTCGTACGCGATCTTCACCCACTCGGCGTGGCGCGGGCTGTTCTTCAGCCGCTCTGCCGCGCCGTTGTTGCTGGCGGGCAACGTGGGATTCTGCTGTGCCACTGTCATCGTGGCCGTGGGGGCCACCATGTCCGCGCTACTCATGTGGGCCACATGCTCATCGGCGCTCATCCCTGCACCTGTGGAGGCGAGCTGCGAAGAACGGGAGAATCCCGGCGTGGAGGGCGCCGAGCGCTGCAGGGTGCAGGCGCCGGCCAGTATCAGCGTAGCCACGCTGAGAGTCGATACACGAAGCATGAAGACCTCATAGGTAAGAAAAGACCCCGGCAATGTAACGTTGCCGAAGTCTGTTCACCGTTCAGGCGGGGATTCTCCTGCTGACGCCGCCGAGTCCCACCAGACGATAGTCAGCAGATGCTTGCCCAGGCATGATGCGCATTACGGTCGGCATCCCACTACGGTTGTCGCGAGCTTACGTTGCGTATCCGACCCCATCCCGGTGATAGCGCTCAATGCGGGCCACCTCGTCACGGGCGCCAAAGACGAACGCCCGGCGCTCGTGGAGCGACTCGGGGGCCACCGGGAGTACCCGGGCGTGTCCGTCACTGGCCCAGCCCCCCGCCTGCTCAATAAGCATGGCCATGGGGTGAATTTCGTACAACAGGCGCAACCGGCCGTTCTGATACCCCTCCCGCGCGTCCTGCGGATACAGAAAGACCCCACCCCGCATGAGGATGCGGTGTGCTTCGGCCACCAGCGACGCGATCCATCGCATGTTGAAATTCACCCCCCGGACCCCGGCGGCACCGTCCAGGCATTCCCGCACATAGCGCGATACGGCCGGCTCCCAGTGACGCTGGTTGGAGGCATTGATGGCAAACTCCTGCGTGGCCGGCGGGATGGAAATGTGCGGATGTGACAGCACCCACTCTCCCAGCTGCGGGTCGAGTGTAAAGGCATGGGTGCCTTGGCCGACGGTCAGCACCAGCATGGCCGCCGGGCCGTAGAGTGCGTAGCCCGCGCACACCTGGGTTGTGCCAGCCAGGAGGAAGTCCTCCGCGACGGGATCCTCCACCCCACGGGGGGCGCGGCGTACGGAAAAGATGCTGCCCACGCTCATGTTCACGTCGATGTTCGATGAGCCATCGAGCGGATCAAAGCACAGCAGATACTTCCCGCGAGGATAGGCGGAGGGGATGGGGTAGGGGGCATCGAGCTCTTCCGAGACCATGCCCGCCAGGTGGCCACCCCATTCGCACGCCTGCAGAAAGAGGTCATTGCTCGCCACATCCAACGCTTGCTGGATGTCGCCTTGCCCGTTGAGTGTCTCCACGAAGCCGGCCGGCTGCGCCAGGGCGCCGCGCGCCACCTGCACCGCGATGGCTTTGCAGGCGAGGGCAATGTCCGTCACCAATCCGTCAAAGTCGCCAGTGGCGTCCGGAACCTGGCGATGAGACTCAATCAGAAACTGGGCCAGCGTTGGGCGGCCCCCGGTGGGCGAGGTGCGTTGCATCCCGAACAATTGTCGGAGGGGTGTCTCCAACGCTACTGTTGGCAGATGACCTCTCCCCTTGTGCCGTTCCGCGCGGTCGTGGCATTGCTCGCGCTCACGGCGGCAGTCAGCGGTGCCGCGTGTGATCGCCCCGCGCCGCCGCGCACGGTCCGCTCTGCGCCGGACAGTGTGGAGGCCCAATTCCGCAACCTGGCGAATGCCGTGGAGTACGTGGGGGACTCCTCCTGCGTGGGGTGCCACGCAGCGGCGGCGGCATCGTTCGCGCAGCATAGCATGGCCAAGTCCTTCCACCCGTGGGCCGCCGACGGGCGCGTGGAACAGGCCATGGTCGAGGCGCTGCGCAATGCCCCCAGCGGCTATGCCTACAAAGTGGTGGACAGCGCCGGGGCGCTCTGGCAGGTGGAGACACGCCCCGGTGATGCGGCTGCGCCCACCCATGAATTGCGTCGGCGTATCGATTACGTCATAGGGAGCGGGCGGCTGGCGCGCACCTACCTCACCGAAGAGAACGGACGGTTGTTTCAGCTGCCGCTCACCTGGTATGCCAACCACGGGTGGGATTTCAGTCCCGGCTACGAAATCAACAATGCCCGTTTTTCGCGGGTGATCCCCGACCGCTGTATCGCCTGTCACGCCAGCTACCCTACGCCGGCCGCACATCTCGAAGGCAAATATCCGGTAGTGCGCCCCGGTATCGGTTGTGAGCGCTGTCATGGGCCCGGTGCGCTGCATGTTGCCACGCGCCGGTCGTCCGGGCGTGACAGCACCGCTCTTGCGGCCATTCCACGTGCGTACGACGCCACCATCGTCAATCCGGCGCGCCTGCCATTGGATCGCCGGATGGATGTGTGCGAACAATGCCACGTGCATACCTCGGTGGCGGTGCTGCGCGAACAGCGCACGGCGTTTGACTTCACGCCTGCCCGGCAGCTCGAAGCGCAATACGCGTACTTCAAGAATGGTGGCGACATCGATCTGGTCTCGCACGCCGACCGCCTCAAGCAGAGCGCGTGCTTCCGGGCTGCCGTTCAGAGCGAAAAACCGCTGGAATGTGCCACCTGCCACAATCCACACGCAGCGCCACCCACCAGGGCCACGCGCAATCAGCCCTGCCTCTCCTGTCACACGGGGAGTGCGCTCACGGCGCGCTTCACCACAGCCAGCGTCAAGCGTACTCACGCGCCGGCAGCGGACTGTGTTGGCTGTCACATGCCGGTAGTGAAGGAGCGCACGGTCCCGCATGGCACGTTCAGTGATCACTGGATTCGTGTGCCCGGGCGCGATACCCCATCTGCCACCTCCGTGGCGGGACCCATTGATCCCTATTTCGCGCGCGACCGCACGGGACCCGAGGGAGCACTCTACACGGCCATGGGGAAGGTCGTCTTTGCGTCGCTGGCCAACGACGGCAAGGTCTTCGACGAGGCTGCCACGGAACTCGCCCCATTGCTGGCGGGCGATGATGCACACCCGCAGGCGCATTTTCTGCTCGGTGTCGCCCATCAGATGCGCGGTCGGCAAAAGGAAGCCGCCGAGGCACTGGAAAAGGCCGTGCGTCTTGGTGACGATCGCCCCGATGTGTTGCGGGCGTTGGCGCAGGCGCGCTTGCGGCTTGGCGATCACTCGGCGGCCCGCACGCTGTACGAGCGCGCGCTGGCCATGCAGCCGGCGCTTGCCTGGATGCGCGCCGAATACGCCGATGTGCTGCAGTGGGATGGCGAACTTGCAGACGCCACACGCGAGTATGCGGCCGCACTGGCCGAGCAGCCCAGTCTTCCTGCCGCGTCATTCAACCTAGGGCTGGCGTTACTGGCGCAGCAGCAGGTGGCTACCGCCTCCACGGCCCTGCTCAAGGCCGTGGCACTGGAACCGGCCTACGCCACCGCGCTGGATGCGCTGTTGCAGGTCGAGGGGAGTGACACGCGAGTCCGACAGCTGACGCGGGTACCGTCTCCGCTGCCCATGGTGCGCAGCGCCGCACGCGGGCCTGCGGCGTTTGGCATTCGGGCCGGGACGTCAGCGACGGTGCAATTCACCAATACGCCGCCCAACGGATTTGTGCTGGTGTTCGCTCCCGATGGCACCTTGCTGCTGGCGGTGCCGACCAACAGCGGGGGGACCGTTGAATGGGATGCACGCGGAGGTGACGGACGCGTCCTCGGGCCGGGGCTCTATCGTGCTGAGGTGCAGGCGCGCGGCATGACGGCACCATTGCCCTCGGCATGGTTCGGATTCCTGCGCAAGTAGAGGGACACGCGCTGGCGTAGGGTGCCGTTGTACGGTTGGTGTCACTGGGGTGAGTGCGCGCGCCACGACGGGTCGCTGCGCCTCGCCGTACCCCGTCCCGCTGCCCTGTCGCAGCAGGAGAGATCCTCGTGACGTCCATATCCGTACGCACCATGATTGGCCTGGTGGTTGGGGCAAGCACCACCACTGCTGCCACGGTTCACGCCCAGATTGCCAACGTACAGCGCAGCGCGGTGGCCGACATTTCGCGGCTCACCTTCGGCTATCTGTGCGACGACACGTTCGTGTTGCGCAACGATGGCGAGAAGCCCGTCGAAGCCTCGCTCGGTGTGACCAAGAGTGGCGAGCAGACGCCCATGTCGCTGGCGGCGCACGAACAGGTGCAATTCACCTCCACCTCCAAGGAGGACGTGGAGCTCTGGATTGATGGCAAGCTGGTCGCCAAAGCCGAGAAGGAGAAACGCGCGTGCAAGGATGTGCAGGGCAACGCCTCGGTGGCGGTGGCTCCACTCGAAGTGAGCGCTGATGCGGACAAGGGGCGCCGGACGTACGCGAATTATCCGTACTTCGACCCGTGGTTTTACGGCGCCTTTGCGCCGTGGGGTATGTGGGGCGGCGGGTTCGGCAGCTTTGGATATCGCCCGTTCTACAGCGGCTTTGTCGGCGTGCCGATTGTCGTGGGCGGTCGCAGCGGTGGCGGTGGGCGGCGGCGCTGAACGATGGACTACTCGCCACCAATCTGAATGATCGGCGCGCGAGCCAGTCCAAGCTGTTGCAGGGCCGTCGTGATTTCACTCAGCGTGGTCGGGTCGTCGATGGTGGCGGGCACCGACCACGCGTCACCATCGGCAATCGCGCGCATCGTTTTGCGGAGCACTTTGCCGGAGCGGGTCTTGGGCAGGCGTGCCACAATCGCCACCTGACGGAAATTGGCCACCGGCCCAACCTGTTCGCGCACGCGCTGCACCAATTCGGCCTGCAACGAGGCGGCGTCGCGCTGCACACCGGCCTTGAGGACCACCAGCCCCACCGGCAACTGTGTCTTGAGCGCGTCCTTCACGCCAATGACCGCGCACTCGGCCACATCGGGATGTCCGGAGAGCGCCTGCTCCATGGACCCGGTGGACAGATTGTGCCCTGCGACGATGATGATGTCATCGACGCGCCCCATGATGAACAGGTATCCGTCTTCATCGATGTAGCCACCATCACCGGTGAGGTAGTAGCCGGGATAGCGGGAGAGATACGTCTCCACGAATCGGGCGTCGTTGCGCCAGAGCGTGGGCAACGTTCCTGGTGGCAGTGGCAGCTTGATGACGACGGCCCCTTCCTTGTTGGGCGGCACCTCATGACCGTCGTCGTCGAGAATCTGCACCGTATACCCCGGCACCGGTTTGGTGGGCGATCCTGGCTTCACGGGGAACGCCGTGAGCCCCAGGCAATTGGCCGCCACCGGCCAGCCGGTTTCCGTTTGCCACCAATGGTCCACCACGGGCTTCTGCAGCAGCGCCCGCGCCCAGTGATAGGTATCCGGGTCGAGCCGTTCACCGGCCAGAAAGAGCGCGCGAAAGCGTGAGAGATCGTAACGGGTAAAGAACGTGCCTTGTGGATCTTCACGCTTGATGGCGCGAAAGGCGGTCGGCGCCGTGAACAATACGCGCACGTCATGCTGTTCAATGACGCGCCAGAATTCACCGGCATCGGGGGTGCCCACCGGTTTGCCTTCGTGTACGACCGTGGTGCAGCCATACAGCAAGGGGGCATACACAATGTACGAATGGCCTACCGCCCAGCCAAAGTCGCTGGCCGCCCAGAACACTTCACCAGGCTGCATGCCATACACGTGTTGCATGCTCCAGTGCAGGGCCACGGCGTGTCCGCCGTGATCGCGCACGACCCCTTTGGGTTGACCGGTGGTACCACTGGTGTACAGCACATACAAGGGGTCGGTGGCGAGCACCGGGACACACGGCACCGGCTGCGCATTGCGCATGACCTGGGCCCAGTCGTGGTCCCGCCCCGGCGTGAGTTCGCAGCGATGTACGTCGCGCTGCAACACGACGACATGCGCCGGCTGGTGGGTCGCCAGCCGCAGTGCGTCGTCGAGCAACGGCTTGTACGGCACCATGCGCTGCACTTCAATGCCACAACTCGCCGTGAGGATGACTTTGGGTTCGGCGTCATCAATGCGAACGGCAAGCTCGTGCGGCGCAAATCCGCCAAACACTACGGAATGCACGGCGCCAATGCGCGCACAGGCGTACATGCCAATGAGTGTTTCCGGCGTCATGGGCATGTAGATCACCACCCGGTCGCCACGTTGTACGCCCAGTGACTGCAAGACTCCGGCAAAGCGAGCGACTTCGTCCAGCAACTCTGCGTACGAGATGGTGCGGATGGTGTTGGTGACCGGGCTGTCGTAAATGACCGCCGCCTGTGCTCCGCGCCCGTTCGCCACATGCCGATCGATGGCGTTATGGCAGGTATTCAGCTGGCCGCCGGTGAACCAGCGGAAGAGCGGCGCCTTGGTGTCGTCGAGCACACGCTCCCACGGCACATCCCAATGCAGGGCCCGGGCGGCCTCGCCCCAGAACTGTTCCGGATTGTCGCGGGCGGCCAGATAGGCCTCCGTATAAGCATCGCGTGGGTCGGTCATGGGCTGAACATTCGGTGCCGTGCCGTGCTTGTCGAGGGGAAATGCCTGACGGGCTGGTTGGGTTGAAAAAGCTCTCACGGAGATCACAGAGGGACGGAGGTCATGGAGCCGACCCTGCATGCTGATTGTTATGCTTTCTCCGCGCCCTCCGTCCCTCCGTGGCCTCCGTGAGAGCTGTTCAGGGAATTGCAGCACGGCCTTGGCGGAGCTGCGGCTTCTACCCAGAATTCAGGCATGCTTCTCACTGTCCTGCTCCTGACATTACCACTCCAGCCACCGCAGCCCCTCTGCACGGCGGCGGCCGCGTTTCTTTCAACCGACCGGAAGATGTCGGCCATTGTCGAAGCCGACACCATAGACGATTGGCGCACCCGGAAAAAAGTGGTGGGGTGCAAGATCACGGCAGCGGGCGGCACCACGCGCGGGCTGCAGGCCGAAGCGGTGGGCTTTTACGAGCGCATCCGGGCCGTGGGGTGGGTACGTACGCCCGACCCGCGCGATGCGCCCAACGAAGGGTCGTTGCGTTTTCGGCAGGGCGCGGCGGATTGCCTGTTCAATGTGTACGGCAACGCCATGCTCATGACGGAGGCGGAAGATCAGGCCAGCACCGCACGTGCCCTCGCCGCCGGTGAGCAGCGGTATCACGTGTACGTAATGTGCCTGCCAGCCATGCCTGCCGCGCCACGCGACAGTACCGCGTCGAGCCCGTCAGCCCGGCCCTGAGTGGGTCACGGCGCCCAGGTGGGCCGCACCCACCTGCGCCCGGTATTTCTCCAGCAAACCACCTCGCACCGGTGACGGACGCGGCGGCAGCACTGCCAACCGTTCCGCCAGCTCCGAGTCGCTCAGTTCCACACTGATGCGCCGCGCCGTGGGGCGCGCGTCGATATCGATCACGTCACCGTCGCGCAGCAGGGCAATGGGCCCGCGGTCGGCGGCCTCGGGGCCGGCGTGGCCAATGCACAGCCCACGCGTGGCGCCGCTGAAGCGACCGTCGGTGAGCAACGCCACCTTGTCGCCCACCCCCTGCCCGTACAACAGCGCCGTGATCCCCAGCATTTCGCGCATCCCTGGTCCGCCGCGCGGCCCTTCGTTCCGAATGACGAGCACCTCTCCTGCCGCATAGGCCCGTTGCGTCACCGCCACCTGCGCCGCTTCCTCACTCTCAAAGACTCGCGCCGGTCCACGATGCACCAAGGTGGCCAGCCCCGCGGTTTTCAGCAGTGCGCCATCTGGACAGAGATTGCCGGTGAGCACCGTCACGCCCCCGTCGGGGGAACGTGCGGCGCTCACCGGCACCACCACCCGCCCGTCCGGCGCCGGCGCCGCTGCCAACTCCTCGGCCAGCGTGCGCCCCGTAAACGTGAGCGTCTCGCCGTGCAATGCGCCGGCCTCCAGCAGCACTTTCATCACGACACCGGCGCCGCCCACGTGGTGCAGATCGCGCGCCAGGTAGCGTCCGCCCGGCTGCAAGTCGGCAATGAGCGGCGTGCGCGCAAACACGGCGGCCACATCCGCCAGCGTGAAGCGAATACCTGCCTCATGTGCGAGAGCGGGCAGATGCAACGCGGCATTGGTGGAGCCGCCGGTGGCGGAGACCACGGCACAGGCATTCTCCAGCGCGGCGCGGGTGACGATATCCCGAGGCTTCGGGCCATCCTCCATGACGGCGCGCATGAGTGACGCCGCGGCGCGTCGCATGAGTGGCGCGCGCTCACTGTACACTGCCGGAACCATGCTGGAGCCAACCGGCGCCAGCCCCAGCGCCTCCGACACCATCCCCATGGTGTTCGCGGTGAACTGTCCAGCGCAGGCGCCCGCCGTTGGCAGGCAGGCGTGGGCCAGCGCCCGCAACGTGTCTTCGGTGGCGTCGCCCGCGAGCACTTTGCCAATGGTTTCGTACGTTTCGGCGACGTTGGTATCGCGTCCCTGCCAATGGCCTGGCAAGGCGGCGCCGCCATGCACAAACACGGCGGGCATATTGCACCGCAGCATCCCCATCATGAGACCGGGGAGATTCTTGTCGCAGCCGCCAATGGCGAAGATCCCATCCCATTGGTGCGCCTCCGTGCTCGCTTCCACGCTGTCGGCAATCAGTTCGCGCGACACGAGAGAGTAGCGCATGCCGGCGTGCGCCACCGAGAGCCCATCCGACACCGACACCACGGGGCACTCGTGCGGCATGCCACCGTGGGCATAGATCCCGGTCTTGGCGTGTTGCGCCTGATCCCGCAGGTTCATGTTGCACGGGCTCATTTCACCGCCCGTGTGAAACACCCCGATATGCGGACGACGAATCTCGTCGTCATCCTGTCCAAGCGCCTGCAGGAACGCGTGGGTCGTCGCGCGCAGAGTGCCTTCGTAAATCGCGCTGGAACGAAAGCGGCGCGTCACGTGCTGGGGCGCAGCAGACGAATGAGTCGCGACGCATCACCGTCCGCACCGATCGACGGGTGTTCGAGGGCGGCGCGGTATTGTTCGAGTGCCGCTCGCGTTACCGGAACGTGCGCTCCCACTTCACTGGCCAGACGTACCACTTGCTCGATGTCCTTGCGGAAGGTCCCCACCGCACCGAGTCGGGGCTGGTCCACGTTGGCGGCCATGCGCGGGCCAAAGATGCGCAATGGCAACGAGTCGGCAAACCCACCCGCCAATGCTTCGGGCAAACGGGCGGCATCTACGCCGGAGCGTTCGGCAAACGCCAGCATCTCGGCGATGACCATCAGATTGCAGGCCACAATTTGCTGGTTGCAGCTCTTGGCCAGCTGACCGGCCCCATGCCCGCCCATATGGGTGACACGCTGCGCCAGCGCTCCAAAGACCGGTGCCGCGCGCACAATGTCCTCGGCTTCCCCGCCGGCGAATACGATGAGGGCGCCGCGGCGCGCGGCCGGCACTCCACCCGATACCGGGGCATCAAGCCAGTGCGCCCCGCAGGCCTCCTCAAGAGCTCTGGCCATCTCGCGGGTGGTATCGGGGGCAATGCTCGAGAGATCTATCACCAGCGAGTCTTCGCGCAGCGTTGCGGCCATCGCGCCGCTGCCAAACATCACGTCGCGCACGGCCTGCGTATCGGTAAGGCAAAGACAGACGATATCGGTGTCTCGTGCCACCTGCGCGGCAGACTCCGCCTGGCGTGCCCCCGCTGCCACCAGCGCCGCACACTTGTCCGGCGTGCGATTCCACACCGTTACGTCCCGTCCACACTCCAGCAGGCGCTCCACCATGGGTGCGCCAATCAGTCCTGTTCCGATGAAGCCGATGCGTACCGCTTCCACCACATCGGAGCTGTGTTGCGTGTGCATGAAAACCCTGGCGTCAGCCGTTCAGGTGAAGCCCGTTGTCCATTCGGATGATTTCGCCGGTGATACCGGCCGGTCCGGCCACCAGGAACACAGTGAGTGCGGCAATGTCATCGGGTTGCAGCAACGTCTTGAGCGGCTGTGTTTCAAGGTACTTGGCTTCCACCGCCGCCAGTGCGGCCGGCTCAAGCACCCGACTCGGCAACCCCCCCGCCACATAGCCCGGTGCGACCGCGTTCACCCGAATGTGTGGCGCCAACGCGCGGGCCATGCTCAGGGTGAGCGAAATGACCGCGCCCTTGCTGGCGGCATAGGCGACACTCGACCCCACCCCGGACAGGCCGGCAATGGAGGAATAGTTCACGATGGCGCCGTTGCCGCTGCGCTCCAGCGCCCCGCGACAGGCGCGGATCATCTGAAAGGTCCCCAGCACGTTCACATCGTTGGTCCGGCCAAACTCACTCGACGGCAACGCCTCAAGGTCGGCGTGCGGAATGAATCGCGTCACACCTGCGCAATTCACCAGTCCGTCCAGGCGACCGAAGTGCCGTTCAACTTCCAACGCCACGGCGCGGCAGTTGTCGTCGTTGGTCACGTCGAGCGCAACGACCAGAGCGGCCGCACCCATCGCTTCACACTCCGCGCGCACCGCCTCGGCTTCGGCCGTTGTGGCGGCCAGTGTGGTAATGGCCACCCGCCAGTTGCTGCGCGCAAAGGCGCGGGCACACGCCGCACCAATGCCGGTCGCTGCCCCGGTGATGAGCACCACCGGGGTGTTGTCACAGTTCGTCATGGAACGCGTACCGCCACAAAGTCCCATACGCGGGACTCGCCAAAATGCATTTCCCTGATGGCGCCGCCCTTACCGCGGGTAAACCACACCGCACCACCTTTACTGTTGAACGCGTCGCGCACCGTGGGCGTGAGGGTGTCCGTGACTCCGCGGCGCGGACTGACGGTGAGCGCGCCATTCAGCACCGATACGGTAAACGTCACGCCGATTTCCTCGTTGCGATAACGCCCGACGAACGGCTGCAGCGCCGCGGCATCAGGGGTCCACTGTTCAGTCGCGCGCAGGGTCCACACCACGCTGTCGCCATCGCTGGTCACGGCGCGCAGGGTCCGCGTTTTGCCATCGGCCGACAGTCCCAGTCGCGTTTCCTGATTGCCAAGCAACACCGCGCCGTTGCGCAGCGTACGCACGGGGGTCGTGCCCATACGCAAGACGCCACCGCTGGTATCCAGGCGCGTCATGGTGTGCCAGCGACCGTCTTCGTAAGAGCCACGCCACGCCAGCAAGGTGGATTGGTTGGCGGCGACCGTGTCAGGTGCCGGCGTGCGAGTCAGCTCGGGGTGCAGCGCATCCACAATGGCGTGCGTGTACGCGGTGGCCGGAGCGCCGGCCGAATTGCACAGCACCGCGATGGAGAGATTGCCGAGCTGCGGATAGCGGGCGAGATACGTACTGTAGCCGGCGGTGGAGCCGGAGTGGCCAATCTGCGTGGTGCCGCGGTACTGGCCGACCATGAGCCCCAGCGCATAGGAAATCTCGAGCCCACTCGTGAGTTTCATCTGCCGGGTGAGGGAATCCACCACCGCGCTGCCAAGTGTCTTCTTCGTGAGATGCTCATTCCAGCGCAGCCAATCACCCACGGTGGTCCAGAGCCCGCCGGCGGCGATCACGTTGTCGCCGGGCATGTCCAGGCGCCACCCGGTGCCATTGCGGCGGTATGCCTGCGACAGGCCGGGCACGATACGCGTGAAGTCGCCACGCCATGATGTGTTCGTGAGCCCGAGCGGCGCAAAAATGCGGGCAGCGGTGAACGCTTCGAAGTCCATGCCGCTCACGCGTTCCACCAGCGTACGCGTGAGCAGGAACCCGGAGTTGGTGTACGAGTAGTGATCACCTACCGGGTAGTTGAGCGCCTGCTGGTCGGTAATGATGCGGAACGCGTCGCCTTGTGTGTGCACGCGCGTGCCGCGCGGCCACCCCTGCCACGCCACCAGATTGCTCCACTCGCGCAATCCACTGGTGTGCGTCAGCAGGTGGCGCACGGTAATGGGGCGATCGTACTGCCGCAGCTCCGGCAGGTAGCGGCGCGCGTCGTCGTCCAGCGCCAGTTTGCCGTCGGCCACCAGCAGCATCACCGCCGTGGCGGTGAACTGCTTGGCCACCGACCCCGACTCGAGGAAGGTGGACGGCGTAATGGGGCGCTCGCCGGCCAAATCGGCCATGCCGTAGCCTCGCTCCAACAGCGTGGTACCTCCCCGCGAAATACCGACGGCGCAGCCGGGGCTGTGGGTGCTGTTCCAGGCACTGAAGATCTTGTCGGTAATCGCGGTGAGCCCGGCAGCTGACGGGGCTGGCTGGGCGCCAGCATGGGAGGCGGCGCTGAGCGCGGCCATGGCCGCCAAGAGCGTGGTAGGGGCAGGGGAGAGGATGCGCATGAGCGCCAAGCTACAGCGCTGCCGCTATGGCGCTATGGCTGGCTGGCAATCCAGCCGCTGGCAAACCTCAATAACAGCCGGAATGACAACGGCATGACCTGAAGCATGACAACAGCATGAGCCAACGGGACATACCCCGGGTTTATGAGAGGTAGGCTCCGTGGCCCTCCGTCCCTCCGTGACCTCCGTGAGAGCTGTTCCTCCCAACCAGCCCATTCACCTCACTCCGTACCGACGCTACAATCCAGCTATGCCCATCTACGTCTACGAAACCCTTCCCACGACCCCAAACGTGGCCCCGGAACGGTTTGAGGTCCGCCAGTCCATGGCCGAGGCGCCGCTCACGCAGCACCCCGAGTCGGGGGTGCCCGTGCGTCGCATTCTGTCGGCCGGGTTGGTCATCGTGAACAGCCCGCAGGGCGGCGCGGCGTGCGGAACCCCCCGGGCCGTCTCCAACGGCGGGTGCGGGTCCGGAAACTGCTGCATGCACTAACGGGTTTGCTCCGCATGCCCGCCAAGAAACAGGCCAGCGCCGCCCCCAAGCCGCCGGCCAAGAAAGCTCCCACGCTGCCCGCGAAAAAAGCGCCCAAGTCGATGCCCTACGAACAGGGGGCGTGGGCGCACGTGTTTGCCCCCCGTGCTCCGGGCGAGCGTCGCTACTGGCTCATCAAGTCTGAGCCTGACGTGTTCTCGTATGATGATCTCACCCGCGCCCCAAAGCAGACCACCTGCTGGGACAGTGTACGCAACAGCAGTGCGCGCAATTTCATGCGCGACGGCATGCAGCGCGGCGACCTGGCGTTCTACTACCACTCCAACGCCGATCCGTCGGCGATTGTGGGGATCTGCGAAATTGTGCGCGAAGGCTACCCCGATCACACGGCGTGGGATGCGTCGCACGATTATTTCGACCCCAAGAGCGATCCCGACACTCCTACCTGGTTCATGGTGGATGTGAAGGCCGTGCAACCCTTCGTCACGCCGGTACCGCTGCAACAGGTCAAGGACGATCCGCAGCTGGCCAACATGGCGCTCATCAAGGTGGGGCGCCTGTCGGTGGTGCCGGTTACCGCCGAAGAATGGGCCTATGTGTGCCGGCTGGGCGGCGTCTGACCCTCCACGCCGCCCCGTGCGCGCCGCTTACGCCTTGCGGGCGCGTACGTACTGATTGGGCCACGGACCGGCCGCGCCCAACTGGTGCGCCGCCTCCAGCGGCCAGTGCGGATTGCGCAACAGTTCCCGCGCCAGCAGCACCATATCGGCCTCGCCGTCGGCCACAATGCGTTCGGCCTGATGCGCGTCGGTAATGACGCCCACGGCTGCCGTGGCAATCCCCGCCTCGTGGCGAATGCGCGAGGAAAAGGGCACCTGATAGCCGGGCCCCACTGTGATCTGCTGCTGCGTGGTCAGCCCACCGGACGACACGTCAATCAGATCGACCCCCCGCGCCGCGAGCCGTGTGCAGAGTTGCACCGACTGGTCAAGATCCCATCCGCCCTCGGCCCAGTCGGTCGCTGAGATACGCACAATTAGTGGCCATCCATCAGGCCACACGGCGCGCACCGCTTCGGCCACGTCACACAGCAGACGAATGCGATGTTCGAAGGCGCCACCGTACAAGTCGGTGCGATCGTTGGACAACGGCGACAGGAACTGGTGCAGGAGATAGCCGTGCGCCGCATGCAACTCGGCCACCTTGAAGCCGGCCGCCAGCGCCCGTCGTGCCCCCGCGACAAAGGCGTGCACCACTTCGTCGATATCCAGCGCTGACAGCGCCACCGGTTGCGGGTAATTGGGCGCAAACGCCAACGTGCTTGGTCCACGCACTGTCCAACCGCCGTCTGCAATGGCCACGGCCCCGCTGCCGTCCCAGGGACGCTTGGTGCTGGCCTTGCGGCCGGCGTGGGCCAGCTGAATACCCGCCACCGCGCCCTGCGTGTGAATGAAATCGGTGATGCGGCGCAGCGCCGGAATCTGCTCATCGCTCCAGATGCCGAGGCAGGCCGGCGAAATACGCCCCTCCGGGAGCACCCCAGTGGCTTCGGTAAAGACGAGACCGGCACCGCCCGTGGCCAACCCGCCCAGGTGTACCATATGCCAATCGTTCGCCAACCCATCCGTGGCGGAGTACTGGCACATGGGTGACACCCCGATGCGGTTCCGGAGGGTCAGGTCGCGCAGGGTGAGTGGCGTGAAGAGCACGGACATGGTGGCGGTGGTCTGGAGGTGCCACACTCGCCATTGCGGGTGTGATGCGTGAAATATGGCAGCAGCAGGTGCGAACCCGGCAACGTCGTGCGAGGTTGATCAACAGCCCTATGGAATCCCATTCGCCCATTCTGGTCGGTCTGGCCTTCGCCACGATCGTCGTGGCCCTCACGGCCTTCGGTCGGCGGTTGCCGATCCCTGCACCGGTGCTGCAGGTGCTGGCCGGCCTCGTCCTCGCCGCCATTCCCGGTGTGGCGCTCCCGGCGCTGCAGCCGGACCTGGTGTTTTTCGTCTTCCTGCCGCCCATCCTTTGGGCGGCGGCGTTCTTTACGTCGCTGCGCGAGTTCAACGCCAACCGTCGCCCCATAGGCCTTCTGGCCATCGGCCTCGTCGTGGCCACCACGGCCGGGGTGGCGTTTGCGGCGCGTGCCATGTTTCCCGGCATGCCATGGGCCGTAGCGGTGGCGCTCGGTGCCATTGTCTCGCCGCCGGATGCGGTTGCCGCCGCGGCCGTGGTGTCGCGGTTGCCGGTACCGCGCCGCGTGATCGTGATTCTCGAGGGGGAAAGCCTCGTGAACGATGCCTCGGCGCTGGTGCTGTATCGCTCGGCCGTCGCGGCGGCGGTGACTGGCGTGTTCAGTCTGGGCGAATCGATCGTACGCTTTTTCCTGGATGCCGGCGTGGGCATCCTCGTTGGCTTGGCAATTGGATGGGTGCTGGTGTGGGCGCTCAAGCGCACCCGCGATGAGCTGGCGGAAACACTGCTCACGCTCGCGGGCCCCTACGCCGCCTGGATTCTCGCCGAAGAACTGCACGTGTCGGCGGTGCTGGCCTGTGTAGCGGGTGGGCTGTATGTGCGGCAGCACTATTCGCTCGCGGTCGGGCCCCGCTCCCGCGTGCAATCGAAGGCGGTGTGGGAGCTGCTCGTCTTCGTGCTCAACGCCATGATCTTCGTGCTGCTCGGCATGCAGTTCACGGCGCTGCTCAAGGCCACGTCGTTGCACGAACTGCCCACGTTGCTGGCGCCGGGACTCATCATCAGCGTAGTGTGTGTGGTGGTGCGGCTGATTTGGGTGCCGGTTGCCACGTGGGCACCGCGTTGGCTCAGCAAGGAAATCGCGCGGACAGACCCGGTCCCACGCCCCAAGGCCGTGGCGCTGGTCGCGTGGACGAGTATGCGCGGCATTGTGTCGTTGGCCACCGCCTTCGCCTTGCCCCTCACGTTGACGGATGGCTCCCCATTTCCGTTCCGACAGGAGCTGATCTACATCACGATGAGCGTGATTCTCTTCACGCTGGTGGTGCAGGGGTGTACGCTCGCGCCCATCATCAAGCGGTTTGCCTTCGCCAAGGAAACCTTCCACGCACAGGAAGAACGCTTCGCCCGTATTGAGGCGCTTCGTCGTGCCGACGAAGAGCTCGAAGATGCCTCACGCGAAGGGTGGGCCAACGACGATGATGTGTCGTGGCTGCGCGCCGAGCTCAGGGACCGTCTGGAGAGCCATCGGGATCCCCAGCGGGCCTCTACGCGTCACGAGTTGCGCGCGCGGATGCGTCAGGCGGAACGCCGCATGCTGGTGCGGTTGCGCAATGAAGGTGCGATTTCCGACGAAGTGCTGCGGGAGCTGGAGCAGGAACTCGATCTTGATGCCATGCGCGGCGAGAGTCTCACCGCGCACGCGCATTGAGCGGACGCTGGCGTCAGGAAATGGCGGCGCCTTCGTCCGGCGCCGGCACGCGGGTACTGTTTTCCGGGAGGCGATCGAAGCGGCTCAGCCGCTCCGCATCAATGGCCAGCGTGTCGTCGATGGAATTGATGAAGACGTTCGTGAACTTCGCATCCCACGTGACTTCATCCCAGGCGTACGAATGACGCACCGAGACCTGCGTGGAGAACGTTTCTTCGTGGGCGCTGATGAGAATGAGAATTTCCGCTTCCCCGCGGCGCAGGCGCTCGGGGGTGACGCCGCGCAGTGGGCTGTGCTCGTCAATGGGGTGCACGATGGTCCAGTGCAGCGGAAAGAAGGTGACGTTGTTCCGTTCCAAGGCGAGCTGGTGAAAGTTGCGCTCGCGTTGGCCCTCGATGTTTTCAAACCAGGTCATGCTCACGCTGGCCGTGACGTCCGTGAGCTCACTGGGCAGTTCGTTCACAATGCGGAACATGAGGGCGCGCCCCCCTTCGTACGGGGCAATCACCGCGGATTCACTGAAGCGAATGGCGGCGCGCGGGCGGGTAAGGCGCGCCACGATGAGCCCCAGCGTGATCATCCCCACCAGCGGTCCGAGCAGTGATTGTGCGACCGTGAGGCCATGGGCCGTGGGACCCACGGCGTGCATGCCGTCAATGCCGGAGGTGGTGAACATGCCCACGCTATACACAAAGGCGCGCATGAACGGGTCGTCGAGCCCCAGCGACGTGGTGCCGGCCAGCGCCCCCGGCCCCAGCGCCCGGTAGCCGAGGGCGAAGAGCCCGTTCAGCAGCAACACGCCACCCACGAGCAGGAGCAGGAATCGGGGCCAGGGAATGTTGAGGGCGCGCAGGTAGAACTGCTCCGTGCGCTGCCCCCGCAACCCAAGTTTTCTGGCCGTGGAGTGGCCATCGGGGGAAAGAAACCGTCCACGGACGGCCTGCGCCGCCACGCGGCCGAACCCGAGGTCGGATTCAGTCGCCGATGCCGTCGCAAAGGATTGAGCAGCCACACGGGCTGCAGAGTTTTGAGCTGGTGTCACGGAGTCGGCCTCACTGCGAATACGGCAATATTCAAGATGCTGTACAACGGTAAGCTAGCCCCTTCTCACAGGCTCAGGGCAGCGCAAACGCCACATACACCCCGCCGCTGGGCGTGCCGTTCTTGCCGCCGCCACAGGCAATGACGAGATACTGCTTGCCGTTCACCATGTAGGTGCTGGGAGTGGCATTGCCGGCAAAGGGCAAGGTGGCCTCCCACAGCTGGCGCCCATTGCTCTTGTCGTAGGCCCGGATCTTGTTGTCGTACGTGGTGGCGGCAATGAAAAGCAGCCCGTTCTCCGTCACCACCGCGCCGCCGTAACTGTCGGTTCCGGTGTTCTTGATGCCCTTGGCGGCCAGTTTTGGGTATTCCCCGAACGGAATAGACCAGGCAATCGTCCCCTTGTTGAGGTCGATGGCGTTGAGGGTCCCCCACGGGGTTTTCACCCCGGGGTATCCCTCGTGATCGAGGAAGATGTCAAAGTAGGCGGTGCGATAGGGCAGGGCGTACGGGTTGGGAGCAGCGGCGGCCTTGGCCTTGGTCTCATCCTTCCCGGTCACGAGGTAGTTCACGATATCGTTGATTGCCCCGCCATCCATGGCGGCGCCAAAGCCCGGCATTCGACCCGTGCCCTCGCGCACCATTTGCGCGATCTGTTCGCGGGACCGGCGTGACGCGATGTCCAGCAACGACGGACCAATGGCCGTGCCTTTCCGGGCATCCCCGTGACAGCCGGCACAGTTTGCGCTGTAGAGCGAGGCATCGCTGCGCGGCACCAGCTTGAGCAGCCACGCCATTTCGTTCGAGTTGACGTACATCAGTCCGGTCTGCGGATCAAAAGCGGGGCCGCCCCACTCGCCGCCGCCATCCACGCCAGGGTAAATGATGATCCCTTTGCCCGTGGGTGCCGTGAACGGATGTGGCGTGTTGAATTCGTTGAAGGTCTTGAGCGCCGCGCGATACGCCGCCGGCGTACGGCGCGTGAGATCCGCCCGCGTAAGGCGCTGCCGCGCAAACGGTGGCGGGCTCACCGGAAAGCTCTGCGTGGCCGCCGTCTGATCACCGGGCAGCGTTTGCCGCGGCATCTGCTGCTCCTCAATGGGAAACAGCGGGGTCCCCGTCACGCGATCAAAGAGGAACGTATGGCCGGTCTTGGTGATCTGCGCCAACGCGTCCACGTTGCGCCCGTCACGTTGCACGGTCACCAGTATGGGCGCAGCCGGCAAATCCCGGTCCCACAAATCGTGCTTCAGCACCTGATAGTGCCAGAGGCGCTGGCCGGTGCGCGCATCGAGTGCCAGCACACTGTTGGCGTAGAGATTATCGCCCAGTCGATTGGCACCATAAAAATCGTAGCTGGCCGATCCGGTGGCGGCGAACACCATGCCGCGGGCAGCATCCAGCGTCACCCCACTCCACGCGTTGGCCCCACCGGCCACCTTCCACGCTTCGGCCGGCCACGTCTCATAGCCCAACTCCCCCGGGTGCGGAATGGTGTGAAAGCTCCAGCGCAGCTTGCCGGTGTTGATATCAAAGGCCCGAATATCACCGGGAGCACTGGGCAGCTGCTCCGGCACCGTGCTGCCCATGATGAGCAGATCGCCAAACACCACGCCCGGAGACGACGCACTCACGGAGAGTCCCTCGACTGGACGCCCCAGCCCCTCGCGCAAATCCACCCAGCCGCTGTCGCCAAACGTCCGGATGGGACGCCCCGTGGACCGGTCGAGCGCGTACAGACGATTGCGGTAGTTGAAGAGCACCCGATCACCCGTCACCACTACCCCCCGGTGGCGGATGCGCGACACCGGCGGCGCGCCGTTGAGGGGATCGAAGCGCCAGATCTGCTGCCCCGTGGCGGCGTTCAGCGCAATCACCTGCATCTTGGGCGTCGTGGCGTACAGCACCCCGTCAATCACGATCGGGTTAGCCTGCATCTCTGACCCCGCAAAGGCGTCCTTGGTATCGAACGTCCACGCCACCTTGAGCTGCTTCACATTGGCCGGTGAGATCTGGGACAGCGTGGTGTAATGCGTGTGGTCATCGTTGCCGTGATACACCGGCCAGTTGACCGTTTGCGCTGCCGCAGGGGTGGCAACCAGTGACGCGAGGAGCAGACGACGAAGCATGGGGGACCGCCCGGCAATGGGGTGATGCACGCGCAAGGACATAGCGGAAGGTACCTCGCTGACTGCATCTTTGTTGGTCTGCTGTTCCGCCTGAAGCGCACGGGCGCCCACCGTGCACGCCGCGAATGCGGTACGCTGTCCCTCCTGTCCCTTCTCGCTCATGCGTCGTCGTCATTTCGTGCAGCAGGCTGCCGCACTGGCCGCCCTCCCGGCACTTGGCCGTTTCGATTGGGTGCCGGGCCATCAGGCCAAGGCACGCGAGGTCAATGGGGACCGGCTGAATGGGTGGCTGGCGCAGTTCGATCGCATTGGGCGTACCGGCTCCGGTATCAATCGCGTGGCGTACAGCGAGGCCGATCTGGCCGGTCGCGCCTTCACCAAGGAGCTCTTTACGCAAAGCGGGCTCACGTGGCGCCTCGATACCGCCGGCAACATTCTGGCGCGCGTACCGGGCACCAACCCGGCGCTCAAGCCCATCCTGATCGGGTCGCACATCGACTCCGTCACCGACGGTGGCAACTACGACGGCCCCGTGGGCTCGTTCGGCGCCATTGAGGTGGCACGCTCGCTCGCCGAACAGAAGGTCCGCTTGCGCCACCCGCTCGAAGTAGTGGTGTGGCAAAATGAAGAGGGCGGCACCATTGGCAGCAAGATTGCCGTGGGCTTGCTCACGCCGGCCGATCTCGACAAGGTGGCCCGCAGCGGCAAGACGGTCCGTGAAGGCATCGGCCTCATTGGCGGAGATGTGTCACGCATTGCCGAGAGTGTGCGCAAGAAAGGCGACCTTGCGGGCTACCTGGAGCTGCACATCGAGCAGGGCGGTCAGCTGGAGAAAACCAACCGGCAGATTGGCGTGGTGGAAGGCATCGTGGGGCTGCGCTGGTTTGAAGTCACCATTACCGGCTTCGCCAATCATGCGGGGGCGACGCCCATGGATCAGCGACAGGATGCCATGCTGGCGGCGGCCCGCTTTACTGTAGCGGTGAATGATGCCGTGCGCAGTGAAGCCGGTCGTCAGGTGGCCACGGTGGGGCGCCTGAACGTGCTCCCCAACACCACCAACGTCATCCCCGGGCAGGTGGTGCTCACGGTGGATTTGCGTGACTTGGACCAGAGCAAGATTGATCGTTTCACCGCCCGCTTTGAACAGCTCGGGCGTGACATTGGTGCCGCCACCAGTACCAGCTTTGCCTTCACCCAGTTGGTGAACAGCACGCCGGCGCTGAGCGACAACCGCATCATGCAGGCCGTTGAGGCGAGTGCCACAGCACTGGGGCTATCGCACCAGCGCATGCCAAGTGGCGCCGGACACGATGCGCAGGAAGTTGCGCACATTGCCCCGATGGGCATGATCTTCGTGCCGAGTGTGGGCGGTATCAGTCACTCGCCCAAGGAGTTCTCGCGCGCGGCGGATATCACCAACGGGGCGAACGTGCTGCTCAACGCCGTACTCGCGGCTGACACCGTGCTTCCCTGAGTATCGTGCAGCGGCCCATCGAAAACTCGTACGTCATTCCCGGCACCAGACTGGTGGCCGGTGAATATCCCGGGATGGCGTGGGGCACCCCGCGCACCATGCGCGACGTGCGGCTACAGGCCTTTCTTGATGCCGGCGTCACGGCATTTCTCGATCTGACGCACGATGATGACCCGCTGGATCAGTACGCGCCACGGCTGTTGGAGCTGGCGGCGCAGGCGGGGGTGCACGCCGTGCACGACAGTCTCTCCATCCTGGACATGGATGTCTGCGACGACGCGCACATGACCAAGGTGCTGAACGCCATTGATGCCCGGTTGGCCGAAGGGCACGGCGTATACGTGCACTGCTGGGGTGGCGTGGGGCGCACCGGGATGACCATCGGCTGCTGGCTGGTGCGTCATGGAATGGATGGCGAGGCGGCGCTGGAGCGAGTGCGTGAGCTCTTCTCCACCATGTCCGAACAGAAGCTGCGCCGGTTCGGGCCCAATGGGTCACCGCAGACGGAGGAGCAACGGGAGATGGTGCGGCGCTGGACCAAAGGGGCATAGCCGCTTCGGTGGCTGGCGCCCGCCGTGCCGTGCCGGCCCACCGTCGCCCGCAGAGCCATACCACATTGTCACACCCGGGCGGCACATTACACGCATGACGCAATTGGCCATAATCACGGGTGACTCGCCAGCCACGCTGCTGGCACGAATGGAACAGGAGCTGGCGGCCGTCCCCCTGCCCCCGTTCGACGACGAATGGATCGTGGTGCAGTCGCTCGGCATGGAGCGGTGGGTTCGGCAGCAGCTGGCATTGCGCCAAGGGTGTGCGGCTTCGCTGGTCATGCCCTTTCCGGCCGCCTTCTGCCGGCGTCTGGCCGTTGGCCTCCAGCGCGACACGCAGTTCGCCACCGGTGATGGCATCACGATCGATGTCCGCTATGAAGAACAGGCCCTCGTTTGGCGCCTGTTTGCGCTGTTGCAAGACCCCGCGCTCCTGGCGCACGACATCTACGAGCCCTTGCGGGCCTTCCTCGAGGGGGCCACGGACGCGAAACGCTACGGACTGGCGCGGCGTATTGCAGCCCGCTTCGACGAGTACCGGTTGTATCGCCCGGATGTGCTCGTGGGTTGGGAGGAGGGGCGCAACGATCTCACGCAGAACGTGCACGAGCCGTGGCAGGCGTCGCTGTGGCGGGAACTGCTCGGGGCCGAACGGCCGTCGCACTTTGCCCGCTGGTTTCTAAGCACCATCGAACGTCTCGAGGAGATCGGCGAGCGTCCGCAGGGACTCCCGGAACGTGTTTCCGTGTTCGGCGTGTCCACGCTCCCGCCGCTGTTCGTGCGTCTGCTGCGGGCGGTCGCCCGCTTTGTTCCCGTGACGTTCTATGTGCTGCTCCCGGATGCGAACAGCTGGAAGGCGGGGGCTTCCGGCCATCCGTTGTTCGAGCGGTTCGGGCAATCGTCCCGCGATCTGCTGACCACCCTGCTGTCCCCCGACGCGCAGGGGGAGTCACCGCATACGGAGCACGTCGCCACACCGCGACACACCGGCGCTTCTCACCTGCTGCAGCAGTTGCAGAGCGGACTGCGCACCGCCACGGTCACGCCGTTGGCCATGGCCACCGATGATCGATCGTTGACCGTGCATGTCTGTCATTCGCCCATGCGGGAGCTTGAGGTGCTTCGCGATCAGCTGCTCGATGCCTTCGCGAACGACGCAACCCTGCGTCCGCACGATGTGCTCGTGATGGCACCGGATGTTGAGCAGTACGCGCCGCTGATGGAAGCAATCTTCGGGCACGCCCGTTCCCGGAATGCCGAGGAGCGCCCCAGCATCCCGTTCCGGGTGGCCGACCGCACAATGGCCCGTGAGTCCGCACCAGCACGGGCCGTGAGTACGTTGCTCACGCTTGTTCATGCGCGTCTGACCGCCAGTGAAGTGCTGGAGTTGCTGTCCCAGCCTCTCGTTCGCGAGGCAGCTGGCATGACGGCCGCGCAGGTGGATCAGGTTACCGGCTGGATTGAACAGGCCGCCATTCGCTGGGGCTACGATGGCAGCGCACGCGCCTCGCGACACGGTGTGCCGCCCTTTGAGGAAAACAGCTGGCGCAACGGACTCGATCGCCTGTTGGCCGGATATGCCGCGGGGCGTACGGAGGCGTTGGTGAATGGTGTCCTGCCCGTTGCGGGGGATCTTGTCGGCGACACCGACCTCTTGGGCACGTTCGTCGCGTGGATCGAGCAGCTCTTTGGGCAGGTGGATGCCCTGCAGGCGGATCGCCCGCTTGTGGATTGGACACGGGCACTACGTGAATGTCTCGCGTGGCTGGTGGCATCTGACGACGCCAACGAACGCGCCGCCATCGATCTGGTTGGGCAACAGCTGGAACGTTTGGGTGAACTCGCCACCGGCCGCCCCGATGGCCGCGCTGCACTCTTTGCTGCCGATCAGTCGGTGACGTTTGAGGTGGTGCGCGATTGGGTGCTCGATGCACTGGCCAGTGATGAACACACCAGCGGATTCCTCACGGGAGGACTCACGCTTTGCGCCATGAAGCCCATGCGGGCCATCCCGCATCGCATCATCGCCATGCTCGGACTTGATGATCGGGCCTACCCACGCCGGTTGCGTCGCGCCGCCTTTGACATCATGGCCTCGGACATTCGGCTGGGTGACCGCGATCCGCGTGCCGACGATCGCCAATTGGTGCTCGACACCATCATGAGCGCCGGAGACCGACTGCTGCTGTCCTACGTGGGCCGATCGCAGAAGAACAACGCGGAGCTTGCGCCCAGCATTGTAGTGGCCGAGCTGCTCGATCAGCTCGATCTCATGTGCCCGGGGCCCGTGCTCCCTTCGCAACATCTGCGTGTGCTGCATCGACTGCAGCCATTCAGCCCGGACTATTTTGCGCAGCCCGAGGGAGGGGATACGCGCCTGTTCAGCTTTGATGCCCACCTTGCCGCAAGTGTCGCCGGCAGCGCCATCCGGCATGATGCCCCGCCATTTCTTCCTGCGCTGCCGCCGGCCCGTACACTCGCGCGCGACTGGCAGCGTGGTGCTGAGCCACTGCTGGAACTGACCATCGACGATCTCGTGGACACCTGGCTCAACCCGGCCAAGGTGTACTGCAAGCGTGTCCTGCAATTGACGGTCGCCGCCGATGACACGCTGGTGGAAGATGTCGAGCCCATGGCCATGGATGGGCTGCTTCGCTATCAGCTCCAACAGGAGATGCTCGACCGGGCCTTGCACGCTCGTCGCGACCTCCCCCGCGAGCTGGCGCTGGCGGTCGCCGGTGGCGCCTTGCCGGCCGGCGCGTTGGGGGCGGAGTGGTACGAGCGGTTGCGGAGTGAGCTGGCGCCCCTGCTGCACCGCGTGGGGACCCCGCGATTTCTTGATCCGCTGGTCGTGGATGTTGCCGGCAGCGACTGGGTGCTCCGTGGTCACCTCGGGAATCAGTTGCCCCACGAACAGTGGCGCGTGCGCGCGGCCAAGTTGAACGTCAAAGACAAAGCGCGGGCATGGATTGCCCACGTCGTCCGCTGTGCCGCGACCTCGCCGGTAACCACCCGCGTGATGGCGCGGGATAAAGAGTTGCTGCTGCCGCCGCTCACGAACGCCATGCAGCAGCTCGACTTTCTGGTGCAGGGTGTGCGCGCGGTGCAGACCACGCCGCTCCCCTATTTCATCGAGGCGGCCGGTGCCTACCGCGACAAGGTGCGGAAAGGCGAACCGGGTATTCCGGCTGCCGCAGTTGCCTTCGCCAAGGACGATGATTTCGGACGCGGCGATATTGCCGATCCCTACGTGCAGCTCCTCTGGCGCGGATGGAACCCGGTGGAAGAGTGCGCCGAGCAATTCAGTGCCCTGGCCGATGGGTTCTGGTCCACCTTCGATGAGGTGGCCGGCTCATGACACGCACCGCGGTTCCTGACAGAACACAGTTTGCGGTAGATACCAGCCCCTTTGCGCCCGGCGTATCGCTTGTGGAGGCCAGCGCCGGAACCGGCAAGACCTTCAACATCGCGATGAGCGTCATCCGGCTGCTGCTTGAAAAGGATGCGCACGGCGAACCGGTGGTGAAGGACATCGGCAACATTCTGGTGGTCACCTTTACCGTTGCCGCCACTGACGAATTGGTTGAGCGCATTCGGGGGTTGCTGCGGTGGGCCTACGACGTGTCGCATGGTCGCCCAACCAACGCACCGTACAATACGCAGCAGCTGTTGCTGCGCCTCTTCGATGGTCGCGAGGAATACGCGCAGCAGCGGCTCGCGCGTGCGCTGGCCGAGCTGGATACCCTGGCCGTATTCACGATCCACGGGTTCTGCAAGCGCATCCTTGACGAGTTCGCGCTGGAGAGCGGGACCGCTTTCGGAGCCACGCTGCTCGAGGATGAAGAGGCGTTGCTCCTGAACGCGTTGCAGGATTGGTGGCGCACGCGCTTCTACGCCGACGGCGCGTTGGCCGGCTACGCGGTACAGCGGAGTTGGCAGCCGGACACGTTTCTGTCGGACTATCGGCTCTGGGCACGCTTTCCGGATGTTCGCGTAGATCCCACCCCCGCCTTCGACGAGGCGCGTCAGCAGGCACAGGTGGCGATCGAGGCCTTTGCCGCCGTGTGGGACGAGCGCGCGTTCCGTTCGCTGGTGGCCGACATGGAGTGGACGCAGAAGTCCCCCTTCCACGACCCGGCGCAGTTCGACGAGCTCATGAGCCGGGCCGCCGAGGCGCAGGCAGGGCGCCTGGGGGCCGCCGAGGTTGTGGGCCGTGCACTCTGCGTGGAGTCGCTGCAGGACGTGGTGGCGAAACGCAGCAACGCACAAAAGGCGAAGCGCGACCAGATCGCGGAGTGGCCGGTGGCGCAGGCGGCATCACGACTTGGTGCAACGCTCGAGACGATGCAGCAAGCGGTGCGGGTAGACTGTCTGGGGCACGTGCGGGCGTGGCTCGTGGAGGAGAAGCGCCGGCGCAACCAAATGGGGTTCGACGATCTCCTCGAATCACTGAGTACGGTGCTTGCCGCGCAGGGGGCTGACGGGCTGCTGGCCACGGCCATCCGCTCGCAGTTCCACGCGGCCCTGATTGACGAATTTCAGGATACGGACATTCACCAGTTCCGTATCTTCGACACGGCGTTTGCCGGACGCCCCCTCTTCCTCATTGGCGACCCCAAGCAGGCCATTTACGCCTTTCGCGGGGCCGACGTGCATGCCTATCTCGCGGCGGTCGAACGCGCGTCTCCGCAGTTCACCCTTGGTGAGAACTATCGCAGCACGCCAGCCATGGTGGAGGCCGTCAATGCAGTCTTCTCGCAACGCCTGCAGCCGTTCGTAGAAGATGCCATTGGGTTTCACGGGGCCACGGCGGCGCGCAACGAAGGCCCGCCAGCCATCCTCTCCGGCACGCAGTCGTTGCACTGGCTCTTCGTGGGGCCCGAAGAGCGGCGCGGCAAGTGGACGGTTACGTCACAGGGAACGGCGCGCCAGTTGATCTTTGCGGCGTGCGTGCGACACATGGCCCAGCAGATCCGCGATGGTTGGGAGCCGCGCCACATGGCCGTGCTGGTGCGCACAGCCGCCGAAGGGCAGGCGATGGCCGAGCTGCTCCGCGCCCATGATATCCCCGCCGTCGTCTCGGGGATGGGAAACATCCTGCAGTCGGCAGAGATGCTGGAGTTGCAGCTGGTGCTGGAGGCGGTGGCCTCGCCCCGTCACGAGGCACGCGTGCGGGCCGCGATGGCCACGCATCTCTGGGGAAGCGGCGCGCCCGAGGTGCAGCAAATGTCGCAGGCAGGCTGTGAAGCGGAATGGGATGCGGTCGTCGCGTCGCTGACAGCGCTGCGCGATACATGGGTCTCGCATGGGTTTCTGCAGATGACACAGGAACTGCTGGCGCAGCGGACCGTGGCCGAGCGGGTGCTGGCCTTTCGGGATGGCGACCGTCGGCTGACCAATCTGCGGCATGCCGTGGAGCTGCTGCATCACGCCACCGTGGATGAATCGCTCAACAGTGAAGGGATCCTGCGCTGGATCAGCCAGCAGCGGGCCGAGCGTCCCCGTGAGGCGGACATCAGCGAGCTGCGTCTCGAGACAGATGCCGACGCGGTACAGATTCTCACGATTCACAAGAGCAAGGGGTTGCAGTTCGACCTCGTCTATTGTCCCACACTCTTCCGCGGTCGCCCAACCGATACCACCCAGCCGCTGTTGGTCCACGAAGGTGGACAGGTGGTCTTCGATCACGGCTCCGCCAACCGTACCGCACGGGAGCAACAGGCCGAGGTGGAACGGCTGGCCGAGGACTGTCGGCTGGCCTATGTCGCACTCACCCGTGCCCGATTTCGCACCTACGTGGGATGGGGGGCCGTGGGCAACACGAACAGCAAAGTGTCCGGCGCGTGGTTCTCGGCGCTCGCCTACTTGCTGTCGGATCAGCCGGGTCTTGATCAGCAGCCAACGTCTGACCGGCCGGCGGCAGTGGCCGAGTGGTTCCGGAGTGATTGCACGCGATACGAAGCGGCGCTGCAGGCGCTGGTCCGTCGGTATCCGTCACACATGGCCTTGGAAATGATCGATACGTTGGAACCGCCGGTTCGTCTGCACGCTGGTACTGCTCCGCAGGCGCCGCACTTTGCCGCGCGCCTGTTGCCGGACACGGTGCCCGTGCGAACACGCTTCGATACCTTCGCCGTGACCAGCTTTACCGGGCTCACGGCGGGCGCGCACGCATTCACGGTGGCCGCTCCACGGGATGTGGACGACGTGGGCGTCAACACCACGCAGAGTGTGCAGGCCCTGCCACGCTCGGATTTCCGGAGGTTCCCGGCGGGGCGCCGTGCGGGAACCCTGTTGCATACGCTATTCGAACACTCGCGCTTTGACGACACCCCCGCGCTGTTGCGTGATCGGGTGGCCGGGGAACTGCTGCGTGAACAGATCATTGCCGATCGCATCGACGACCGGGTGGAGGCGGTGGCGCAGATGATGCACGCCGTCTTCACCACTCCGCTGCCATCGTGGTCCTTCACGCTGGCGCAACTCTCAACCGACCGCGCTCGGCACGAATGGGAATTTCTGTTGCCCTTTGCCGATGCCGAATCGGCGTTTACACGGCAAGCCATCGCGTTGGCATTCGAGACACACGGCGGGCCGGATGGTGTGCGCTATGCGGCCATGTTGCGACAGCTCGGGGGCGCCCGACTGCACGGGTTCCTCACCGGATTCGTCGATCTGGTGTGTGAGCACGACGGTAAATGGTACGTGATCGACTGGAAGTCCAACCAGCTGGGAGCCGATCCTGCCGCGTATGGTGAGACCTCGCTGCAGGCGGTCATGGATTCGAGCCACTATACCTTGCAGTACCATCTGTATCTCGTGGCACTGCACCGGTACCTGCGGACGCGACTACCGCACTACGACATCGATGTGCATCTCGGGGGAGCCGCGTACGCCTTTCTGCGGGGCTTTGCGCCCGGTGCGTCGGTCAGTGGCCACGGGTGGTTCACGCACCGCCCGCCGCGAGCCCTGATCGAAGCGTTGAGTGCCGTGATGGATCGTCGCGGTCGGCGGGAGAGCGCATGAGCCAGACAGTCAATGACTCACTGTCGGTACACCAGGTGCCGGACATCTCGACCCTCGATCGTGCGTTTGGTCGTTATGTCGCCCGTGGGGTGCCGGACAATGTGGCCGCTCTCGTGGCGCATAGCGCGGTGCTGGTGAGTGCGGAGCGTGCGCAGGGGAACAGTTGCGTCGAACTGCTCGCGTATACCGGGCGTCCCATTCCCGATGACCCGTCGGGGGCAATGTTCCCGGAGGTCACGGCCTGGTGCAGCGCACTGCTCGCCAGTGGCCGCTGTGCCGCTGTTGGACAGCAGGAGACCGCGGCGCTCGATGTCACCCCACTCGTGCTCCACGGCACACGGCTCTATCTGCGTCGGTTCTTTGAGGCCGAGCGTCGGGTGGCCACGGCCATTCGAAATCGCCTCGCCGCACCACTTACGGTGGAGCTGTCGCGTTCAGCGCCCCTCTTTCGAAAGCTGTTTCCGGAGGCATCGCACGGCGTGGACTGGCAGGCCGTGGCTGCGGTGGCGGCGCTGCGGTCATCGCTGGTGTTTGTTACCGGCGGGCCGGGCACGGGAAAAACAACCGTGGCCGCGCGGTTGCTCGCGCTGTTGCTGAATCGTGCCCCAACATTGTTCATTGCCGTGGCGGCACCCACCGGTCGCGCGGCCGCGCGCCTGACGGAGGCCATTGGCGCGGCGGTGCAGCGTGAGCAGCTGGAGGAACTGGTCGGCACGCAACTGCCCACGGTCGGGAACACGTTGCATCGATTGCTGGGGTATACCCCGTGGAACGAGCAGTTTCGATATCATCGCGGCAACCCGTTGCCCTATGATGTGTTGATTGTGGATGAAGCCAGTATGGTGGACGTGCTCATGATGGATACGCTCTTTGCGGCCACCCGTCCTGCCGCGCGCATCATTGTTCTGGGCGATCCCGATCAGCTGGCCAGCGTGGATACCGGGTTCGTGCTGGGCGATGTGACACGTGCGGCCCGCGCAGCGGGTGGAGCATTTCCGGAGGCGCATTCGCAGGCGCTGTCGGCCGACTATGGCACATTGAGCGGCGGAAGTGGTGTCTTGCCCGACGCGCAACCGATCGCGGCGCCGCTGCGGGACGCGGTGGTGCGACTGCGCGTGTCCTACCGCTTCGGCCGTCGGCCTGGCATTGGCGCGCTCGCCACCGCAACGCAGGACGGCAATGCGCAGGAAGTACTGCGCGTGCTCCAGGATGCGGCGTACGAGGATGTCGCGTTGGATGCGCCATCACCCATCGACGGCGTACTGGCGCCGTTGATGCCGCAGGTGCACGCGTACCTTGACGCGACCTCCCCGCAGGAGGCGCTGGCCGCGCAGGCACGCTTCCGTGTGCTATGCGCGCTGCGCGACGGCGACACCGGGGTGTCGGGCGTGAACGACGCCATGGAGCGCTGGCTGCGGCAGCGTGGTTTCTCCGTGACGGGATGGTATCATCACCGCCCCATCCTCGTGACGGCGAACGATCCGGCCTTGCGGCTCTTCAATGGCGATGTCGGAACGACATGGGTCGAAGAGGGCGTCCCGCTTGTGTACTTCCCGATTGCCGGAGGCGGTGTGCGCGCGGTACCGCCATCGCGGTTGCCAGCTCACGAAACGGCCTGGGCCATGACGGTCCACAAGGCGCAGGGCTCGGAGTTTGATCATGTCCGCCTGATACTGCCGGAGGCAGACACCCGGATACTCACGCGGGAGTTGTTGTATACCGGCATCACACGCGCCCGCGAGCGCGTGAGCATTGTGGGCACACAGGAGATGGTGAGGGCGGCGACCCAGCGGAGCGTTGCGCGGTCGTCAGGGCTGGTGGAGCAACTGAATGGGCCGTAACCGGTTCAGGCCGTGCGTCGTGTCCGTCATGCCAATTGCTAGCTGGGGCCAATGAGTTCGCCAACCGCCTTCAGCAGGGCGCCTGCGGTGTAGGGCTTTTGCAGAAAGTGCACGGACCCCGGCTCCACCAGATGCCCCGCCACATCGTCGGCGTCGTACCCACTCGACATGAGGACCGGTACCGTACTCCCCCGTGCCCGCAACACATGCAGGCATTCGTCGCCGCTCATGATGGGCATCGAGAGGTCCAGCACGATACACCGTGGAGGCGGCGCCAGCGTTTCGTACTGGACAATCGCGTCGGCGCCGTTCTCGGCTTCACGTACGTCGTACCCGGCGCGCGAAAGAATACGGAGGGCGGCCGACCGGGCACTGGCATCGTCGTCCACCAGCAACACGGTGCCACTGCCGACGTAGTTGGTGTCGGGGATCGCCGGAACACTTTCCGGCGTCCCTTGTCTCACGCTCACCGGCAGCAGCACGTGAATGGTGGTCCCGATGCCAACGGTAGACTCCACCAGAATTGCGCCCAGATGGCTGTTCAACGCACCCAGCGTAGCCGCCAGCCCGAGCCCGCGCCCGCTGCGTTTGGTGGTGTAGAACGGGTCGAACATCCGTTCCTGCACCTCGGCGCTCATACCCGCACCGGTGTCCTGCACGGTGACCACGGCATACCGCCCGGGCGTACGGTCCCGCCCCAACAAGCATCGCTGCAAGTCAGCCGCCGTGCATTCCCGTGAGGCAACGCGGAGCTCAATCCGCCCTTCACTCGACCCCAGGGCGTCGACCGCGTTGGTCACAAGGTTCAGAATAATCTGTCGGAGCTGCGTTTCGTCACCATCGACCAGCAGTGGCTCCGTCGCCGCGACTGTAAACGCGATTTGCGATGGCACGCGTGCCCCGAGCACTTTGGGGAGTTCCGCGACTAGCGCCGGCAACGCCACCTGACGGCGTTCTACGCGGGCCCGCCCTGCATACGCGAGCAGCTGGCGCGTCAGGTCCGCGGCCCGCTGTGCGGCGTGGGCAATATCATCCAACGCCTCGCGGCCGGAGTGCTCGAGCGGGAGGTCGTCGCGCGCGAGGGAGGCGTTGGCCAGAATGCCTACCAGCAAATTGTTGAAGTCGTGCGCAATTCCGCCCGCCAGTAGTCCCAGGGATTCCAGGCGCCGAGCCTGCTGCAACTGCGACTGCAATCGCGTGCGCTCCTCGGCGGCAAAGCGTTCGGCGCTCGTGTCGAGCACGGAACCGATATGTCCAAGCCGCGAGACACCATCACCATCAACGAAAGGTTCCGAGCGTACGCGCAGCCAGCGGATGTGGCCGTGCACCACAATGCGATACTCCGCATCGAACGGCTCGAACCGGTCACGGGTGCGCATGGAGAGCTCCGTGACCGTGGGCAGGTCTTCCGGATGCACTCTGGAAAACCACTCCCCCGCGGCGAATTGCTCCAGACTCAAGTCGAACCAGTGTAGCAGTCGCTGGTTGGCATAGACCGTATGCCCAGCGGTATTCGTCTGGAACACACCGGTAGGGGACGACTCCGCGAGCGTTCTGAACTGCGCCTCGCGTTCACGCAGCGTGGCTTCGGCCGCACGCATGGCGGTCACATCCTGCATGGTGCCCACCATGCGAAGCGGTGTGCCATCCGAGGCACGCTCTACCGATCCACGGGTGTGGATGGTGATGACACGACCACTACCGAGCTTGGCCGGAACCTCGAAATCGTACTCCCGCTCGCCGCGCAGTGCGGCATGGACCATGGCCAGAAACTGCTCTTGCCGAGTGGCATCGACCGCGAGTGCCAGTACCGCCTCAAAAGACGGGGGCGTTGCCGGATCGATGCCCAATATGCGATAGGTCTCGCGCGACCAGGTTACCGAGCCGGAATCCAAATCCCAGCTCCAGCTACCAATCCCGGCGAGGCGCTGCGCCTCTTCGAGCTGTTGCTGGAGCAGTGCGATGACCGCCACAGAGGACGGGGAAACATGACCGGCGTCGTCCGACGGCGGCGTTGCTGCATTCAGAGACATTGTGGCCTGTCCGACAGACAGAGTGGCGTTTTGGACACACCCAGCCGGCATCGGCCTTCCAATGTTAGCGTGACCGGGGGCGGCGCGATAGCTTCGGAGAGTTTTGGCGTCGCCAGCGACGCCAGCGACGCCGCGTAACGCCTGCGCCTGTTGCGCTCCTGGCCACCTCCCCGTGATCTCCTCGCTATGACCATTCCCCCATCCATCGTTCGCCGGCTGCCGCGCCGCGCTCTGGCGCTCATGCTGGCCACCCAGTGTGCTTCGCCGCTGATGCTGCAGGCACAGGGAGAGCCCCCCTTCCTGCGGGTCCGTATCGACGAGGCGCGGAACCGCGCGCTGCTCGAGATTCCGGCCAGCCAAATGAACCGGGACTTTCTGCACCAGGTCTCCCTGAGTACCGGACTCGGTAATGGCGCACTCGATCGGGCGCAGTCGGGGCCGGATGGAATTGTCCGCCTCGAACGGCGTGGCAACCGGGTGCTCATGGTGCGCGACAACTTCGGCGTTCGTGCTCCGCGCGGTGATGCGGCCAATCAGCGGGCCGCCACCGAGGCCTACCCCCGTTCGATCGTAGGCTCGCTCCCGATTGAAAAGGATACGGCCGGTGTGCTCACCGTCGATGCGACCTCGCTGTTTCTCGCCGATGCGTACGGGGTAGCCGACGTGCTCCGCGCCGGCGGCAGTGTCGGTGGCACAGCGGCGGGCGCCGGCGTGGGCGCCTACCGGGTCGACGCGTCACGCAGCTACATCGACGGCACCCGCACGAAAGCGTTTCCCCGCAACTCGGAAGTGCACGCCGTACTCACGTTCGTCACCGACCAGCCATCGCGTGGTCGCGGCATCATGGCGCCGGATGCGCGTGCCCTCACCTTCGAGGAGCACCACTCGCTGGTGATGCTGCCGGACACCACGGGGTATCGCCCGCGCGACTACGATCCGCGGTTCGGCTACGGCAGCGTGAGCTTCTTCGATCTCTCGCAGGGGCTCGACGGCAACTACCGCGGCGGCTTCATCAATCGCTGGCGTCTCGTGCCCAAAGATCCGGCGGCGTATGCCCGTGGCGAGCTGGTGGAGCCCGTTACGCCCATCACCTACTATCTCGATCCGGCCATTCCGGCGCCGTATCGCGAAGCCTTCCGTGAGGGCGGCAATTGGTGGGCCAAGGTGTACGAAGCGGCGGGATTCAAGAACGCCTTCCGCGTGCTCGATCTTCCGCCTGATGCCGATCCGCGCGATGTGCGGTACAGCGTCCTGAACTGGGTGCATCGTACCGGAACGGGGCCCAGCTATGCGGGAAGCCTCGAGGATCCCCGGACCGGTGAAATCATTCGCGCCATGATCGCCATGGACACGTGGCGCTCGCTGGTGGATTACAACATCTGGGCCGGCACGGTGCCGGCGTCGGGCGCAAACGGGCCGAATGTGGATGCGGAAACCTTCGCCATGGCGCGTCGCCGGCAGCACACGGCACACGAAATTGGCCACTCGCTCGGCCTGCAGCACAACTACATCGCATCCACGCAGAACCGTGCGAGTGTGATGGAGTATCCGGCCCCATACATCACCCTCGATGCGAACGGACGCCCCGACCTGCGCAACGCCTACCGAAACGGCCCAGGCGCGTGGGATACGCTCGCCATCCGGCTTGGCTACACCTGGTATCCCGATGCCAACGCCGAGCGCACAGGGCTCGCGAGCATGATGCGCGAGGGGATCGCGAAGAACGTCCGCTACATCAATGACCGCTACGCGAACGCCAACGGTTCCAACCCCCTCGTGACGCGATGGGAAGAAGGCACGACGCCGTTCGAAGGGGTGCAGCGCACCGCAGCGGTACGCCGCGTGCTCATCGACAACTTCGACGAGCGCGCCATCAAGCCGGGCGAGCCGATGCATCTGCTCAACATGCGCTTTGCTCACGTGTACCTGCATCATCGGTACTCGCTCGAAGCGCTGTCGAAGTACATCGGCGGGATGGACTTCACGTTCGCGTTGCGCGGGGACACGCAGGCTCCGACGACCATCACCCCGGCGGCTGACCAGCGGAAGGCGCTGGGGATGTTGCTGGATGCCATCGCGCCGAAGGAACTGACGGTCCCCGAGAAGGTGCAGCGGCTCATTCCGCCGCCGCCGCCGGGGTTCAATACGGATCAGACGTGGATTTCGGGGAGTGGCGATACGATGTTCGATGCGATCACCCTCGGCGGCGGGCTTGCAACCGAGGTGATCGGCTACATCCTCGATCGTGATCGCGCCGCGCGTCTGGTGCATACGGCGGCCACCGATGCAAAAGCCTTGACGCTCACGGAAGTCACCGATGCCATCCTGCAGCGCACGTGGGGCGCCACGCTGCCGGCCAATCCGTCGGAGCGCGCGCTGCTTCGTGCGTCACAGCGCGCGGCGCTCGATATCCTGCTTGATCTGGGTGGTGATGCCCGCGCCCTGCCCGATGTGCGTGCGGCGGCGGTGCAGGCGCTCAAGCTGATCGAGGCGCGACTGACGAAGACATTCACCGCCGACGATGCCCAGCGGGCGCATATTGCGGCGGCGCGCGTGGACCTCGAGCGCTTCTTTGACGGCGACGACGTGCCGGCGAAGCGGCCGCGGTACCCGGTGATCACGCTGCCCTGGCCGTAACCGTTCTCTGATCTGAGATCTCCGACGGCCGAATCGCGATTCTGAGGTGAGAACGTTGCGATTCTCGAACGTGCGATGGATATCGATGTCGGACGTCCGATGAAAGCGAGTTGAGAGCTCCGAGCACTTCGTCCGCACGGAAAGTGCCCCCCACCACCGTGGTTCAACAACGGTGGTGGGGGGCACTTTCCGTGCGGACGCCAGCACTCGGACCTCTCACACTCGTGGTCATCTCGACACTCCCACCGTCGATATCCATCGCAAGCTCTGGCCTCGCAACGCTCTCAGCATCCGAGTCCCGACTCTCAGATCACAGATCCGCGATCTCAGATCTCACTTCGCTTCGCGCGCCAGGCGGAGGAGGGCCCAGAGTATCCATGCCAGACTGACGATGTGCATGAGCTCCGTGGCTACGACGGTGGTGAGCGTAAATCGCTCGGCGCCCTCCATGTACGGCTCGTAGGCAGCGGCCACGGGCCCCACGCCGTAGACCCCAATGGCAATGGTGGCAATGATGGTGAACCATCGTACGGCGTTGTCGGTGTAGCGGGCCAGTAGCCAGTACACGACGCCGGCGAGCACTGCGCCAATGACACTTGCGATGACCGTTTCCTGCACCCCGATGGTCAGGCGGCCATAGCGCAGCGCGGCCTGGTACACGCCCACATTGCAGGCGGCGCTGCCAGCCGCCGCCAAGGCGGTGGCCAGCGGAATTCTGCGGAGGACGACTCGGTCGTCAGGATTGAACCAGTTCGACATGGCGGCAACATAACGGCGCCGCCAAGCCGGACGTTCCGGATGGACGGCGCCGTGCTGCCGGACTGCGGGTCCCGCGGGTCGGCCGTTAGGCCGGCGCCAGCTGGCTTTCGATGAACCGCGTCTGCAAGAGCGCGTCCTTCGAGCGGCCGTGGGGGTCCTGGCGGGCGCGTATTGCGTTCACCATCTCCAGCGCACTCTGCTCCAACGGCGGATGCTGCGCGTCGCTTTCCCCGAGGGGGGTCACGCGGTTGCCCCACCGGACCAGCAGTGCCCCAAAGGTGAGCCCACCGCCAAAGCCGGGCATCAACACCAGGCTGCCCGGAGTGATGCGCCCTTCCTTGAGCGCGTCCACCAGCGACACCGGTACCGTGGCCGCACTCATGTTGCCATAGCGCTGCACCGTGAGCATCACCCGCTCCATTGGCACACCGGCATACTTGGCCACCGCTTCAATAATGCGCAGGTTGGCCTGGTGTGGTACCACCAAATCGATGTCGGCGGCGGATACACCCGCCGTGGCCATCACGCGGCCGCAGGCATCACTCATACCGTGCACGGCCCGCTTGAAAATGGCCTGTCCGTCAAAGTCCCATAGCGTGTCGCCGTAGTGAAGATCGCCGTTCACGTACGAGCACCCCATGCCTCGTACGCGCAGCGTCTGTCGGGCCTCGGCGTCACAGCCCAGGACGGTGCCAATGACGCCGCCGGGTTCATCGCTGGCCTGCAGGACCACCGCCGCGGCGCCGTCGCCAAACAAGACCGCCACGTTGCGGTTGCTCCAATCCATGAACGGGCTGATGTACTCCACGCCAATCACCAGCGCATTGTCTACCATGCCACTCTGAATCATGGCGGTGGCGCTGGAGAGGCCGTACAAAAAGCTCGTGCACGCCGTGTTCACATCCATGGCCGCCGCGCGTGTTGCGCCCAGCGCCACCTGAACGCCAGAGGCCGAATTGGGCACCTGTTCGTCCGGCGAGCAACTGCCATAGACGATGAGCTGCAGGTCCTTGGCGTCGAGGGCCGCGCAGGCCAGGGCGCGCCTGCTCGCCAATGTGGCCATATCGATGGCCGAGACATGGGAAATGCGGCGCTCCTTCATGCCGGTGCGCTGCGTGATCCACTCGTCCGATGTGTCGAGGAACGTGGACAGGTCTTCGTTGGTAAGGACGGCGGGCGGGAGCCCTTCGCCCCAGCCGGTGATGGCCGCGTAGCGGGCAGGTGTCATGGCCGCAAAGAGTAGGGGACGCGCGCGCGGGGAGGGAGATGTGGCGCAGGAATCGCTGCAGAACGCTACCGGCCTGCTCCGTTTGGGACAAGCCAGAGGCGGGGCGGCTACCTCGGACACGGCGAGAGAGTACGTCACACGACGCATGGAGCTGGACGACGGTACCCCCGATGTTCGGGGTGTCCACCCTGTCCCCTCCACTGGAGTGCGTCATGCCCATGTCTCGTAGTGTCCGTACCCTGTCCCTCGCGCTCGCCGTTTCGGCTGCCACCGCCTGTACCCCCTACGCGGTGCACACCACGGCCCAGCCATTGCTGAAGGGAGAGCAAACCACCGGAAATATCGTGACCGTGGTGCCCAAGGGCGCCCGGGTAAACGACAGCGTGAGCAAGGCCATGCCCAGTTTCGACTGGGAACGGCGCCGGGGGCTGGATGACCGCTCGGATGTGGGGCTGCGCATCAACTCCTTCAGTGGAGCCATCGTCAGCTACAAGCGCCGCCTGGATGGCGTCACCCTCAAGCAGTCGCGGGCCACGGCCATTTTGGTGGGGGCCGGCTTCGTGAACGCGGGGGAGCATGCGCACGGAGAAATCACGCTCATTACCTCGGCGGGAGACAGCACCCGCAGCACCATGCCTTATGGTGGAGTCCGCCTCATCCAGATCATGCCGCTCAGCACCGATGCCGTCAGCGACAAGCCCACCATTGGCGTGTTCGGGGGGACGCGGCTGGGTGGACGGGACGGCGGTATTTCGCTGGAATTGGGAGTCTTCTATGACCGGTCGGCGCTGGGGCTGCGACGTAACGATCTGGTCATTGTCCCCTCAATCGCTTTCCAGGGACTGTCATTCAAACAACTTTTTTCCGGGATGATCGCTGGGGCTCCCCGCGGTCCCTGCCTCAACCGTCCAGTCTGCACGTGATGCGGGACGGGCAGCATGCTAACATTGAGCGTGGTTCATGGTGTGCTGATGTGTGCACCGCTCCGGGGAGGGCGCCCGGTCGCCCGCTTCCATTCTCAAGAGGTGTCCGATGTTCAAGAAGTTTGCCGCTGAAGCGCTTGGGCTGAGTGACATCGGCATCATCGTGTCGCAGAAGGATTACGACAAGGTTGATGCTGACGATTATCTCTTTCACGAAGATCAGGAAAAGATCTACTTCCTGATCAAGTCCAAGAAAGACGAGTACTGCTTCACGAATCTTGCGCTCATTCATGTGGACGGAGAATCGGCCATTTCGAGCAAGCGGGTCATCAAGCGCTACGACTACGCGCAGTACGCCATCAATGGCGTGACCATCGAAACCGCGGGCACAATTGACCTCGACATCGAACTCAAGTTCACCATTGGCGACAAGCTGTTCAGCATCGATGTGCGCAAGGATCACCTGGAGCAGCTGAAGGACATCTACAAGGCGTTGCACACCATCGGCAAACTGCAGCGCAAAGATGAATTTGGGCGCTCGCACGCCATGTCCGCGGCGTCGGTACTAGGCTCCATGCTCAAACTCAATGGGGCGGCCGATCCGGCGGCGGTGGGTGCGCACTTTCGCTCGTTGCTCGATGAACTGAACGAGGCCGTGCTGGAGCGCCACATGCGCAAGGATTTCAGCGTGGTGTTCGAGAAGTACATCCACGCGTGACACACCGGCCGACAACACGGTCGTACCGCGGGTGGTACGGGGGGCTGATGGCAGCGGCGTGTTGCACGCTGCTGCCGCCGCTGTCCCGGCCGCTCGCGGCACAGAGTACGGCGGTGGCGCGCTCCGTGGCGCCCCAACAGAGCGCTCTACCCATTGTGTTCGTCCATGGCAATGGCGACCACGCCGGGCTCTGGGACACCACCATCTGGCGCTTCGAAAGCAACGGCTATCCCGCCAATCGTCTCTTCGCCGTCGATCTGCCCAATCCGCTCTCGTCCAGCACCATTCGGGCGGCCGAGCTGAATCGGAGCACCCCCGAAGACCAAACGGCCGCGCTGGCGGCGTACGTCACGCGCGTGCTGTTGCAGACCGGCGCTCCCAAGGTGGTGCTGGTGGGCAGTTCACGCGGCGGCATGACCATTCGCAACTACGTGCGCTTTGGTGGTGGGGCGGCGCACGTCTCGCACGTGATCACGTGCGGCTCGCCCAATCATGGCGTGTTTGCGCTCCGCGAGATGCAGCCCCTCTCGGAGTACAATGGGGCCGGAGAGTATCTGCAGCGCCTCAACGCCGGCAGCGAAGTGGTCGCCGGCGTGCGCTTCCTGGCGCTGCGTTCGGATTCGCTGGACAAGTATGCGCAGGCCAGCGGGGCCGGGTTGGGCAATCCATCCATGAAAACCGGCGTGGATGCCACTGGACCAGCGCTCCGCGGCGCCACGAATGTCGTGTTGCCCGGCACCGACCACCGCGAAGTGGCCTTCGGCCCGGCATCGTTTGCGGCGCAGTATCGCTTCGTTACGCAGCGCGCGCCGCGCACCACGGCCATCGTGGCCGACACGGTGGCCGTGCTCAACGGTATGGTGAGTCGCAACGTCAACGACGGCCCCACGAATCTGCCCACCATTGGGGCACAAGTGACGGTGTATACCGTGGACCCCACCACAGGTATGCGCAGTGGGTCGGCGGTGCACCGTGCCACCACCGGCGTGATGGGCGAATGGGGGCCGTTTCGCGCGCAGCCCACACAAACCTACGAGTTCGAAGTGGTCGCGCCCGACAGCAGTGTGCTGTTGCATGTGTACCGTTCGCCGCTGCTGCGCTCAAGCCGCGTGGTGAACTTTCGCCTGCCGTCGCTGCCGGCCGGAAAAAAGGACAGCACGAGCGTGCTGATCACGCGCCCGCGCGGCTACTTCGGCGTAGGACGCGACACGGTGCAGTTTGATGGTGCAGCGGCGCGTGGCATCACGCCTGGTGTGCCATCGGTAGACCGTGCCATCCGCTGGTTCGCCACGGATTCATCACGCACCGTGGTCACACGCGTGAACGGCGAAACCATTGTGGTGCGCACCCGCCCCGACGATAAGCGGCGGTTGGTGCTGGCGGAGTTCTTGTACTGAGCGTCACAGTGGCTGTCTCACAGGCGTCAGTGTAACGGCTGGCATTGTAGAAAAGCTCTCACAGAGGGTACAAAGGGACGGAGGTGACGGAGAACAGCCCACGTATCTGCTGTTCTCCGAGTCCTCCGTCCCTTTGTGGCCTCCGTGAGAGCTTTTCAATGAATGCCCGTCGTATTCACCCAACTATTCGACGAGCCGCAACCAAAATATGCCAGACTCAGAACCGCCGGCTCACCTGTACCGACACCAGGCGCGGCGCACCGGCAATGAACGTGGGAATGCCGAACGCCCCGCCGGTGTTGCCGGCGTCAATGATGTACGGCTCGCTGAACAGATTCCGCCCGATCAGCGTGATCTCCGTCCGCTGGTCCTTGAGCCGCCATCCCGCGCGGGCGTTGAACAGGAACGTGCCCACCTCGGCGATATTCGGCAGATTGGTGTCTTCAAAATAGATCTTGCCGCGGTACGTCATGTTGGGCGAAACGAAGCCCTGGCCAAGGCGGGTGAGCTTGCCGTCGAGCGTAAAACCCGCTGCGTAGCTGTGCATGGGCGTGAGGCGGAAGCGGTTGTTCGCCCGCGCTTGACGGTTGCCATTCACATCCGTGCTGTCGAATTGTGCGTCGGTGTACCCGTAGGTAATGAACGGCGCGAACGACGGATTCACCTGCATGCGGATACTCCCTTCCACGCCGTTGGCCTTGGCACTGCCGGCGTCGAGCGTTTCGTTCACCAATCCGGTGGCGGTGAGACGCGTGATGCTCGTCTGGAAGTTGCGGTAATCGTACTGATAGGCGCTGGCGTCGAACTGCACGCGCCCGCCCAGCAGTTGTCCCTTGAGCCCGGCCTCCGTGCTGTACACGCGCTCATCGCTCAGCGTGCGCACCGTGGCGGCCGTGACTTGCACCACGTTGGGGCGACGGCCCTTGGCGTAGCTCACGTAGCCCAGGAATCCGCGTCCAAAATCATAGCTGGCAATACCGCGGCCTACCGCCGACCGAAACGCGCCGGTGCCACTCTTCCGGCCATTCGTCGGCGCGAAGAGGTTGTTGCGTCCGGCTCCCAACAACACACCCAGCGATCCCGGCGTCGTACTGTTCTGTACCTCGTAGCCGTTGTCCACGTCTTCATACGTGCCGCGCAACCCCGCCGTCAGACTCAGGCGCTGCACCGTGTACGTGGCATCCGCAAATACTTCGGCCGCGCGCGTCTCGCCAAAGTTCTGGTACTGCTCCACGTGATCGGTCTTGAGCGGCTGGCGCGTGAGCGGATTGGTGGTCACGCTGAGGTTCGGCTGCCCATCCGCGCCAATGAGGGGAACGAACGGAACGCCCGACCCTCCCAGCAGCGGCGACAGCAGCGCGAAGAAGCTGCGCTCATCCGTCTGAAACGGCACTCGCTGCGAACCACGCTCCCAGAAACCGCTCACACCGGCAAAGCCACTCAGGCGCCCGCCGCGATCGTACGCCAAACGGAACTCCTGGCTGGCCTGGGTGCCTTCGGCCACTTCGCTAAACTGCAGCGCCGACGCCAGCGTGCCGTCAGCGTCAAAGGCCTCGTCGCTGTAGAATCGCCGTCCCGCCGTCACGCTGGTGAACTGCACCGAGGACGACAACTGCTGGTTCCACAGCACGGTCAGGCCACCCACCTGACGATTGATGCCCAGGGAATCGCCACCGCCAAGCGCGGCGCTGCGGAATGGCGTGCGGGTACCACCGACCGGCGCGTACAACACACTCTTGAACGAGGTCCCGGGCGAGTCGTCGTGCTGAAAGTTGGCAATGATGTCCACGGTGGCCGTGGCCGACGGCAACCAGCGCAACGAGGCGCGCATGGCGGCTGTCTGCTTGCCATTCAGCGTACCACCGGCCGTGTTATCAATGAATCCGTCGCGCTTGTTGTAGATCGCGGCTACGCGACCAAACAGCTTGCCATCGAGCAACGGGCGGTTCACCATGCCGTTGGCGTACACTTCGTTGTAATTGCCGCTGCCGACGGAGGCAAACCCTTCACGACGATTGACGGCCTTGTTTTGAATCACGTGCACCGCGCCAATCTGCGCCCCACGCCCAAAGAGCGTGCCCTGCGGGCCCTTCAGCACTTCCACGCGCTCCAGATCGAACAGCTCCACCACGGAGCCGCGTGACTTGCTGATGGAGACGCCGTCCTGAAATACGGACACACGGGGCTCCACATAGCTGGTGCCGTCGTCCGACGTAATGCCGCGAATCACAAACCCCGGATTATTGGGACTCTGCAGTTGCACATTGAGCCCCGGCACATACGCCGACAGTTGGTCGAACTGCTGAATGCTCTGCTTTTCAAGAAACTCCGTGGCGTACGCCGTGATCGACGCCGGTACTTCGAGAATCGACTCGGCCCGCTTGTTGGCCGTGACGGCAATGGACTGGAGCGTCGTGGTAGAGCGACGCAGCACGAAGTCGGCGCGCGCCGGTTGCCCCGCCGCGAGTGACACACGCACGCTATCGGGGAGCAGGCCAATCCCGCGGGCGACGACCCACACCGAACCGCTAGCCGTGGTCGTGAGACGATAGCGACCAGACGCATCCGTCTGGCCACGGCCGGGCTGCCCGGACAACGTGACGATGGCGCCTTCCACGGGGCGGTTGCCATCGGCGGCGGTAATCGCGCCGGCCACCGTGGCAGACGTTTGCGCGGCGGCCGGGACGGCCAGAAGAAAGGTGGGGGTCAAAACCCCCCACGCGAAACGGGACAAAGACATGGCACACTCGTGGCTGTGAAGAAAGAGAACAACTCTTCAATAAGTCCAGCGAGCGTCACGTCCTGCCGATGTCGTCGTCGCGATGGCGGTACATATCCGTAACAATCCGGCGCTGCACCGGCGCACCTGCCTACGCGTTAGCGCAAAAAGCGCCGTGCCACCTGCTCCAGTCGATCATCGCCGGCCTTTTCGGCGGCCTGCAGCATGACCTCCACGTACGGACGCAGGCTCGCTTCGCCCCAGTAGTACCCGGTGGCCCGCTCGGCTAATTCCGTCTCCCCCACCCGGGCCGCTTCCAGCAACGCCTGGGCGGCGACCCGGTCAAAATCGGGGTCGCTCTTGTCGGGCAACCCGTAGTCGCGGCGGGGCTTCTCCCCTTCCGCGTCGTCCCGCAGAAACGCCATCGACATGGGACCTCCGGAGTTGGTCGATCAGGGTGGCTAGAGGGGCGTCACGCGTGACGGCCCCAACGTCCCTGCAAGTTAACAAGGGCGGTTCCCGACCTGCACCCACGCTAGATTGTGCGCCATGACCGACGCGCCCACGCCCGCCCCCAAACCCGTTGACCCACTGCATGGCGTCACGCTCAAAGCCATGGTGGAACATCTGGCCGAACGCTACGGCTGGGATGGGTTGGGCGATCGCATCACCATTCGTTGCTTCACGCACGATCCCACGGTGAACTCGTCGCTCAAGTTCCTGCGCAAGACGCCGTGGGCGCGGGCCAAGGTGGAGTCGCTGTATCTGCATTCGGTGGCGCATCCCCGAAAGCAGACCGCGGCCAAGGCCGTGGTGGTTGAGGACACCCCCGAGACCTCTCCCGACGCCCCGGCGTGAGCCAGCCCACAGGCTGAGTCGGCTACATTTCCGATATGGTCGGCCAACTGCTCATTCTCCTGTTGTCGGTACTCCCCAAGCACGCCCTCAGCCGTGGGGCCGGGTGGCTGGCGGGGCGCACCATTCCTGTGGCCTGGCGGGGCGCCGTATATCGCGGCTACAGCCGTATCTTCGGGGCAAAGCCGGAAGAGGCGGAGCAGCCGCTGGAAGCCTATCCGAGCATCAACGCGTTCTTCACGCGCGCGCTCAAGCCGGGGCTTCGCCCGCTGGCACCCAACGCCATGGTCAGCCCGGTGGATGCAGCAGTGGGCGCCTACGGTGTGGTGCAGAACGACACGCTGGTGCAAGCCAAGGGGCGCACGTACACGCTCACATCGCTGCTCGGCGATCAGGCGTTGGCGCAGTCATTCGAGGGGGGCACGTACACCACGTTGTATCTGTCGCCCAAGGACTATCACCGCATCCATGTCCCGCTGGCGGGGCGCATTACCGAGGCCACGTACATCCCGGGCGAACTCTGGCCGGTGAACTCCGCCGCCGTGATGCACGTGCCCGACTTGTTTGCCGTGAACGAGCGCATTGTGGTGCTGATGGACGGCGCGCGCGGCGGGCGCATGGCCATTGTGCCGGTGGGTGCGACCATGGTGGGCATGACGCGACTGGTATTCGATGATCTGCACACCAACGCACGGCGTCGCGAGGTGCAGCGTCACGTGTACAACACACCCGTTGTTGTAGAAGCGGGCGGCCCGTTGGGGCACTTCGAGTTTGGCTCCACCGTGGTGCTGGTCTGTTCGCCCGATTGCGGCGTCATTGAGCCGCTTACGCTTGGAGTGCCGGTGCGCATGGGCCAACGTATTGGGGCGCTGCCCAGCGAGAGCCAACTCGCGTGACGATCCCCCGCCTTGATGCAGCCTCGCTGCACGAGGCGGTGCAGGCGCTCTGCGCGCAGGACCCCGCACTCGCACGCATCGTCGCCCAGCACGGCCCGCCGACACTCTGGGCGCGCGACGAGAGCTTCGTGACGCTCGTGCGCATCATTCTTGAACAGCAGGTCTCACTGGAATCGGCCGCGACGCTCTTTCGTCGGCTGGATGCCAGCGTGGACGGCGGACTGCAACCGGCCACTATTGCTGCCCTTGGCGCCGATGGACTGCGCGCACTTGGCGTAACGCGGCAGAAGGCGGCCTACCTGTTCGCGCTGGCCGAACAGGTCATTGAACGCCGACTGGATCTCAGCGCGCTGGCCGCGCTACCCGACGCAGAGGTCTTGGCGCAGCTGCAGCGCGTACCCGGCATTGGCCCATGGACCGCTCAGGTGTATCTGCTCTTTGCGCTGGGGCGCCCCGATGCCTGGCCCCCCGGCGATCTCGCGTTGCACCTCGCGCTACAACAGGCGCGCGAATTGCCCAAGGTGCCCACCAGCAACGAGGCGCTGCATCTTGCGTCGCTCTGGTCGCCGTACCGCGCCGTCGCTGCGCGCATTCTCTGGCACGGGTATCTCAGCCAGCGCGGCCGATCAGTGCCATGAACATGAACATGAACATGAACATGAACATGAACATGAACATGGACATGAACTGACAACTGAAAACTCGAACTGAGAACTGAAAACTCCAACGGACCACTGAGAACTCCTTGAGGGCTACGAGTTGTCAGTTTTCAGTCCAAGTTCTCAGTGCTCAGTTCGAGTTTTCAGTTGTCAGTCCTACTTCGGCGACGTGTACGCCGAGCCCGCATTATGCTGGTAGACAAGCGCGCCGCCGCTATGCCCCACATTCCAGCCGGCGGCCAGCACGGCCAGCGACCCCACCGCGCCCACCACCCGCATCGTGGCCCCCAGTTTGTTGCTCATGAGGCCACCGGCCGCGAGCACGAGCACCCCGCCGGTCACCACCAGAAACAGCTCTGCGGCCTCTTCGTGCGTTTCCAGCGCCGACTCGGGCACTACGCGCTCCACCTTCTCTTCCTGCTGCTCGCCGGTCTTGTCGGCCACCACACCGCTCGCCAGCAACAGCGCCAGCATGCCCACCGGGAACGCCCAGGCGTGGGCGGGTTTCATGTACCGCCGCCCCAGCAGCAAGGCGACCACCACGAAGACAGGTACCAGAACGGTCAGCGCGATCGGCATGTGCACGATGAGCGCATGAAGCGGCAGATTGTTCAGCATAAGTAGCTCCGGAAAGTGGGTGACCGGCACCGTGTCCCGTGCCTCACCTCCACTATCGGGCGCCACCGCCGCCCCAAACATCCGGCAAGCGACTGGACGCAGGTGGGAAAACATCCGACACTTGTCGTATACCCTCTGAACACACCATGAATTCGCCCGAAGTGACCGACGAAGACGACATTCTGACCGGAAAGTGGCCACCCCTGCTGGTGGGCTTCCTGTTGGTCGTGGTCGTGGGCGGCGTCACCGACATTGTGCTCGATCGCCCCACCTCCTGGTTCTCGGCTCACATTGCCGTCGAACTGGGCATGGTGCTCGTCAGCCTCACCTTCGCCATTCTCATTTTCTCACGCTGGCGCCAGTCCACCGCAGCCCTGAAAGACGCCCGCGTGTCATTGGCAGCTACGTCGCAGGCGCTGCAGGAGCGGCAGGCCGAGCGCGACGCGTGGCGCGCCAGTGCGGAGCAGGCGCTGACTGGCTTCGGGGCCGCCATCGATCAGCAGTTCGGCAGCTGGCAGCTCACCCGCGCCGAGCGCGAGGTGGCGCTGTTGCTGCTCAAAGGGCTTGGTCATAAGCAGGTGGCCGCTCAGCTGGGGCGGTCGGAGCGCACGGTGCGTCAGCAGGCGGTCGATGTGTACCGCAAAGCCGGGCTGCAGGGGCGCTCCGAGCTGGCGGCGTTCTTCCTCCAGGACGTGGTGCTCCCTTCGTGACCGCGCCCCGGTACCCGCGCATTGGCGTGGCCGTCATCGTGCAGCGTGGCACCCAGGTGCTGCTGGGCAAGCGCCGCAGCGACTCCCACGGCGACGGCGTGTGGCAGTTTCCCGGCGGGCATCTGGAGTGGGGCGAATCGGTCGACGACTGCGCCCGCCGCGAAGCGCTCGAAGAAACCGGACTGCACGTCACGGTGCGTGGCTACGGCCCGTGGACCAACGATGTGTTTGCTGCCGAAGACAAGCATTACGTAACGCTGTTCGTCCTTACGCGCAGCACCGACGGTGAACCTGAGGTGCGTGAGCCACACAAGTGCGAACAGTGGGCCTGGCACACGTGGGATGCGCTACCCGAGCCCCTCTTTCTGCCCATCCGCCATCTGTTCGAGGGCGGATGGTCGCCGCCGCATCTGTAGCGCTTTCCGCTACGGTACGACCACGGTTCGCACTGGCGCGGCGTAGCGATCGAGGGCATCCAATACGCCGTTGATGGCCGCCGCCTCCAGCGGCACCGTGTTGGTCACCACATCGCGCAGGTCCAGCTGGCCGCGCTCGGCGAATGTCATGAGCTCGTGCAACTCGCTCAGCAGGTGATCGTTGGAGCCAATGAGTTCCGCCTCGCGCCCAATGATATCCCGGTACGTATCCACCGGCACCGGGATGGCGTTGAGACCCACCACCACCGCGCGCCCCTGTGGTGCCAGCGACAACAAGGCGCTCTGGACGCAGCTCTCGCTGCCGACCAGTTCGAGTGCCACGTCAACACCGCGGCCGTTGTTGGCGACGTGCACTGCCTTCGCAAGCTCGGCGGGTGTGCGGTCCACCGCCAACACGGCCACCGCACCAAAGCGTACGGCGAGTGCGAGCTTGGCCGGGTCACGGTCCACGGCAATCACGCGCGACGCGCCGAGCAGTGAGGCCAGCTGTACGGCCGACATGCCGAGCCCACCAACCCCAATCACCAGCACGGTATCGCCGGACTGTATGCGCCCTTTGCGCAGCGCGTGTAGCGATGTGGCGGAGGAGCACATCATGACGGCGCCATGCGCGAACGACACATTGTGAGGCAGCGGTACAGCATTACGGGCAGGGACCACGATGTACTCCGCCCACCCCCCGTCGGTGAAGTGCCCCAGCATCTTGCCCGTGGCGCAGAACATCTCGCGACCGCCCAGGCAGTAGGTGCACGCCCCGCAGGTAACGAGGTAATGCAGGCTCACCGCTTCGCCCACCGTGTGGGTCATGACGTTGGCGCCGACTTCCACCACTTCGCCGGCCACCTCGTGGCCCAGGGTGAGTGGCAGTGGTTCTACCGGCGAGCGTCCTGCGCGGTAGTGCACGTCGGAGTGGCAGATACCGGCGGCGCGCACGCGCACCAGCACCTCATCGTCTCCGCAGCGGGGCAACGGGATGTCGGCATCAACCACGGGCTGACCCGGTACGGCAAGTCGAACAGCGCGCATGTGACGTAGGCTAGAGGTCGAGGCCAGGCGTACTCATACAGTGCGCGGCCAGGGTACGGCCATTGGGACAATGAAAAAGGAGCGCTCGGGCGGAAAACTCACGCACCCGGCGCTCCATCATCAATTGCTGGTCGCTTACTTGTGCCGGAACGTGATGCGCCCGCGGTTGAGATCGTACGGCGACACTTCTACCGTCACCTTGTCACCAGCCAGGATACGGATGCGGAACTTGCGCATCTTGCCGGCCACGGTGGCCAGGATCTCGTGACCGTTTTCAAGATTGACGCGGAACATGGTGCTGGGAAGGACGTCGGTGACGGTGCCTTCAAATTCGATCATGTCTTGCTTCATGCGCCCTCCTTTGGGCGGGTCAGGACAGCGGTGCCGTTGGCAGGTCGTCGCGCTGGGCAACCTCGAATGCTGCCTGCAGCTGCTCGACACACCGTTCAGCGAGTTCCGGGGAAGTATATCCCGTGGAATCAATGCCATTGGGATGCCAGTGCCACGTGGTTTCGCTGGCGGCCGAGACCACCATGGACTCTTCCCACACGGAAACGGGCGGCGGCGGCACATGGCGGGCCGAACGCTCAGGCACATGATCGCCACGGGCGGCGATGGTGCCCTTCCAGATGATGCAGAGAAGCTGGCCACCCGGCGGGATATCGTTGCCGGTGCGGATATGCGCCACAGTGAGGGCGACAGGGCCGAGCTGCACGATGCAGCGATCGGGGGAGAGCCGGGTCGTTGGCGGCTCGCAGGCATTGAGGGTCGCCTGGCGCTTGGTGAGCGCAACCACGGCGTCGGTCAAGCGGGTAAACTCACGCGCCGCTACAGACTGGGCGCGGTGCGACGTCAGGAAGTTCGTACGGTCGGGGCCGAAGCGCGAATCCGGCGGGGTAACTGGAGTTGCTTGGTCGATCACTTGACCTCCGAACTGGGGAAACAGCATCGGGTGGGAACGGACATGCCGCTCCCACCCGCGAGACAGTGCTACGCTGCTGTGCCGGTGAGGCTTAGCGCGCGCGCGTGACGTTTTCGGCGGCGGGGCCCTTCTGGCCCTGCACGATATCGAATTCGACAGTCTCGCCTTCGGTCAGCGACTTGAAACCCTGACCCTGGATGGCCGAGTGGTGAACGAAGCAGTCCTTCTGGCCGTTCGAGGGCGTGATGAAACCAAAGCCCTTCGCGTCGTTGAACCACTTAACGGTGCCGGTCGTGCGCATTGCTGTGTACTCCTAAAAGCTGGATCGGTGCTGGATCTGTCGGAGCACAAGGTCCCGAAGGACCCGCATGCAAAACGATACCGACTTCCACGTGCTCGTGATCGCCCTCACGACGGTCGCCATAACTTTATGGCTACGGTGCAAACACAAACGGGCCCGCTCGCTTTGGCAGGCCCGTGTAGGTCGGAACAAGTCCACGCAGTTGTATCAGATACAGTGCGCGCATCGCTGAAAAGAATAGTACCCCCCCACGGCACGCGCGGCAATGGCGCCAACGGAAATTCCGCCAGTTCGTTCCGAAAGGTTGGCGAAAAGGCGGAATTTCCTAAAAGAAGAATGCGGTTCGCCGTCTACCGCGCCGAACCCAGCTGCTGAAGCAGTACGCGCACCGCGGTATCGAGCTGGGAGTCCACCCCCCGGTACGCCTCCCCCACCGGGCGGGTCACCGGCACGTCCACCGGGCGGGGCACGAGCTCCATGTTTTTCCCCTCGTGGTCATCCACACGAATGAACGGCAGCCGCAGTGAGGTCCCGTCCACCAGGGTGACGTTCGACGTGTAGATGATCCACCCCGCGGTGGGCTCCCCCACGACTTTACCCAGCCCCAGGGTGCGATACCCCTGGGTAAAGTCTTCGCCGTCGGACAGCGTGTGCTGGTTGGTCACCAGCACCGTGGGCTTCTCGAGCGAGCGCTGCCCCAGTTGCGTGCGGGCCGGCACCGACACCGACCCCCGGGTGGTCATGGTCATGTACGGCTTGCGGGCAAAGACATCGAGCGCGTACGCGTTCACGAAGCCGCCGTTGTTGTTGCGCATGTCGATCACCACCCCCTCGCGCCCGAAGTTCTCCGCGTCGAGATCGAGGTACAGCTTGTTGAGCGACTCCTCGCCCATGTCGAACATGTGCACGTAGCCCAGCCTGCCGTTCGACACGCGGGCCACGTACGCCCGCCGCTCCTCCACCCACTGCAGATAGAGCAACTGCTTGAGGGCATTCCCGGCCACCGGACGCACCACAACGGTCCGCGTGCCCGACGGCCCGCTCACCTGCAACTCCACTTTGCGCTCCACTGCATTGGTGAGCAGGGAGTCGAGATTGTCCCCCCGGGCCACCGCGTGACCGTTCACCGCCAGCAACCGGTCGTTCACCGCAACGCCGGCAATGGCGGCCGGGCTGAGACGCACCACCTCCTGCACCCGGAGCGTCCCATCGCGCTCGTACGCCTCACGATCAAATCGCAGCCCCAGTTTGCCCACCGGCGCTGACGGCATACCACTCGGACCACTGGCGCCGCTGTGTGAGGCGTTGAGTTCCCCCACCATCAGCGACAGCAGCCGGCGGAATTCATCCGGGGTCTTCGCCGCTTGAATCACGGGCGCAAAGCGCGAACGCACGGCGTTCCAATCGGTGCCATGCATGGCGGGATCGTAGAACTGATCGCGCTGCGTGGCCCATGCCTGCTCGAACGCCACCATCTTGTCTTGCTGAAAGTCCGCGTCGAGCGACGCCGTAACCGCCACCGGACGCGACGGCCCGCCGGCCACGGGCACTATGGCAATGCGACCGCCGTCGGTATACCACACCTCACGGGAGTCGGCGGAGACGCCAATGACGCTCTTGCCGCCGGCCGACGTGGTAATCTGGCGAGGCACGGCGGGTTCCCGTGCCAGTTCATCCAGCGACCACGTGTAGAGATTGGGTTGCCCGCCGCCAGCACTGGTCAGCACGAGCGTGCGTCCATCGGGGGTAAGCGTGGCACTCCCAATCTCAATGCCCGGCGACAGCACTTCCGCGCGCTCGCGGATCCCCTCAAACACGATGCGGGTGGGGGCACCACTTGCCGGCCGCGCACTGGCACTGTCAGGGCGCGCGGCGGCTCGGGTGGTGTCACGACGCACTGGCTCGCGGGCACTGTCGCGCACGGGCGTGGTGAACAGATCGCGGAAACGGTCTTCGCGGAAGCGAGGGCTTCGCGGCACCAGATTGACCCGAATCAGACGCGCGCTTTCGGTGCGCTGCGACGTGAGGAAGAGCAGGGAGCTGCCATCGGGGCTCCACTCCAACCCACCACTATTGGAACTGCCCAGAAAGCTCACCGGCCGCGCCTCACCGCCGGCCACCGGCACCACGTAGGCGTTGGTAAACCCGCGGCTCCCCCGCGACAAATAGGCCACCCACTGTCCATCGGGGCTCCACGCCATGGTCTTGCCGCCGTCAAAGGGCGCCCGCCCAAACAACCCGGTGGCCAGGCGGCGATCATCGCTGCCGTCGGCGTTCATCACGTGCAACGCCGTGCCGTCGCGCAAATAGGCAATACGCTTGCCGTCGCGTGACGGTGTGGGCTGTGTGGCATCGCCGCTGGTGGTCAGCGCGCGCGTGCTGTTGGCCACCACATCGTGCAGCATGATCCGCCCACCGTCGGCGCTCCATGCCACGTACACCACACTGCGGTCACCGGTGCGATCACCGCGCAACCAGCGGGGCTGCTTCTCCAGCGCGGCAGACTGGGTGAGCCGGATGGCGTCGCCGCCCTCGCGCGCATCGGTGGCCCACAGTTCGCCGCGGCCAATGAGCGCGAGCTTCTTGCCGTCGCTGGAGACATCGGCCGTGAACCCCTGCGCGATCGTCTGCCGCTCCACCCCACGCGTGGCGCTTACCCCGCGCAGCGTGATGGGCACCGGCTGCGCCTTGCCACTGCGTACATCGAAGTGCCACACGCCAAAGTCGCGCTCAAACACAATGGCCGCACCATTGGCCGCCATCTGCGGCCAGAGCACCCGGCCGTTTTTGAAATCGGTGAGGCGCACACCCGCGCCGCCCGCGATCGGGCGTGACCAGAGGTTCTCCGGTCCCGTGCGGTCGCTCATGTAGAACACCGTGCGACCATCAGGCGACCACATGGGCCACAGGTCCTTGCTCCCTCCGTCGTCGGACAACCGCGTGTACGTCGGTGCGGCGCCTGGCGTCACCAGCCACAGCTCCGCTTCATCCAAATGCGAACGCCCGTGCCGCCACCACTGACTGCTGGCCGTCCCCCGCGCCGACAGCGCCACCGTGGCACCATCCGGACTGGGAGCGGCAAAGAACTCGCTCGCGTAACGGTCACCGGCAACAGCCATGGGCGTGCCGCCGGCAACGGAGACGCGATACACGTCCTGCATGCCAGAGATGTCGCCGGCGCTGCTATGGAAATACAGCCACTGCCCGTCGCGCGACCAGCCGGAGACCGACTCCGCCGCATCGTCGAAGGTGAGGCGACGGAGCGTGCCACGTTGAAGATCGAGCAGGTAGACATCGCCGTTGCCGGTGCGGGTGCTCACGAACGCCAGCATCGTGCCGGACGGCGAATACAGTGGTCTGGACTCGTTGGCAGGGTGCGCCACCAGCAACCGGGCATCGCCGCCGGTTGCCGGTACCGTCCAGATGTCGCCGCCGCTCACCAACGCAATCTCTCGCGCGTCGGGCGACAGGCTGGGCTCGGCCAGCGCCGGTGTGGCAACAGGTGGCTGAGCGCCCGCCAAAGGCGTGGCGAGGCACGGCGCCGCAAGGGCCGTGGCGAGCAGGGCAGGGAAGAGTCGCATAGGCCAAACCTTGCCCGGCCACGGCCCCGCGTCTAGCTCTGAGCATGCCCCCGCGCACCACTCGTCCCCCCGCCTCACCCGTTTCCTCCCGCGAATACCGGGTGGCGCTGCTCCGTGGCGTCAATGTGAACGGCAAGAACATCGCCATGGCCGACCTGCAGGCCATTGCGGCGTCCATCGGCCTCGCCTCCCCCTCCACGCTGCTCAACAGCGGCAATCTCGTGTACCGCAGCCACGGCGGCGCGCCGCAGGAGGAGGCCAGGCAACTGCACGAGGCCATTGCTGAGCGTGTGGGCATCCGGAGTACGGTGTTCGTGCGCACGTACGACGAACTCGTGACCATGCTGCGCGACTGTCCATTGCAGGAGCAAGCCCAGCTCAACCCGTCACGCTTGTTGGTGACCGTATGGGACGAGCACGTGACGCCCGCGATGTTGGCGGCGTTCACCACCGCTCCCGCCACGGTGGAGCAGTTTGTCCTGGGACCCCACGCCTTGTACACCTGGCACCCGGACGGCATCTCGGCGAGCACCGTGTACGACAAGGCGGCACGCGGCGCGGGCATGCATATCACCGCGCGAAACTGGAACACCATGCAGAAGCTGGTCGCACGAATGGACACCGCTGCCACAGGCACCGCATGACGCACGCGCACGCGTCGCACTCGATTCCGCCCGAGCGCATCGACTTCCGGGCACTGGTGCATCGCTACGACGCCATCCTGTTTGATGCGTATGGCGTGCTGGTGAATGCATCGGGCGCCCTGCCCGGAGCGGCTGAGGCGGTGCAGCATCTCATTGATCGTGGGCAGCCGTTTCTGGTGGTCACCAACGATGCGTCGCGCTCGCCGCATCGGGCCTCGGCGCGCTTCACACGATTGGGCATTCCGGTGCAACCGGAACATGTGCTCAGCTCCGGGATGCTCATTGCGCCAGCGCTCGACGAACAGGGGATGCGCGGACGGCGCGTGGTGGTGCTGGGCACCGGCGATTCGGCCAACTATGCCCGGCAGATTGGTGCCACCGTAGTGGACCCCGACGTGGCCGACCCGGCGGATGCGGTGGTGATCGCCGACGAAGGCGGCTTTGATACGCTGGGTACCCTGGACGCCACGCTGAGCATGATTCTCGCCGCGCACGCCCGCGGCCAGCGAACGGTGCTGCTGCTGGCCAACCCCGATCTCGTGTATCCGTCGGGGGCCGGCACCTTTGGGCTCACAGCTGGCTCGCTGGCGGGGATGCTGGAACGCGCCCTGCAATTGCTGCTGGGTGATGAGGCCCCCACGTTTGAAGTCTTGGGCAAACCGGCGTCCCGCCACTTTGCAACGGCGTTGTCCATGGTAGGTACCCGTCATGCGGTGATGCTGGGAGACACCTTGCACACCGACATTGCCGGTGCGGCCGCGGTGGGTCTTGCCAGCGCCATCGTACTTACCGGCGTAACCACGGCAGCGCAGGCGCTGGCCGCAGGGGCACACGCGCCAACCTATCTCTTGAACGACTTATGTTGACCGATCGTGACTCCCGCCGGTGGTTGTTGTACAGTGGCGCCGCGCTTCTCATGCTGTTCGAATTTGCCAACGTGTATTTCATCATGCCGTTGCCGGGCAGTCAACGCACCCGCAGTCTGGAGTTGGCGTACACCTTGTACTCCCTGCGTTGGGCTGTGCGCGCCGTAGCCGGCGTGCTGATGCTGGCAGGAGTAACCGCTGCCCTGCGGGTCGGCGGGCGACAGCGCATTCTGGTGGGCGTGACGGCGCTGGTGGTGAGCGGCGTGACGTACATGTTCAACTTCCGCATGGCGGCTGACGCGATGTTCCTGCCACCCACGGTCATGCGCATGGAGCCAGCAGCTCGCAATACGGTGGCTACGGACCGTCTGGTAGTGGGTTTCGAACACAATGGCCAGGCGCGCGCGTATCCGCTGCAGTTCATTGGTTACCATCATCAGGTGCGGGATACCGTTGGCGGTCAGGACGTGCTGGTGAGTTACTGCACCGTGTGCCGCACCGGTCGAGTGTTTCGCCCCATCGTGAACGGGCAGGTGGAGCAGTTCCGTCTGGTGGGCATGGATCACTTCAACGCCATGCTCGAAGACGTGCGCACCGGCAGTTGGTGGCGTCAGGCCAACGGAGAGGCGGTGGCCGGTCCGCTCACCGGTACGGCAATGCCCGAACTCCCCAGTCGCCAGGTGTCGCTGCGCCAATGGCTGCAGCTGTATCCCCATTCGTTGATCATGCAGGCCGATAGTACCTTCACCAGTGAATACGCCAAGGACTACGCCTACGAACGAGGAACCAGTCGCAAGGCACTCACCGGTACCGACACCGCGTCGTGGCGAGAGAAATCGTGGGTGGTGGGGATTACGCTCAACGGCGTCAGTCGCGCCTACGATTGGAACCATCTGGAGCGCGTGCGGGTGATCAACGATATCGTGGGAGACACACCCGTGGTGCTGGCACTGGCCAGCGACAGTGTGAGCTTCTTCGCGTTCGCGCGTCCTACTGCCGCCACCGAGTTCACGCTTGATGGCGACTCGCTGGTGGTGATGCGTGCTGGTCCTTCCACACGCTATGCCTTCAATGGCAAAGGGCCGGCGGGCGCGCTGGTCCCCATCAATGCGAGCCAGGAGTTCTGGCACAGCTGGCGCACATTCCAGCCCACTACCGATCAGTTCCCGCGCGTTGTGGCAGGCGTACGGTGATGCGCTGGCGGTACATCGCACTCCTGCTGCTGGTGTCCGTCTCCGCCTGTGGGCCGGGACGGGACTACCCCTCCGAACGGGCCGTGCTCAAGGCCACGCTCCTGGAGCTGTTTTCCCGGCGCGAACAGGCGCAGGTCATCACGGTGTGGCACGACCCGCGCCAGCAGTCCCCAACGCTGTCAGCGTTTGGCGGGCCCTGGGATCATCACGATACGCTGGCGCTGCAAGTGGTAGACACCACCGCCTTCGGTTTGCCGTTTCTGGTGGAACGCATCACGCTGGGCGAAATGGAGCGTTTTTTTCGTGACCATCCCAAGGGGTGGGACGCGTGGTTCGCCGATCATCCAGGCAACGCCGGCGTGGTCGAGGTAGTCAAGCCGCGCATGTTCCAGGACTCGGCCATCGTGTATGTGGGTCGAGCGTGCGGAGAGCTCTGTCGTTCAGCGTGGCGTGTGACCGTGGCCCGACGCAGTGGTACCTGGGCGGTGTCGCGCGTGGATGTGCTGAAGGTGCCGTAGGACGTCGCAATTGGGCAGGCTGGGGAATGACAACTGCCGGCAATGACAACGGCCGGGAATGGCAACGGCAGGGAATGGCAACTGCATGACTTACAGCATGACAACAGCATGAAACAGCGGGGGCGTTCAGGAATTTCGGAGCCCCGCGGTCACACCGCTTTTTGTCATGCAGTTGTCATGCAGTAACTCATGCTGTTGTCGCGCCCGCAGGGCGCCCTGCTGTTGTGGTCCCGCCAGCCGTTGCTCCCTGCCTTTCCGTCATCGTAATCCCAGCCAGTACCCCCAACCCGTATTCGCGGTAGTTTGCACCCCATGACCGACCTCGCAAAACTCCCGCTCTGGCGCTCGTCCAATCTGTCGGCATGGCGCGAAGCGCTTGATGGCTATGATCAGGCCATTGCGGCATTGGCCAACCGGAAGCTGCCGGAGCACGATCAGTGGTACCGGCATGAGTTGCCAGCCGTGATGGCTGCGCGGTCGCCCGGCTACGTGACGCACGACGAGATGGTGCGGATTACCGAGTGGAAGATGCTGCGCGGTGTCTGGCGCGCGCCCAATCTGGTGCTGGTGAAGAACAATCCGCCGGGCGCGGTCGAAGACGCCACGCGCACGGCGTCGGCGTTGCTGGACACTCCACCCAAGGCATTGGCCGCCGTGGTCACGCTGGGAGGTGTGGGTCCGGCCACGGCGTCGGCGGTGCTCGCGGTCATGATGCCAGAGCGTTTCCCGTTCTTCGACGAAATTGTCACCGGACAGGTGGCACCGCATGTCGATGGCATGGGGCAGATTGCCTGGACTGCCGTGTACTATCGCAAGTACGCGCTGGCACTCATTCAGCGTGCGGTGGCACTGGGAGAAGGGTGGCACGCCACCATGGTGGAACGTGCGCTGTGGGCGCATGGCGTAAACGCCGGCGCCCGCGTATGAGCGGGGCGGCGCCCTCCGTGCCAACGGTCATGCGTACCGACGCCGTGATTTGTGGAGCGGGCATTGCCGGCATTGCCGTGGCGCACGCGCTAAGTGTCACACACGGGCTGCGCGTGCTCGTGGTTGATGATCTGGCCCCGCTGACGCTGACCAGCGACAAGAGCACGGAGGCGTATCGCAACTGGTGGCCCGGCCCTGATGATGCCATGGTACAGCTCATCAACCGCAGTATCGATTTGCTTGAGCGGTGGGCTGACGCCAGCGACAACCGGTTTCTGCTCAACCGGCGGGGCTATCTCTACACCACGACCCGGGCTGAGCGCGCCGCGGAGTTTGAAGCAGATGCCGCGCTCGCCAGTGCGCAGGGCGCGGGCGACGTGCGGATCTATCGCTCACGCCAGGACGCGGCAGCCTATGTGCCGTCGTCGCATAGCGGCTGGCGCGATCATCCGGCGGGGGCAGATCTCTTCCTCGATCGCGAGGCCATTCGCACCCACTTCCCGTGGCTGTCGCCGGAGATCTGTGCGGTGCTGCACGCACGACGATGCGGGTGGTTCAGCGGACAGCAGCTGGGCATGATGCTGCTGGAGCAGGCGCGTGACGCCGGCGTGGAGTTGCTGAGTGGTCGCGTGACAGCGGTTGACTATCCGGAAGGCCGTGTGGCTGGTGTGCAGGTGCAGGGGGCCGACGGGCAGACACATGCCATTGCGACGCCGGTGTTCGTGAACGCCGCCGGGCCATACGCCAAGTCGGTGGGCGAACTGCTCGGGGTGACGCTGCCGCTGTTCAGCGAAGCCCACTACAAGATTGCCATTGAAGACCCGCAGGGCGCCGTGGATCGCAACACGGGGCTGGTCATTCTCGACGATGCGCAGTCGCTGGAGTGGAGTGCGGAGGAACAGGCTGAACTGGCGGCCGACGACAGCACACGCTGGTTGACCGAACCACTGCCGGCGGGGATTCACCTGCGACCGGAAGGGTATGGCCGCTCCACCACGGTGCTGATGTTGTGGGACTATCACAGCGCGCATCGTTTTGATACGCCCGAGTTTCCGCTTCCCGACGATCCCTTCTATCCCGAAGTGGTGTTGCGCGGCATGACCAAGCTGGTGCCCGCGCTGGCCGGGTATCTGGAACGGCTACCCCACGCGTACGTGGATGGTGGGTATTACACCAAGACCGCGGAGAACCGCCCGCTCATTGGCCCCATGGGCGTGCCGGGCGCGTATGTGTGTGCCGCGTTCTCCGGCTTCGGGCTCATGGCCGCACCGGCTGCTGCAGAGTTGCTGGCACAGCAGATTGCCGGCGCAGCGGTGCCGCCATTGGCCTCGTCGTTTCTGCTGGCGCGCTACGACGACCCGGCCTACCAGGCCAAGCTGGCGCAGTGGGGCAGTACCGGGCAGTTGTAGACGGTCCCTCCACCGCGGCGCCGCGCGACCGGCGGTTACTGCACCAGAATGAGCCGTTGGCCAACGCTGATCGTGTTGCCCAGCACGGTGCCGTTGCCGAGCTCCATGGGCCCGGAAACCGGGTACCCGACAATCGTGCCGCGCCGGTAGCCGGTGGGGGTCTGGCCAATGGTCTGCAGCCACGGACAGTTTTCGGGTGAAGGGCCGAGGGGGTTCCCTGGCGGATCATCAGTGAACGCGCACATGAGCCGGAACTTCGTGAGCATGGCGATCTGCGTGCGATTGGGCTGTGCGGCAGGCATCGTGAGCGGCACGATGATCGTGGGCCCCGCCACGAAGCCTGTCAGGCTGGGGTCATAGCAGGTGGCGTCCCGCGCGGTTGGCCCCTTCTTGCAGGGGCCACTTTCCATGGCCGTTTGGCGGACAATGGCATCGGCGCGCTGTGCCACCTGATTCCCCTGCCCCGGCTGCTGGAACACCGTGCTGACCGGAAACTCCGCCACGTTATTGCCGCAGCCGGTGCCCGTGATCAAGGCCTCATAGGAGTTGGGAGACGCATTGGCGTCGCCGGTAATTGCCTGGTAGCTGTCGGTCGGCGCCGTCACCGTGGGCCCCCCGCCTCCATTGCCGCCATTGCCGTTGTTGCCATTGTTTCCGTTGTTGCCGTTGTTGCCGTTGTTGCCGTTCCCATTCGAGTTGCCACCACCACCGGTGCCCGCATTCACATTCGGGCTCAACACCACAGTGAGTTGTGCCGGCCCGGTGGTCGTGTTGAGCAACGTCCGCAGCGTGTTCACACCGGCCTGCGTGGTGAGATCTATGCCATGGCGCGCTTCCAGCAACGACCGGGAAATGCCCCACGGCTTGATGCAATCAACCCCGGTGACATTGGCCACCCACGCAATGGCACGACGCGTGGGAGCGACGTTGGTTCGCGACAACACGCCACCAAAAAGCAAACGTCCCGTGCTGTTGGCCGACACCCGGACAGCGTTGGTGGTGCTGTTGGTCCAGGACTGGGGTGTAAAGACCCGGGTGCCGGGATTCCAGACGCCGCTCTCGACATGGCTGGTGGTCAGCGACAGCGGCATCCCCATGACCTGATTGTTGCCGCCAAATGTCGCCGTGGTGCTCCGCCCATCGGCTGCTGGATCGCGCTGCAATTGCATGGCGCCGTTCAGCGCCGTGGCGTCGGCCCCGGTCTGCAGCTCGTTCACTCCCACGTACAGGCGACTGACGTCGATCGCGAAGGCCGCCAGCCCGACAATAACCACGGAAAAGAGGGCGACGAGAACCAGGGTGGCCCCCCGCCGGTTCCGGCGCGCCAGACCACGGCGTCGCGGGGCGCGAAAAAACGTATTCATGCCAAACTCCAGAATGGTGAAGCAATCCTAATGAGGCTGGCGTAATGTATGACAATTGCTTCATGCTGCAACCTCGCCGGGCCGCCGGACCCCTATACTCCATGGAATGTGGCGTTCCTCAGGCGATCTCTCGCCCCAATGACCCGCCGGGCTGGCTATGTCGTCGCGGCCCTCGCCACCGTGGTGGTCGGCCTGCTGGTCCACCGCGGCGTGCTGCCACTGCCTCCGCTCTGGCGCGATGTCGTAGGTGACGTGCTCTGGGCCACCATGATCATGTGGCTGCTCAGCGTGGTGGCCCCTCGCGCGGCCCGTACACACCGCGCAGGCTCGGCCGTCGCGATCTGTTGGCTGGTGGAGTTCTCACAGCGGTGGCGATGGGATTGGCTGCTGGCGGTGCGCTCGCACCCGCTGGGCCATCTGGTCCTGGGGAGCGACTTCGATGCGCGTGACCTGCTCGCCTACGCCGCCGGGATCGCGGCGGCCTTCACGATTGACTGGCTGATATTCTTGCGACGTCGAGTACCCGAGTAGCACATCCTGATGTGCTGATGCGATTACGTCGCACGACGTATGGTCGTGATCGCGTGCGTTTCGCACTGTAGAGAGGCGTGGCGCCGACTGGGCGCCGCGCCCCCTTCAGCCGAGGCACACCATGTCCCTTCTCAATGCGGTCTTCGCTGGCCCGTACAATGTGGCGCTGGTTGCAGCCGTGGTTACGGGTGTCGTGCTGGCGCTTCGGGCTGGCGACCGTGAGCACTTCGCTACGGATTCCTGGCGCCTGCTCATCATTGCCGCCGCAATAGCGAGCCTCATCGGTTCCAAGTACATCTTTCTCGACCTGTCCACACCGGAGCCAGGCAAGAAGAGCAACCTCGGCGGCATCGTCGCCGGCGTGCTCATGGTCGTGGTGTTGGCACGTGCCTACGGATTTGGCGTGACGCGCACGCTGGACACACTGACGGTGCCAACACTCGCCGGGATGGCCGTTGGACGGGTGGGCTGCTTTCTCGCCGGATGCTGCAAAGGCGTTGCCACCTCGCTCCCGTGGGGTGTGCACTATGACGGCGAAGAGCACGCGGTGCACCCCGTCCAGCTTTACGAAATGCTGGGCGATGTGCTGCTCATGACGTGGCTCGTGCGTCGTGGTTCAGCCGCTCGCGATGGCAGCACGTTCCGACTGGGAGTACTGGGCTACGCCAGCCTGCGCATAGCCACAGAGTTTTGGCGTGATGGACGCAGCACCGTGGCCGGACTCAATCCGGTCCAATGGTCTCTAGGCGCCATCGCAATCGCCGTGGTGCTCTGGCACCGATACGCCAGCGGCATTCGGTTCACCCTATGGCGCGTTCGTTTGACCGGCACTGAATGGACTGCGCTGGGCATTGGGACTGCGGTCGTGGCGGCGATAGGACTGGCCCCAACGCAATTCACCCTGCTGGAGCGCGCCATCCTGCTGGCTCTTGTTGTGGTGCTGGGCACCTCACTGCTGCTACAGCAACGGCATCGCTCCCGCTTGTGGTGGCCGGGTGCCACGCTGCCGTCGCTCGGCGCGTTTCTACTGATGCAACCCAGTGACAGCATAAAGCAGCGCGAGCGGCGGACCGAGATCCTCGCCGGTGGTGCCATCTGGGGCGTACCCATGTCGGTCGTGGTAGGCAGTCAGCCCAACGAATCCCCGGACATGTGTGCTCCGGCCACGCGCTACACGCGTGCCGAGCGAAGCACCGTCGCCGGGTGGGGAAGTCTTGGCTTCCGTCGCACGACACCGAGCAACAATCGTGTGGAGGTGCAGGGGGTGGTGCTCACTGGCCGTGACCGGCTGGACTACCTGGGTTCGGGCGTCGTCACAACGCCCCCGGAAGAAAAGATCTCGATGACGGGAGGTGGTCTCATGGGGTTGGTGGCCTCCCCCGAGGCGGAGCTGGAACTCAGTGTGTTGAGCGGGAATTTCTCACGGAACGGCGAGCGTCGTTCGGGGGTGATTCCCACCGGCACGCTACGCTACGGCACTCGTGGCGGCCTGTTCGCCGAGGCCCACGCCACCGATGGTCGCTGGTACGGAACGACCGGAGACTTCTCGTATTTCGGTCTCGGCTACACCCCCGGAGTGTACGCCACCCGCGTGATGCTTGGCGCTGGCAACGGCGTAGTAGCCTCGCTCCGTGTTCCCCGGGAACGGGTGGACATTGATGTCGCCGTGCGCGTGACCAACAGGATCTCCGGTCAGACAATCGGAGGGACGTCGCTCCGGGCGGGAGTGGCGTATCGCTTCCCCATTCGCTGAACCAGCGCGCGGCAAACGTCGCCATCCGTCTTGATCAAACATCATCCATCACACGGAGCGTGGAGGCGATTCCGTTGAGCGGTTGGCCTCTGGATCTCCACGCGGCGCTTGTCGCGAGGCGGGCCCGGGCCGACATTCCAGCATGAGCCCGCAAACGAACGTGATCGATGGATGAGATCGGAGCCGCTGCGCTTCGCGAGGCCCAGGAGGCTATCCAGCGCGGCGAGTGGGCGCGTGCACAAACCGCCGCGCAGCGGTCGCTGGCGCAGGGCGAAACCGCCGAGGCACTGGAACTGCTCGGATTGGCGTGCTGGTGGCTCAGTGACATCGATACCCTCTTCGCGTCGCGCGAGCGCGCCTTTCGGTTGTATGTCGATGCGGGCGCTCTGCAGCGCGCGGCGCGTGTGGCGGTGTGGCTCGACTGGGACTACCGGGCATTTCGCGGAGAGCCGGCCGTCGCCTCTGGTTGGCTGCGGCGTGCCCGGCGGCTTCTCGAATCCCATCCTGATTGTGCCGAGTTCGGATGGTTGCAAATGCGTGAGGCCGATGCGTTGCTGGCGCGTGACGCTCTGGCCGCCGCTGCGGGCGCCAGCGCGGCCGCCGCGTTGGGCCGACGGCACGGGGATGTCGATCTCGAATACACAGCGCTGTCGCTCGAGGGGTTGGCCCTCGTCGCCGCGGGACGTGTTGCGTTGGGGATGCAGCTGCTCGATGAGGCAACCGCAGCGGTGGTCTCCGGTGATTTCGACGATCGCAGTCAGGCCGGGGTGACCTGTTGTCATCTCATTTCAGCGTGTGAGCTCGTGCGCGATTTCGAACGCGCGGAGCAGTGGTGCCATCGTGTGCGAGAGTACTGTCGGGCGTGGGACCATCCACCGCTGTTTGCGGTGTGCCGTACGCAGTATGCGGGAGTGCTTATTGCCAGTGGCCGTTGGCACGATGCGGAGCAGGAGGTGTCGTCGGCGATTACCGAACTCGAGACGATGCGCCCCGGATGGATTGGGTTGGGCATTCTGCAGCTCGCCGAGCTGCGGCGTCGGCAGGGGAGGCTGGATGAGGCGACGATGCTCTTCGAGCGCGTGGCGGCCTCTCCCACCGCCTGGTTGGGGCTTGGGGCTATCGCGCTGGAGCGAGGGCAGAACGCCGAGGCGGAGCGCCATGGGCGCCGCTTCCTGCGTCGGGTAAGCCGTGGCGACCATACGGCGCGCGCTGCGGCGTTGGAGCTGGTGACGTTGGCGGTGGCCACTGGTACCTCTCCCAGAGTTGCAGAGCAGGAATTGCAGGAACTGGAGACCTTGGCCGCCGAGGTCGGTGCTCCGGCGCTGCTGGGGAGCGCCGGCCTGGCCCGCGGTGTGGCCTTGATGCTCACGGGATCGCCAACCGCGGCCGTCGCCGTGCTGGAGCAGGCCATTGCCGCCTTCGAACAAGCCGGAGTGGGCTATGACGCCCTGCGAACGCAACTGGCGCTGGCTGTTGCGCTTGACTCTTGTGGCCAGGACGAAGCCGCCAGGGCAGAGCGTGACGCGGTCATCCAGATAGGCGCTGTTCTGGGAGCCGCGTCGCTGGTGGAGCAGGCGCGGGAGCGTCGTGAGCGGTTGCCGCCACCGTCCAAGCCACTCACCACCGCCTTCGGGGTGACGATCACGGCGCGTGAACGCGACGTGCTTGCGCTTCTGGTAACAGGGATGACCAACCGGCAGATCGCGGAGCGTCTCGCCGTCAGTCAGCATACGGTGCACCGTCATGTCGCCAATGCCTTCAGCAAACTTGGTGTCTCGTCGCGTGCGGCAGCCGTGGCGGCGACGCTGCAATTGGGGATCCCTGTGCCATAGCCTCGCGGCCCGGACGGGCCATGCGAATTGTGCTGACGACATGGCCCGTTTGTGGGATGTGCGCCCGGCGCGTCACCGGTAGCCTACGGTCGAACCTCTTACTGGAGTCGGCCATGGAAACAGCATCACAGAATCCCAATCAGCAATTGTGGGAGAAGGGAGACTTCACACGCATTGCCGAAAGCATGCGGCAGAGCGGGGAGCAGTTTGTGGACTCCCTGGGCGTACGCCCCGATATGGCGGTGCTTGATGTAGGCTGTGGTGACGGGACCACCGCTATACCGCTCGCCCGCCGCGCCGCTCGGGTGTTGGGGGTAGACATCGCCCGCAATCTCGTGGAGGCCGGCAATGCCCGCGCCCGGGAGCATGGCCTCGACAATCTGCGCTTCGAGCACGGCGATGCCTCGCGGCTCGACGCGTTGGGTGACAACGCCTTCGATCTGAGCGTGAGTGTCTTCGGCGCCATGTTTGCGCCGCGTCCGCACGATGTCGCGTCGGAGTTGGTCCGCGTGACCAGCCCCGGTGGACGCATCGTGATGGGGAACTGGATTCCCGGCGATCCCACGCTCGTTGCCCAGATTCTCCGAATCAGCGCTGCCTACACGCCGCCGCCACCGGAAGGCTTCATCAGCCCGATGATGTGGGGGGTGGAGGAGCAGGTCACTGAGCGCTTCGCACGAGCAGGTGTCGCATCGTCACAGCTGACCTTCACTCGCGAGCGCTGGAGCTTCACGCTGCCCGAAGGGCCCAAGCAGATGCTGGCCCGGTTCCGCGACTATTACGGGCCGACCATGAATGCATTCGCTGCCGCAGAGGGATCAGGCAAGCGGGATCAGCTACAGGAGGAACTCGACACGTTGTTCGACGCCCAGAACGCCAGCGGCCGAGATGATCACACGCACATTCCCGCCACGTTTCTGCGCGTGGTTGTGCACGTGGATTGAGGCAGTTGCCGGTGGGTTTCCGTGCATGTCGCGGGAACTCACCGGCGAGTGAGTCGCTCCTGCACCATGCGCTTGATGGTCCCATCCTCGAGGTACGGCCGCAGATACTTGCCGGGACAGCCAGTGCTGGCATAGTGGTAGTGGCCACCAATGGCGTCTACCGTCAATCCGTTCTCACGGATGGCCCACGCCATGAGATCGGCAATGGCCGCCAGCTGTGCGCTGCTGGGCTCCTGCTGATCATAGTTGCCGATCATGCTGATCAGAAAATGACCACTGGGATTGTAGGCCGTATTGGTTTCGCCCATGAAATGCCAGTCGCGTCCCTCGTACACATCGCCTTCGAGGTCGAGCAGAAAATGATACGGCACATCCCACCAGTTGCGTTCGCGCGCGCCCCACGCCTGCAGGTTGCGTAAGCGCTGCGCCGGGTCTTCGGTGGGCTGCAAGGGGCGCGCGTCGCCCGTGTGGTGCAGCGTGACGTGCGTAATCGTGTGCGGAATGCGAAGACGCATGCTCGCACCGCCCGCGGAATCGCTGGTGGCCACGGAGGGGGGCAGCGACGACTGCGTGGCGATCTCCAGCGCCACCAGTCCGGCGCCCAGTTCACCAGGACCGTAGACGGCCACGACGGCCACGTGAAAGCCTGCCCAGTTGAAGGCGCCGCCCTCATGCATGCTGCGCGTCTCGCGCGAGGAACCTTGGGCAAGAGCCAGGCGCACACTGTCGGCGAGGGGGCCATCCGTTGCATTGCGACTGGTGCCCAACACCACGAGCTGCAGCGATTTGAAAGTCAGGGTATCGCCGGCACGCACGTTTCGCCGTACGGCGTCGGCACCGTGCCCCAAGGGCGCAGTCGCCTGCCAGCGGGCATGCGCGATGATGGGCGGCTGCACCAACGTGGGGTGCAGAGGCGTTGCGGCCACGGTGAGCAGCGCAATCACGACGCGAGGCAGGAAGGACAGAGGCATATCCACAATCTGTGGCAGGTGGGGCGGCGAGAGCTACACTGCGCGGCAATTTCGGAGTTCATGGTGGGTATTCCTCGCGTGTGTTGGTCGTGACCACGTGCGTGTTCAAGCCGTCCACCATATGGAAAACGTGAGACTCCTCTCCAAGGAACGTATGGATCCGGTCACCGCACAAATCGACGCGTACAACGCGCGCAATCTTGAAGCCTTTCTGGCCTGCTTTTCCCAGGAGGTCGTGGTGGAGGATGCCACTGACCACAAGCTCATTGACGGCAAGGCGGCCCTGCGGGGGCTCTACGCCACGGTGTTCGACAATAGTCCGGAGCTGCGGCTCTCGGTGACGAACAGCATCCGCGTGGGGGAGTACGTGATCAACGACGAACATGTCTACGGCTTCAATCTGCACGGCTATGATGCCACGTCACACAAGGCTGTGGTGTATCACGTGAAGCAGGGGATCATCAACCACGTGCGCGTGCTCGAGTAGCCTGCCCCTGTCGGCAGCACAACGGGGCAACCGGCCGCTGCCGATTGCCCCGCATATGCCAGCGGCGCTGCCCGCGCTTACTGGCCGGTTGTTGCCGGCTTGATGATCTCCGGCAGCACGGCGGCCACGCGCTTCATTTCGTCGGGAGTGCCAATGCTGATGCGCGCCCAGGTGTTGTACGGCGGGAAGGCGCGCCCGATCATGAAGCCCTTCGACAACATGGCCGCCTGCACCTTCTCCACCGGCATCCCGGTGTCGAAGAAGACGAAATTGGTGTGCGACGTGGTCATGCGACGGCCCAGTGCCTTGACGGCCGTGTGCATGATGGTGCGCCCTTCGGCATTGCGATCGCGACACATGGTCTGGTAGGCCGTATCCTGCAGTGACGCTGCCGCTGCGCGGGCACCAAACACACCCGGAAAGCTCGTCACGCAGGGCTGCAGGCGCGCAATGATGTCCGGGCGTGCAATCGCAAAACCGGTACGCAGCCCGGCGAGCCCGTGAATCTTGGACGCGGTGCGCGAGATAATGACATTCTCGCCCGCCTTCACCAGATCGATCATGCTCGTGTACCCCGGGTCGGTCACGAAGTCGTGGTACGCTTCATCCACCAGCACCACCGACTTGCGCGAGGCATTGCTCACGAACGAGCGCAGCTTCGTCGCATCGGTCAGCGTCCCCGTGGGGTTGTTGGGGTTGCACACGAACACGAGATCCACGTTCTGCACGTGCCGGCGGTCCATTGCCTCCAGATCGTGGGCCAGATTCCCGTCCAGCGCGACCTTGTGTACGCGCGCGCCCAGCGACTCGGCGTAGCGCGGCAGTCCTTCGTAGGTGGGCCACGGGGTCAGCACTTCGCCGCCCTGCATGGCGTACGCCAGCGATACGATGGAGAGTACGTCGCCCGAGCCGGCGGTGACCAGCACATAGTCTTCCGGCACGCCAACCTGCTGCGCAAAAATCTTGCGGAGCGCCGGGACCGCGGCCGCGCCGTACCAGGCGTGCTCCTTCCACATGTCCATGATGGCCTGTTTGGCCGACGGGGCCATGCCATACGGATTTTCGTTCGACGCCAGACGAATGGGCCCCTCCGCACGGCGCATGGCTTCGATTTCCCGTTCGAGCGCCAGAAAGCCGTCGAGGGTGGTTTGCCCGTTCACCACGGCGGGCGCACCCATGGGCGCCTCAAGGGCCGGCAGCAGCGCGGGTGACAGCGACTGCGTGGCAATGGCGCCGCCAGCCACGAGGCCGGAGGACTTGAGCCACTGACGACGGGAAAGCGGGCTGGACGGACGAAGGGTCATGGCGTGCTCCTCGGGCTGGGGTCAGTCATCGATCCCGGGGTGGACGGGACGAAATACGTTACGACACGGCGGCCCGAAGCGCACTAACCAGTTTTCGAAAACCGCATGTGCATTGGCTCACGAACGGCCGCTGGCGAGCCGGACAGCCGACCCGGTCAACGATGCTGGTGCGTACTGCCAGCTCCCGCCGCCGAATCGCCCGGTGGTGCAATGGGGTCGGTCACCGCCGGCCCGGGCGCCGAGCTTTCGGGGGTGTCGGACAGATGCTCCTGCACAATCCGCCACTGCCCGCCCTGGCGTCGCCAGAGCATCGTCCAGGCGCCGCTGACCACATGCGGGGTGTCACGAGGGGTGCGATGCGGAATGCTGTACGTCAGCGTCACCACGGCGGCGTTCCGTGTGATGAGGTCCACGTAGGTGGAGCCAAGCACGAAAGTGGGGGTCCGCATGTTCTGCCCCACGCGTTGCCAGAAGCCGCGGATTTCGCTGGCCAGGGTATCCCGGGTGGTGGTCACATGTCCCGCGACCGCCGAAATGACCCGTCCTGTGTCGGGATACAGGGCGAGCAGTCGCTCCGGCGCGTCGGGGCGGGAGAAATCGTAGGCCTGGACCACCAGGGCGCTCAGCGAGTCCGCGATCGCCCGGCGTTCGGCGGGAGCAATTTGCTCCGCATTCTGACAGGCGGAGGTGCCCAGCGCGAGGACGAGCCAGGCGCCACTGCGCCGCGTCGGTGTATGGAAACGCATGAAGGAAAGCCCCGGCAGTGATCTCACGTGGTGGACACATTCACGGGAGTGTCGTCCCCGGAAGGGGACAGCGGTCGCCATTAGTGCCAGCGTTCCCCCTCTTGGTGATGCAACGTACGAAGTTGGCCCGGCAATTGCCCTGCCACGGGGTGTCGGTGGCACTCCGGCGAGGGCCGGAGGGGTGCACCGCAGGGAGCGGAGGACCAGTGCGTCAGAACAACAGGAGCAGGCGAACCGCAGTCGTTGCCGTTGGCGTCGTGACCGCGCTGGGAATGCTGGCCTGTGGCGGCGAGCGCGATCAGGGTGTCATGACGGCCGATCTGGAGCGCGATCTGCAGCTGGCGGTCCAGGCGCGTCCACCGCAGACGGCGGTGGTCTCGGCGCTGGAGGGCGGCCCCACCAATGCGCCCAGCGGTACCAACCGTGGACGCCGCGACGCGGTGCCTACGCCCCGCCGTATGCCTCGGCCTACCCCGCAGGCGGAGGTGCAGGAGGTTGCTGCTACGCCGCAGCTCGAGGAGGCGGCCGCTCCTGCCGTTGCGGTGTCGGACGTGTTGGAGCCCACCCCGGCGCCCATTCCGGAGCCGGCGATTCACGCCCCATCGCCCGACCCCGAGGTGGGGATCAGCACCGCCCGTGGGCCATCCGCGGGACACGGCGATGGCGAAGGACAGGGCGAAGCGGGCGCTGGCACCGGACGACGCGGCGGGGGCTGGGGCACGCTGATTGGCGTGATCATCCGCGGTGGCAGTGCCGGCGTTGACAACTGCGAGGAGCATGATCGCCGTCGGGCTGGCCGCAATGGGCGGCGCGGTGGCGTCATCACGGTGGGCGAAGTCATGGGCGGCGCCCGCGGCGGCGTGCTGGGCGGAGCCATTGGCGGCGTCATCGCCAACGGCGGAGGCGTCAGGCCCACCTTCCCGCGCTATTGAGCGACGAGATCTGAGATCTGAGATCTGAGACCGCCGAGGCCGGACTTAGAGGTCGGAGCGTTGCGAGTTCAGACGTGCGATGGATATCGACGGTGAGAGGGTCGAGATCACCACGACGATGAGAGGTGCGAGTAGTTGCCTCTGCACGTATGTGCCCCCCACGCGCTTGGGGTAACAGCGGGGACGACCGCTGTTCCAGCGGCGTCCGTGGGGGGCACTTCCCATGCGGACGCCAGCACCCGCACCTCTCATTGTCGTGGTGATCTCGACCCTCTCACCGTCGATATCCATCGCACCGCTCAACTCGCAACGCTCCCACCTCGGCCTCAGGCCTCTCGTCTCTGAGCTCTCTCCCGAAGCGAGCTCGGCCATACCGCTTGCCCTTGGCTCCTCGGGTTCGCTAGCCTTCCCGAGTGAACACGCACTTCGAACAGCTTGGCGGTGAGTCCGGCATTCGCGCGCTGGTGGACCGCTTCTACGACCTCATGGATACCGCTCCTGAGGCCGCGACCATTCGCGCCCTGCATGCGGCGAACCTCAAGGTGTCGCGCGAGAAGCTGTTTCTCTTTTTGTGCGGGTGGACCGGTGGCCCCCAGCATTACGTGGAGAAATACGGGCACCCGCGGCTGCGCATGCGCCACTTTCCGTTTGCCATCGGCGCGCAGGAGCGCGACGAATGGTTGTGGTGCATGGATCATGCGCTGGCCGGGCACGACGCGCCCGACGAGCTCAAAACCTTTCTCCGCCAGAAGCTGCAACAGCTGGCGGATCACATGCGCAACCAGCCGGAGTAAGCGGTGCGAATTGTCGGTGGGAAGTTTGGTGGCCGGAACCTCACGTCACCCAAGGATTTTCGAGTGCGTCCCACCGCCGAGGCGGTGCGAGTACAGATGATGAAGTTGCTGGCGGCAGATCTCGAGGGGGCCCGTGTGGCCGATCTCTTTGCCGGGACAGGGGCGCTGGGGCTCGAAGCCGTTTCGCGCGGCGCCAAGTACGTGGACTTCGTGGAGTTCCGTCCCTCCAGTCTGCACGCGCTCAAGGCCAACATTGCCGCGCTTCGTGTATCGACGAAGTGCCGCGTCTACAAGAAAGACGCGCTGCCCTTTGCCGACATGCTGACTCCCGACCGCTACGACATCGCGTTCGTTGATCCGCCGTATGAATCACGGATGCTTGATCGGCTCATCGAGCGGTGGCAGCGTGCCCCGTGGTCGCGCGTGCTCGTGGCCGAGCATCTCAAGACGCACGTGCTCCCGAAGGGCGCCAAGATTCACGTCCTCGAAGACACCTCGATCTCGGTGTATCGCGCGCCGATCATTGTCCCAGAGGTCGCGCCCGTGTCCGATACGCTGGTTTCGCCGATTCTCCCGCCGACCGACTCACCCACCGAGCCATGACCCTCCGGCTTCGCGCTGTTGCCGCTGCAACTGTTCTGCTGGCGAGCACCGTCCTCCATGCCCAGCCGGCCAAGTGGGCCGAGCAGGCCAAGCGCGTGACGATCATGCGCGACCAGTGGGGCGTCGCCCATGTGTACGGAAAGTCCGATGCCGATGCCGTGTTCGGCATGATCTACGCGCAGGCGGAAGACGACTTCAATCGCGTGGAGACGAACTACATCAACGCGCTGGGTCGACTGGCCGAAGTGGAAGGGGAGCGCGAGGTCTGGCGCGACCTGCGCATGAAGCTTTTCATCGATACGCTGGAGCTCAAGAAACTGTACGTGAGCAGCCCGGCGTGGCTCAAGGCGTTGATGGTGGGGTGGTCCGATGGACTCAACTACTATCTCAGCACGCATCCACAGGTGAAGCCGCGCGTGCTCACGACATTCGAACCGTGGATGGCGCTCGCGTTCAGCGAAGGTTCCATCGGCGGTGACATCGAGAGCGTGAATCTGCGGAGCCTCGAACAGTTCTATGGCCCGCGCAGTGCCACGCCGGCGCCTTCGCGCAACGACGACGCGGCCCCGACGCCGTTCGGCCAGGAGCCCGGCGGGTCCAACGGCTTTGCCGTCGCGCCGCAGAACACCGTGAACGGCCGTGCGCTGCTCATGATCAATCCGCACACGTCCTTCTACTTCCGCCCCGAGATCCACATGGTGAGCGAAGACGGACTCAACGCCTACGGCGCGGTGACGTGGGGGCAGTTTTTCATCTACCAGGGATTCAACAGCCGGTTGGGGTGGATGCACACCTCCGGTGGTGGCGATGTGATCGACGAGTACCTTGAGACCGTCGCACCGAAGGGCAAGCAGTGGACGTACAAGTACGGCACCGGCACGCGTGCCGTGACGTCGAAGGTCATTCGCGTGCCGTACAAGACGGCCAGCGGAATGGCGGAGAAGGTGGTGACGGCGTACTTCACACACCACGGCCCGGTCATTCGAATGGACGGAACGCAGTGGGTGGCGGTAAAGATGATGAACAATCCGCTCGATGCCATTCAGCAGAGTTACGGCCGTACCAAGGCGACGAACTTCGAATCGTTCAAGCAGGTCATGGCGCTGCGCACCAATTCGTCGAACAACACGGTGTATGCCGATGCCGACGGCGTGATTGCGTACTTCCATGGCAACTTCATTCCGAAGCGCAACGCCGGGATTGATTTCACCAAACCGGTAGACGGCAGCGACCCGCGCACGGAGTGGCAGGGGCTGCACGGGCTCGACGAAATGATTCTGCTCAAGAGTCCCGCCAACGGCTGGCTCATGAATACGAACAACTGGCCGTTTACCGCTGCCGGCTCCAATAGCCCGAAGATCGGCGACTGGCCCGTGTACATGTCGGCGCAGCGCGAAGACAATGCGCGCGGTGTGCACGCCGTGCGCGTCTTGCAGAATCGGAAGGACTTTACGCTGGACGGGCTGATTGGCGCCGCCTACGACAGCTATCTCCCGGCCATGGAGCAGCTCATTCCGCCGCTGATTGCCGCATACGATGCATTGCCGGCGCAGGACACGTTGCGCACGAGACTTGCGGTGCAGATTCGCACGTTGCGCGCGTGGGACTACCGCTTCGGCGTGGCCAGTGTGGCCATGACGCTCGCCGACGCCTACGGGACCGAGGCCGTGCAGGCCAGCGCGCTCGCCGCGCGGGCAGCCGGCATCCCGGTCTTCGATTACATCGCCACCACGGCCACACCGATGTCCCTGCTCGGTGCCTTGGCGCGCGCCTCCGATCGCCTCACGCGCGATTTCGGTTCGTGGCAGACGCCGTGGGGTGACGTGAATCGGTTTCAGCGTCTCAACGGCGAAATCAACGGCACCTTCGACGACAGCAAGCCCAGCTTGCCGGTGGCCTTTGCGTCGGCCAACTGGGGCTCGCTCGCCGCCTACGGCCAGACGGGCCAGCGCACTACCAAGAAGTATTACGGCAATCGCGGCAACAGCTTTGTGGCGGCGGTGGAGTTCGGCCCCAAGGTGCGCGCGAAGAGTGTGCTGGCCGGTGGGGTGAACGCCGACCCCAATTCGCCGTACTTCTTCAATCAGGGCGAGCGGTACGCCACCGGAAATTTCAAGGACGTGCTCTTCTATCGCGACGACGTGGAGAAGCACGCCGTCCGCACCTATCAGCCTGGTCAGTGAGCATCGGGTGACCACCACACGCCCCGCCGCCGCCGTTGACTTTGGCGCCAGCAACACCGACGTCGTTGTTCAGGATGGGACTGGTACCCGTCATTGGCGATTGGCCAGCGAAGGACAGCCCAGCGATGCGCGAATCCGCTCCGCGCTGGCGCATGGTGGCTGTTCCCCGGCGGATCTCGCCTGGATTGCGGTTACCGGTGGCAATCGCACGGAGCTGTCGCCCAGCCTCGATGGCCGGCGCATTGTTCACGTGCCGGAGGTACAGGCCATTGGACGTGGTGGGTTGGCCCTGGCCGGGCTGGAGCAGGCGGCGGTGGCCAGTGCCGGATCGGGCACTGCGGTGGTGGCCGCAGGCCCCAGCGGATCACAGCATGTAAGCGGCACCGGCGTTGGCGGTGGCACCCTCGTTGGCCTCGCTCGGCTCCTGGTGGGAACGGTGGATCCCCGGGAGATTGACGCGTTGGCGCTCAACGGCAGCGATACCACGCTCAACCTGACGATCGGGGAAATTCTCGGGCAGGCCATTGGCGGCCTGCCGCCGGAGACCACCGCGGTGAACTTCGGCCGTGTGGCACGTCACGCTGTGGAGGCGTCGCGTGAGGACACCGCGGCGGCACTGGTGAACATGGTGGGGCAGGTTATCGCCGTCATTGCCATCAACGCCGCACGCGCGCGGCAGCTCGCCGATACGGTCATTGTTGGCCACCTCACGGACCTGCCCAGCATTCGACGCACCTTTGAGCTGGTGGGACAGTACTATCACGCCAGCATCATCATTCCGGAGCGTGGCGGATCCGCTACGGCGCTCGGGGCGTTGCTGGTGGTGGGTGATCAGGTGGGCGAGTAGTCAACGTCTCTCGGCGAACACGTCATGCCCGTTCCGGTGGTCAAGATCTGCTGCATTATGTCCGAGGCGGAAGCGGCGTTGGCCATCATGCATGGCGCGTCGGCCCTTGGACTGGTCTCGCACATGCCGAGCGGCCCCGGTGTCATTGACGAGGCGTTGATTGGCCGCATTGTTCGCGCGGTCCCGGCAGGGATTGAAACCTTCCTGCTGACCAGCCTGCAGACCCCCGCGGAAATTGCGGCGCAGCATGCCCGCTGTAGCACCACTACGCTGCAGCTGGTGGATCACGTGTCGGTTGAGGTCCACCACCACCTGCGTCGGCTGCTGCCTGGCGTTCGCCTGGTCCAGGTGGTTCACGTCGTTGACGACGACTCCGTCGGGTACGCGCAGGAGTGTGCGCCGGCGGTGGACGCGCTGCTGCTCGATTCCGGCAATCCGGCGTTGGCGGTCAAGGAGTTGGGCGGAACCGGCCGTACGCACGACTGGCAGTTGAGCCGACGTATTCGCGACACCGTGGCTGCGCCGGTGTATCTCGCCGGCGGCCTCACAGCGCTCAACGTCCGGCACGCCATCGACACTGTGCACCCCTACGGGCTGGATCTTTGCAGCGGCGTACGAACCAACGGTCAGCTCGATGCCGGAAAACTCACGACGTTCATGCAGGCCGTGACGGCCTAGCGAGCGCCTGTCCTGCCCGACGCCACACTACTTGGCGGGACACAGCTCCTTGAGCGCCAGCGCCGGCACGGAGCCCGGGACGGGCGCGGCATACCCCGGGATTTTCACGATGCGCTCGTTTACCACCGTGCGGAATTTCGCGTCGCCATAGTAGCGATTCTCCAGCACCGCTACGGTGCCGTTGGCACAACGGGCGGCGACCAGTGTGCGCGAACCGAACCACTCACCGCCCGGCGCCTTGGCGGGCTTGAGAAACGTGGTGCGCAGCGTGGCCGTAATTTCCGTAGCACCGCGCTTCACGGTGCGGGTTTCCAGTGCGACGGCATTGCCCCCGGATATGGTGCCCACCGGCTTCAGCGATTGGGCGCCAAGGACACACGGAGCGGCGATCAGCAGGGGCAGGATCGGCAAGAAAGAGCGCATGATCGCAAAATACACGTTCACCTCACTTATCGGGATCGATATGTCACTGTTCAGCCAGTCTCCACGCCGTTTGGCGCGTGTCGCACCAGTGCTTCTCGCCAGTGCCCTGCTCACGGCGCTCCCCGCCGTCACGGTCCGCGCGCAGGCGGCTTCCGGCGCGGCGGAGGAATCGGCGGCAATCATGTCCGTCGTCACGACGCTGTTTGACGGTATGCGCAAGGGCGACTCCAGCATGGTACGGTCGGTCTTCGATCCCCGCGTCCGCATGATCACAGTGACCATGCGCAATGGCGCCCGCCGAACCACGGTGGAGATGGGAGCCGACAATTTTGCCAAGGCCGTGGGCACGCCGCACGCCGACGTGTGGGACGAGCGGATCCGCAACGAACGCGTCAGCGTGGACGGTGACCTGGCCTCCGTATGGGTGGACTATGCGTTCTTTGCCGGGCCAAAGTTCTCCCATTGCGGCATCGATCACTTTTTGCTGGTACGCAATGACAGTGGCGCCTGGCAGATTCTGGAGCTCTCCGATACGCGTCGCACCACCGGGTGCGAACAGTGGACCCGCTAGCCGCTACGGTTTGAGCGCGTCATCCAGCCACGCCGTGCGCTGGGTGAGCCACTGCTGCAAAGCCGCCATTTCGCCGTCGTCTGAGCCGGTCACGACGCGATTGGGCCACACCCAGCTGCTGAGCGTGCCGTCGTTGCGGATCAGCTGCCACCGCAATTTCTCGCGCTGCACAAAGTTGGGGTCCTGTTTCAGTCGGGCAAACCACGGCGCACCGCGGATCTGCCACCCGGGCGTGGCGTCGGCGCCTTACAGCGCGTCTTCGAATTGCCGGAAGTCCCCGGTGATATGCGCCTGATGTGTCTCCCACCCCGGCTGCCGCAACGTTTCGGGGTTCTTGGCGCACACGGGCATGGCGGCGCGGTGGGTGTCCCAGCAGAAGTCTTCGTCGAAAAGCTGATCCACCTCCAGCAGGTATCCGCCAGAGACCATCACGGCCGTGGTATCCCACACCTTGAGTTTCGGGGATGTTCACCCGGTTGCGTTCCACCCAAATGTGTTCGGTGAGCTGGTACACGCCATCGTACTGCCCATTGAGTCACAGCTGCGCACACTGCGAGCGCGGCACATACTGCCAACTGATTTGGTGTCCCGGATCAAAAATCAGATCTGTGCGCAACAGCGTTTCGTCGGCATTGTCGGCCAGCAGGGCCCAGTGCCGGCTGGCCGGCATACCCAGCAGCTCGGACGACGACGTGAGGCGCACACAGTTTGGGCAGCACGGGGGAGCGCTGTCCCCTTATGCGAACCGCTCGTCAACCATCACGGACGTCAAGCATCTCGCGCACCTTGCGCAACAGGCTGTCGCGGGAGAATGGCTTGGGCAGAAACTCGGCCTGACTGGTGGCAATCTCGTACGCGAGGAGGTCATCGTCAGGATAGCCACTGATGAACAGCACCCGCATCGCGCCATGACGCGACACCGCTTCGCGGGCCAGTTGTGGTCCCGTCATGCCTGGCATTACCACATCGGTGATGAGCAGATCAAACGAGGCCTGCTCAAGCTGCTGCAAGGCGCGTGATGCATCGGACGCACTTTCCACCAGATATCCACCGCGTCGCAACAGACGCTCTGCGACCAGCGAGACCCCGGGGTCATCGTCCACCAACAGGATCCGCTCGGCGTTGCCTTGGGGAACGTCGAGCGCGCCGGTCAGTGCGGGGGCGACGACGGGCTCTCCTTCTGGCAACAGAATGATGAAACGCGCGCCCGTCGTGCAGGCGGGGTCCACCGCTATCGTACCGCCCGCGTTACCCACAATGCTGTACGCAATCGAGAGCCCGAGCCCGGTCCCATGCGCCCGATCTTTCGTGGTGAAGAAGGGCTCGAAGATGCGCGGTTGCAGTTCCGCTGCGATGCCACTGCCGGAATCTTCCACCTCGATGCACACAAAAGGACCATTCGGCAGCACACGGCGCGACGTGCGGATGGTGAGCCGTCCCCCGTGGTGCATCGCATCACGCGCATTCACGGCCAGATTCACCAGGACCTGTTCCAGCTGTCCCTGGTCCATGTACACGCTGCCAAGCGATGCGGCCAGTTCAGAACGCAGCGTGATCGACTCACCCAGCAATCGGACGAGCAGCCGCTGCATGGTGCGCAGTGTGGCGTTGACATCCAGGTGTGCAGGGGTCACGACTTGCCGGCGACTGAAAATCAGAATCTGTTTGGTGAGATCGGCGGCCCGCTGGGCCGACGTCAGCACACTGGCGACCTCCAGTCGAGCGGGATCATTGGCCTCAAGTTGTTCAAGCGCCAGCTCCCCGTGTCCCATGATGGACGACAGGTAATTGTTGAAGTCGTGGGCAATGCCGCCGGCAAACGCACCCAGCGCCTCCAGCTTTTGCACCTGACGCAACTGTTCCTGCGAGTCGGCCAGCTGCGCGTTGCGCTCCACGATGGCGTCCGCCATCTGGTTGAAGGCTCCCGCCAGGGTACCCACTTCATCGCTCGTGGCGATGAGCGAACGACGAGTCATGTCACCATCGGAAATGGCGCGGGCATCCAGCGTGAGCGAGGCAATGGGTGCCACAAAGCGCTCCGTCAGCCAGTAGCCAATGCCCACAATTCCGACGGCGATGATCAGGCCGAGCAGGAGGTCTTGCGTGAATTGCCGCCGCGACGGGCCAAAGACTTCGGTGACGGGAATCCCGACATACACTTGCCAGTTCGCCACACGCATCCGTTCGGTGCCGAATAACCGATCGATGCGATCGATGTCGCTGGGCACGATCGTATCGCTGCCCAGCGGTTCCACACGACCGGAGCGAGCCGGGTAATTCGGAAACTGACGTCCAATCCACTGATCAGCGTCGAGCGTACGAATGACCACGTCGCCCGTCGAGTCGAGCACGGTCAACACCGAGCCCGTGGGCAACCGGCGGGTGGCACGCACGGCATCCAGTGAATCCAGGACCACGGACGCGCCGGCGAGGGCGATCGTGCGTCCACTCCGGGCATCCTTCATGGGAAGAATGAAGGGAAGCACCCACGGTGCTCCGGCAATGGTCATGGATTTCACGGGCATACCGACAGTGAACGCGCCACTCCGGAGCGCCGACTGGAAGTATTGCCGTTTCCACAGATTGATCGCACCACGCCCACCGGCCGGGAGCAGCCCCGCGCCGATGTTGCTCCCGAGGGTATCTACCAGATACAAGTTGGAGAATCTGGTGGGCACCCGACGAAATACTGACTGCAGCACGTCGTCGTTGCGCTCAGGAGCGGCCGACGGATCGACGAGCGACGTCACCGACTCCAGCAGGATATGCGCCTGCAGCGCAACCGCATCCAGCGATCGGGCCGCGGTGGCCGCGTTGTCCTGCGCCCGTTCCCCAAGGCGTTTCTGTTCGGCGAGCATGCGTTCGCGGGCGCGGGCGACCGCGATTGCGAGAAACACGAGCGCAACGGCCATCGCCACCCGGCGCAGGCGTGTGCCTACACCATGCCGCGCAACAGGGGGGGGCGTGAAAGGAGGCGTCGTCACCCGCAAAACGTAATGCCAAACCCCCGACCCCGCGCGTTGGCCGGGTCGGGGGTTCAGTGTCGGGGGGGGGGACAGCCAGCCCGTCGTGCCGGCGAGCGTACGCCTCGGAGAACTACCGGTTGCAGGTCGGCATGGTGGGGTCCGGACCGGCAATGGCTGGTTTCGTGGGCCGGTTGGCCACCGCCGTCATGACTGAATGCACAAACCGCCCCAGACGCGCCGCGTGATCGTAGTCGATGTACTGCGGTTCATCGGTCTGCTGGTGATAGTCCACCGCGTAGCCCAGCGACATGTACACCACCGGGATATCCTTGCGCACGTAGTTCACCTGATCGCTGCGGCAGAAGCGATTGAGCGGATTGGCCGGCACATCCCAGCTCTTGTCAATCGCCATGGGCTCGGCGCTGTTGGCGTTCACCGAGTCAATGATGTCGCCAAACTCGCGCGACAGGCGCCGCGCGCCCAGCATCTGTACGGAGTTGGGGCCGCCGTACTTCACCTGCCAGTCGCGCCCCTTGCCCACCATGTCCATGTTGTGCGCCGCGACAATCTGCGTGAGCGGCACCGTGGGATGGTCGGTGAACCAGCGGGAGCCCAGCAGCCCGCCTTCTTCGCCCTGGTGCGAGATGAACAGAATGGAGCGGGCCGGCTTCTGCTTGGCAAAGCGTTCGGCAATTTCGAGCATCACCACCGTGCCCGAGCCGTCGTCGTCGGCGCCGTTCATGATGCTGTCGCGGCGCGGCGCGCGAACTTTGCGTGCCACCGCAATGAGCGAGTCAATCTTGCGCTGCTGCTCGGCGGTGGGGGTGCACACCGGATCGTTGGAGCCCTGCCGACGTACCACCATGTTGTAGGCGCGCACCGAGTCGTGATCCACCACCACCGGGTTTACGCCCACGTGGTCGTTGTGAGCACCCACCAGCACATATTCGCTGGCCAGCGTAGGGTCACTGCCCGGCAGCATCGCGACCACATTGCGTGCTGGCGAAGACGACATGCGCCACTGGTGACGGAAGGAGGCGGAAATGGGCGCGCCGGTATCTCCCACGCGCAGCGCGGCGGCCGCCTTGCCAAAGATCTGCTCAGCGGCAGCACGCGAAATGGTGGCAGCACCCGGCGCGTTGGCGTTGAGCGGCTGGGCGGGGCGCATGCCCATGGGCTGCGCAAACGAGGCGTTCACCTGCTGCGACGACATGTCATCAAGGCCAATCACCAGCACCGCGGCGGCACCGGTGGCGGCCACCCGCGGGTCGCGCTGCGACGTGAGCACCGGGCGGCGTGCCGGAGGCGCCGTGGGGTTGGCCCGCTGGCGCGCTTCCTCGGCAATGGCCGCGTTGGCGCCAAACTTGTCGGGCACATCGGTGCAGCTCACGAAACTCACCGGCGCCCCGGTGCTGGCGGCCACTCGGCCGGCCGACGGCGCCGCCGAAAACACCAGCACCTTGCCCCGGAAGGCGTTGGGGTCGAGCATGACGGTGGAGTCGCCCCACTGGCCGGCGTAAACGGCGGGCACGCCGTTGAGCTCGACAGTGCCTCCTACCCCGTTGAGGACGCTGGGCACCGTGGGCACCCAGTCCTTCCGGGAAGCCAGTGCGCGTCCGCCCACCGACAGGGTGGCAGCACTGCTGTCAAAGCCAATGGGACCGAAGGGCAGGGTCTGAAAGAACGACCCGCTGTCGCCGGCCGGCTTGAGCCCCAGCCGCTTGAATTCGCGGGCGATGTATTCGGTGCCCTTGTAATTGCCCGGCTCGCCAATGCGACGCCCCATCATGGAATCGTCGGCGAACCCATAGAGACGGGTGCGCAGGTCGTTCGCCGTGATTGCGTCGCTGGTGGGACGGGGCGCCCAGGTGCGGGGCCCTTCGTCCTGCCACACGGTGCGTGGCGCCGGGCGGGACGGGACCGACTTGGCCCCTGGCGGGCGGTTCTGGGCGGCGGCGGGCGGCGCCAGCGGGCCGGACAAGGTGGCCAGCGCGAGCAGGGCGCTCGGGAGCGCGGCCCCAGATTGGCCAAAGCGGAAAGAAAAAGTCACGGCAGGCAGAGACGAGGTGGGAAACAACCAGCAACCATGAAACTTACGCAGCATATTCGGCTCATGCTGACCCACCCGCTTTCCCGATCCGTCGCCACGGCTGCCCTGTGGCTGACTTGTGCCGCGCCGATAGTTTCCGCGCAGGCCCCCTTTCGTGCCGATGATCTGAACGGTCTGCGGCTGCGTTCCATTGGTCCCGCGTCCATGAGTGGCCGAGTAGTGGATATGGACGTCGTGGAGTCCAACCCGTACACCATGTACGTGGCCGGAGCCACGGGCGGCCTCTGGCGCACCACCGACAACGGCATCAATTGGACGTCCATCTTCGACGCGCCGGTGCACTCCATTGGCGATGTGGCCGTGTTCCAGCCCAACCCGCAAATCATCTGGGTGGGTACCGGCGAACGCGCCAGCCGTCAGAGTGTGGGGTGGGGCGACGGCGTGTACAAAAGCACCGACGCCGGCAAAACGTGGGTGAACATGGGGCTGCGCACGAGCATGCACATCGGGCGCATTCAGCTGCACCCCACCGATCCCAACACGGCCTGGGTGGCCGCGCAGGGCAGTGTCTGGGGCGCGGGTGGTGAACGTGGTCTCTTCAAAACCACCGACGGTGGCCGCACCTGGACGCAGGTACTCAAGACCGACGAAAACACCGGTGCCACCGATGTGGCCATTGATTGGAACGACCCCAACGTGCTGTACGCGGCCACCTATCAGCGCCGTCGCAGTGCGTACGGCTTTGATGGCGGCGGGCCCGGCAGCGCCCTCTGGAAGAGCACTGACGGCGGCAATACGTGGGGCAAGATCGTGGGCGGCGGGCTGCCCACCGGAGAGTACGGCCGCATTGGTATTGCGGTGTATCGCAAGAACCCACGTACGGTGGTGGTGAGCATCGAGCAGGGCGCTCGCTACAACGCCAGCACGGCGTACATCCAGCGTAAGGCGGGGCTGTATCGCAGCGAAGATGCTGGCGCGAACTGGACGTTCATGAGCGACTGGAACCCGCGCCCCATGTACGCCAGTCAGCCCACCATCGACCCCAACGACGACAAACGCATCTACATGCTGAACGCGTATTCGTTCAGCGATGATGGCGGCAAAACGTTTACGGCGCCGCGTACTACCACGCACGGCGACGATCGCTTCGTGTGGGTGAATCCCAAGGACAGCCGTCACGTCATCAAGCTCGATGATGGTGGCATTGGCATCAGCTACGATCGCGGCAACTCGTTTCTGTTCGTGAGCTCGCTACCGCTGTCGCAGTGGTATCGGGTGGCGCTCGACAACGCGGTGCCCTTCAACGTGTACGGCGGTCTGCAGGATAACGGCTGCTGGATGGGCCCGAGTGCCAGCTGGACCACCAGCGGCATCCTCAATGACCACTGGTCGCGCCTCTGTGGTGGCGACGGGTTCTTTGTGGTCCCCAACCCCAAGAACTCGCGCACGGTCTACTCGGCGTCGCAGTTCCTTGGCCTGCAAAAAAACGACACCAAGACGTGGCAGGTACAGGACCTGCGCCCGGGCGACAGCACGGGACGCATTGCCGGCCGCCGCAATTGGGAAACGTGGGGCAAGCCGGGCGCCACGCAGGTGCTGGGCAATGCCATGCATCCGGCCAACTGGGATTCCCCCATTGTGGTGTCGCCGCACGATACCAACACGCTGTACGTGGGCATGCAGCATCTCTTCACCTCACGTGACGGCGGCCGCACGTGGAAGAGCCTTGGCGATATGACCACGGGCGTTGATCGCAGCACGTTGCCGCTCATGGGACGCAAGCCCAGTGAAGCCACACTGTCGCTGGACGACGGGGTGCCGTATTTCCCTGGCGTTACGGCGTTGGCCGAGTCGCCGCTGGCCAAGGGACTGTTGTACTCGGGTACTGACGACGGTCGCTTCCGGGTGTCGCGCAACGCCGGCCTGTCATGGGCCGACGCGCAGACCAAGTTTCCGGGACTCCCCAAGGATTCGTGGTTTGCCGGTGTGGAGCCCTCGCGCCATGCAGCGGGCACAGTGTACGTGGTGGCTGACAATCACCGCAGCAACTACATGAGCAACTACGTGTACAAGAGCACCGACTTTGGTGCCACGTTCACGCGCATCGAGGGCGATCTGCCCCCCAATCGGGTGGCGCGCACCATCCGCGAAGATCCCCGCAACGCCAACCTGCTGTACCTGGCCACCGAGTTTGGCGTGTTCTACTCGCCCAACGGAGGCCTGAACTGGCTGTCGTTGCGCGCCAACATGCCGCTCATGCCGTTCAACGATATTGCCGTGCATCCGCGCGACAATGCGTTGGTGCTGGCGTCGCACGCGCGTGGTGTATGGATTCTCGACCAGCTCAACGCGTTGCAGGAGCTTACGCCGGCGGTGGCGTCGAGTGCGGCACATCTGTTTACCGTGCAGCCGGCGCATCAGATTCGCACCACCAATCTGCGGCCCCACACCGGCGACATGATTTTCCGTGGTGAGAACCCGGCCAACGGGGCGCTGCTGGACTACTGGGTGCGTGACGAAGGCGCCAAGGTGGCGCTTACGGTGCATGACGCGCGCGGGCAGCTGGTGCAGACGCTTACGCCAAGTGCCAAGCGTGGAGTGAACCGGGTGGTGTGGAACCTGCGCCACGCCGATCTGCCCATTCGCAGTGGTGGCGGTGAAGACGACGACGAAGGACCGCGTGCCACCACACCGGGGCCGCTGGTGCTGCCCGGTACGTACACGGTGCGTCTGGTGCACGACGGGCGCACCATGAGCCGCACGGTGGTGGTGAAGGAAGACCCGCGCGTCACGGTCACCGTGGCTGAGCGTGCGGCATGGACTGCATTCCACCGCGATGTGGCGGGCGTGGTGACCAGCTTCGCCGAGGTGGCCACGCGCGTGCGTGGAATGAGTGGTACTGATGCGTCAACGCGCGACCTCAAGCGCCAGGCGCAGGAATTGTCGGCGCGACTTTCAACGCTCTACTCGGCCGTTGGTCGTTGGACCGGCTCGCCCACGGCGGATCAGCGCTCGCAGCTGCGCTACTACAAGCGCATGGCGGCGGAGCTGGACAAGGCGAGCAAGTAAGCGAGACAACAGACTGGCCGGCCTAGCCGGGCCACGGATTGTACGGATGGAACAGATCGCCACGGATACTGATCGGTAACTGATCAGCATCCGTGGCGTTCTGCCTTATCCGCGTGTGATATGCCATCCGTGTGTGCGATATGGCGTTGCGCGATGTGCTGGCGATTTCCCGTGGACCGGTGCAAACTCGCGCATGACGTTCTACTCGGTAAATCTGATGTGGGCCATCGTGCTTTTCGGCGTCCTGTTGTGGACCACCGCGTGCGTGTTGCTGAACGCGGCGCTCCGACGCGGCATGTGCATCATGGGGCTTGTGCTCAGCTACGGGGTACTTATTTGGATGCTGGTAGAGTTACCGTTGCGTGAGGCGCTGGTGACGTGGGGCATCTTTGCCACCTTTGGTGGCGCGCTCACCATGGTGTACGAGCTGTGGGCCCGTCGCAAATACGCCGGCAGTGGCCGTAAGTCTCGCCGCCTTGTTCGTCTGGAGGGGCTCGTGCTCTGGCCCGCCATGGTGCCCGACTCCGTAGGGCTCATGATGAACGACCTTGGCATCATACCCGCCGACGAGCGCAGCGAAACCCATCAGGAAGACTGGCGTCGGATTACCGCTGAGATACGCACGCCGCCTGTAGACGCCACATAGCGGACGCGACGTAGCGGACGCTGCCTATTTGCCGGTCCGCATGGCACATTGCCAGCGTGCTGCATCTCTGGTCGTCCTCCCAATACGCCATCGAGCTCCCTGAGGGGCATCGCTTTCCCATGGCGAAGTACGCGCTGCTCCGCGAGGGAGTTCTGCGTGAGGGGCTCGTGTCTCCCGAACGGTTGCACGACCCTCAGCGGGTCGATGTGCACGACCTGCTGCGCGTGCATACGCCGGCCTACGTGGCGCACATTCTGCACGGGACGCTGCCGTACGCCGAGCAGCGGCGCATTGGGTTGCCGTGGAGCGAGGCGTTCGTGGAGCGCGCGTTTCGGGTGGTGCAGGGCACCATTGAAGCGAGCGAGTCGGCGCTGGAGCACGGTGTGGCCATGAATCTGGCCGGCGGTACCCACCACGCCTTCCCCGACCGTGGCGAAGGGTTCTGCACCTTCAACGATGTGGCCGTGGCCATTCGGCGATTACAGGCATTGGGCAAGGTGCGCCGTGTAGCCGTGGTGGATCTCGATGTACATCAAGGCAACGGCACGCACGGCTGTTTCGCCGGCGACCCGCACGTGTACACCTTCAGCATGCACGGCGCCAAGAACTTTCCGTTTCACAAAGTGCCCGGCACCCGCGATGTAGAGCTCAACGACGGTACGGGCGACGACGAATATCTGGCGCTGCTGCAGCAGCATCTGCCTGAGGTTATTCGCGAGGCGCGCCCCGACCTGGTGGTGTATTTGAGTGGCGCCGACCCGCACGAGGGAGACCGGCTGGGGCGCCTCAAGCTCACCTTTGACGGGCTGCTGGCGCGCGACCGGTACGTGATTGGCACCTGCCGCGAGGTGGGCATACCGGTGTGCACCACCATGAGCGGCGGCTACGGGCGGGACGTACACGACACCGTGGCCGTGCACCTCAACACGGTACGGGTGCTGCGCGCCTTTGCCCGGGGATAGCAATAGGCGCTACTTTTCACCGGTTGTCTCACCTCAGAGGAGTTTGTGATGCGTCGTTCGTCCCTGCGGCTTGCAGCCGCGGTTCTACTTCCGGTGGCGCTGATGGGCGGAACGGCCCAGGCGCAGGGTCAGGTCTACAAGTCGTCGGCCCACGACTACCGCATTGTCACGGTGGCCAGCGGGTTCGTGAATCCGTGGTCGGTTGCCTTCCTGCCCGGCGGTGACCTGCTGGTGACCGAGCGCGCGGGACGCTTGCGCATCGTGCGCGGCGGCAAGCTGCTCCCCAACCCGGTGGCTGGCGTGCCGGTGGTGGTGGCGGCCGGTCAGGGCGGCCTGCTGGACGTGGCGCTGCACCCGGCCTTTGCCCAGAACAAGGTCATCTACCTCACGTACTCCAAGCAGATCACCGGCGGCTCCACCACGGCGCTGTACCGGGCCCGCTTTGAGAACGATGCGCTGGTAGACGGCAAGGACATCTTTGTCGCCGACACCAAGGGACGCCCGGGGCACTTTGGCTCGCGCATCACCTTCGACAAGGCCGGCCACGTGTACATCAGCGTGGGCGACCGGCAGATTGGCCCCGAAGGCGACCTCACGGCGCACCCGGCGCAGCAGCTGTCGAACCACCATGGCAAGATCATCCGCCTCATGGACGACGGCCGTGTGCCCGCTGACAACCCGTTCGTGAACAAGGCCGGTGCCAAGCCCGAGATCTGGAGCTATGGCCACCGCAATCCGCAGGGGCTCACCATTCACCCCGTCACCGGTGACCTGTGGGAAATTGAGCACGGGCCGCAGGGTGGCGACGAACTCAATCTCATTGAAGCCGGCAAGAACTATGGCTGGCCGGTGGTGGGCTTTGGTGTGAACTACGGCCCCGGCAAGGCCATTCACGCCAGCACGATGCTGCCGGGCATGGAGAACGCCAAGAACGTGTGGGTGCCGTCCATCGCCACGTCGGGATTGCTGGTGTACACCGGCACCAAGTTCCCGGAATGGAAGGGGAGCGTATTCGTGGGCGGGCTCGCTGGACAGCGTCTCGTGCGCCTCACGCTCGATGGACAGAAGGCCGAAGTGGCCGACAACCTGGTGAAGAACCAGGGGCGCGTGCGAGATGTGCGTCAGGGGCCGGACGGTTTCATCTACCTCGCGATCGACGACTCGCAGGGCAAGCCGACGTCGGTAGTGCGCCTCGAGCCCGTCGCGCGGCGCTGATGCGCGCGCAACGTCGCTCTCGACGTGACAACCGCCGCGGTGAGCTTCGGCTCATCGCGGCGTGTTTTTGGGTGGGCACGCTCATCAGTGCATGCAGCGAGACAGCATCGCGCACGGCCGACAGCAGCACGGCAACAACGGCGCTCGCCGACACGCTTTCCGGGGGGTGGCGGCTCACGTGGCGCGATGAATTCGACGGCACGTCGCTCGACAGCAGCAAGTGGGTAGCCGAGCAGGGGAACGGCTTCTGGAACGCCGACAGCAGCGCGTACGTGGGCGGTTGGGGCAACGAGGAACTGCAGTGCTACACCGCCAATGCGGCCAACGTGCAACTGCGTGATGGTGCGTTGCAGATCACCGCGCTACGTGAAACGGTGCGCGATGCATCGTCACGCGATCCCAACGCCACGTGCCACTTCACGAGCGCGCGCCTCAAGACGCGCGCGCAGGATGGCCGCGCGCTGTTCGCGCAACAGTACGGTCGCGTGGTGTTTCGCGCGCGTCTCCCCGAAGGACAGGGGCTCTGGCCCGCACTCTGGATGCTGCCGCTGCGCGACACGTACGGCACGTGGGCCGCGAGTGGCGAAATCGATATCCTGGAAGCACGCGGCCAGAACCCGCACGTCGTGCTTGGCACGCTGCACTACGGCGGCCAGTGGCCCGGCAACGTGCACACCGGCATGGACTACGTGCTCCCTGACAGCGGTCGCATCAGCGACTGGCATGAATACGCGGTGGAGTGGACGCCGGGCCGCATCACGTGGAGCGTCGACGACTCCACGTACCAAACGCAGACGCAATGGTACAGCGGCATTGACAGCACGCAGAAAGCCAAGGGCGCCGCGCCGTTCGACCAGCCGTTCTACCTCGTGATGAACCTCGCGGTAGGGGGGCGCTTTCTTGGGCCGCCGGATTCGCGAACGACGTTTCCGGGAAGGCTGGAGGTGGACTGGGTGCGGGTATATCAGAGGGCGAGGGAGCCCTGACGGCGGACGACGTGCTCATTCCTGAATACGCCGTCCGTCAGTCAGGATTTCACGGGTGCCTCAAAACGGTAGCCGCTCCGCCACCACCGACATGACAGCCGCCCGTTCGCACAGCTGCTGCTCGCCGATGTCCCGATAGTCGGCGGGACCGGGCTTCGGCAAGTTCACTTTGGGTAGTTGCCGCGCGTCGCGCGAAATAATGAAATGGATCGGCAGACACACCCGGTGTCTCACCGGTTCTCCCTTCCTACGCGGCGGTCGGAAACTCACGCTGTCGAGCCACCCCCGAACGGTGCGTCGGAAGTCGGGCTGCGAGCTCGAAATGATGCGCGACGATCCCGGTTCGATGCGACCATTCTCGTCGAGAGTGACCACCGCGTAAACGGACCCCATCTGGCCCGCGTTGCGGCTGGCTATGGGATACCGCATGAATGACGTTGGTATTGCCGGCGCGTCCACCGACTGATCGTCGACGAGGGCAAGGGTGTCGCTTTGCGCGTGCACACGCTGCGTTGCCACGAGGCACAGCAGCGCGGCCAGCGATGAATGCCGAGAAATACGGCGCATTCGATATGATTGACTGTTGGCGATAATCGTATCGCGACGCCGATCACGGAATGACTCGGCGTCGCTTTCCTGTACGTTGCTGCCCCTGAAAACTACACCGCCGGCGGCTCCATCCCGAATTCGGCCCATTCTTCCTGGGCCGGCCCGTAAATGCCTGGCACCCGCAACCCGGCCTGCCGCATGAGCACCGTCAGCTGCCCACGGTGATGAATCTGGTGGCTGATCAACGCCGTCATCGACTCCGCTTTGGTCCAGGTGAAGCCATACATCGGGTCGGTCGAGACGAGCGAGGCATCAGTCCACTTGCTCTGAACTTCTGACGCCAGCGACGCCGCGGCCACGGCGTAGCCCTGCGCAATGGCCGCAGCCGTTGAGGGCGCTGGCGCGTGCTCATCGACCCCGACCACCGCCAACCCGGTCTGGTTCATCATCTCCGGCACCGTCTGCGCAATGTGCCAGGCCAGTCGCCCCAGCGTGCGCCCACCCGGATACATCGGCTGCGGCAACGAGGCGTCGGTCAGACCCTCCAGCAGCTTCAGCGTTTCTGACGACTCGTAGTCCCAGTGATTCAGGAATTCTTCGACGGTGTGGTACATGAGCGTAGGGAATGATGGCGGAAATCAGGCGTGCGACGCCCAGCTCGTCTCGCCCTTCACGTACGGAAGGCACGGCTCGTACTTGCCCGGCGTTTCCTTGTAGCGCATGGCCTTGTTGTAGCCAATCTCGCTCGTAAAGAAACCCAGCAACGACAGCTCCTTCATCATCCGGAAGTAATGCGTGGGCTCTTCCGGCTTCTTGGTCTTCATGAACGCGTGCTGTTCGGCATCCAACTCCGTGAGTAGCGCCGTGCGCTGTTCAGCCGTGGCCTGCATGAAGCTGGCGCCGTGCTTGGCCTTACACGCCTCGTCCAGCGCCGTCATGCCGGCCCGGAAGACCTTCTGGTCTTCCGGCGTGTACGTGTCCGTCACCATCACGGCCATGAACGGCCCCGTCGCTGCCGCTTTGGCGCCTGGCGACTTGGCGGTCGTGGGGAGAATCGTGTCGGCCACCTCGTCGAGGAACTGCTGGTCGGCCACCGAGAACTCGCCAATGGGCGCTGGTGCTACCGCCGCCTTGGTCGTGTCGGCCGCCGGCGGACGATCACCGGCACACGCCGTCATGAGCGAGCTGCCGCCCACGAACGCCACGCCACCCAACAACACACTCACCCGCTTGATCGCTTCGCGGCGATCGATTCCGGACAGCTTTTCGAAGTCAGTCATCGGATGCGATCTCCTTACAGCTCGCGACGCTTGAGCGCATTCACGGCGAAATCCGCCGCGCGCGCGGTCAGCGCCATGTAGGTGAGTGACGGGTTCACCGCCGCGGCCGAGGTCATGGCCGACCCGTCGGTGACGAACACATTGAGCGCGTCCCACACCTGGTTGTTGGCGTTGAGTACTGATGTCTTGGCGTCGCGCCCCATGCGCGCCGTGCCCATCTCGTGAATACCCATGCCCGGCGCGTAGCCGCTGTCAAAGGTCTTCACATCCTTCACGCCGCTGCTCTCGAGCATTTCCGCCATCTGCACGGTCATGTCCTTGCGCATCAGCTTTTCGTTTTCCTTGATCTCGCAGTCGATTTTCAGCACGGGCAGGCCCCACTTGTCCGTCTTGGTCTCGTCAATGGAGATCTTGTTGCTGTGGTCGGGAAGCATCTCGCCGAAGGCCGTGCCGCCAATCGTCCACTGCCCGGGCTGCGCCATCTGATCCTTGAAGTCGCCGCCAATGCCCAACTCGGCCACCGCGCGTCCCCACCCTTCGCGGCTGGCGCTGCCCTGATAGCCATAGCCACGCAGGTACTGCTGCTTGTCGCCAAACAGGTTCTGCCAGCGCGGAATGTAGAAGCCCGTGGGCCGACGACCGTGGTAATACTTGTCGTCGAATCCTTCCAGTCGGCCACTCGCGCCGAGGCGGAAGTGGTGGTCCATGAGGTTGTGCCCGAGTTCACCGCTCGCGCTCCCCAACCCGCCGGGCCACAGGTCACGCGCTGAACGCATGAGCAGCCACGTGGAGTTGAGCGTGGAGGCGCAGAGGAAGAAGATCTTGGCCTTGTACTCGGTGGCTTCCTTGGTAATGGCATCCACCACGCGCACACCGCTCACCTTCTTGCTGTCCTTGTCGTACACGAGTTCGTGCACGATGGAGTTGACCTTGAGCGTGAGATTGCCGGTCTTTACGGCCGCCGGCAGTGTGGACGACTGCGTGCTGAAGTACGCACCAAAGATGCACCCCAGCCAGCAGGCATCACGCGTCTGACACTGGCCACGACCGGGCAGGGGCTGCGTGAGGTTCGCACTGCGGCCGATGATGAGATGCCGCTTGCCGCCGTAGTTCTTCTTCATCTGCGCCGCCACGTGCTCTTCGCCGCAATTCAGCGCAAAGCCGGGAAGAAATTCACTATCGGGGAGCTGCGGCAGATTCTCGCGCGTCCCCTGGATGCCGGCGTGCTTCTCCACATAGGAGTACCACGGCGCGATATCCTTGTAGCGAATGGGCCAGTCGACCGCGATGCCTTCCTTGGCATTCGCGTCGAAGTCGAAGTCGCTCCAGCGGTAGCTCTGGCGCCCCCACATGAGGGAGCGGCCGCCCAGGTGGTAGCCACGGTACCAGTCGAAGCGCTTGGTCTCGGTGTACGGCGAATCCTTGTCGTTCGCCCAGTAGTCGAGATTCTTTTCGTTGAGCGGATAATCACGGCTCAGCACCGGATACTCCGCGATCATTTTCTGGGTGCGGCCGCCGCGGTGGGGATATTCCCACGGCCCCTTGGTGGCGTTGGTGTAGCCCGTGATGTGGTCAATGTTGTGGCCACGCTCGAGCATGAGCACCTTGAGCCCCTTTTCGGTGAGCTCTTTTGCGGCCCAGCCGCCGGAGATACCGGAGCCTACGACAATCGCGTCGAACTCCGTGGTTTGTGCAGCCTGCACTGCTCCTCCTGTTCGCGGCCCGGGAAGGATGGGCCGATCGGTCCTTCACCGGCGGGGTGGGGTGGGAGCGCCGGTGTCGCTAAACAGCGTTCCCCAAAAGCTGTACGGTGGTCCTCGCTGGCGCGAGGGGTGTTTCCGAAACAACCGTCCCAGCCTTGACGTGGCCCGTGGTGGCATCAGCTTCGGGGCATGCCTACCTCATCGCCGTTTCGCGTCGTGCGCACCCTGGCGCTCGTCCTCGCCGTTGCCGCCCTTGGCACCGCATGCAGTGCCCGTCGCCCCACGCCGGTCGCGGAGCCGGAGTACATCCATCCCGATGGTCCGCCGGCCAATCCGTTCTCCCCTGCTGTGCGGGTCGGGAATCTGGTCTTCGTCTCCGGTACGCTGGGCACCGTCGGGACCGGTTTGACGCTGGTGCCGGGCGGCATCTCTGCGGAAACGAAGCAGGTGATGGAAAACATCAAGCGCACGCTGGCGGCGGCGGGGCTGGGAATGGACCGGCTGGTGAAGTGCACCGCCTTTCTGGCCGACCTCAAGGAATGGCCGGCCATGAACGAGGTCTACCGCTCGTATTTCAGCAACGGCAAGTATCCGGCGCGGGCCGCGGTACAGGCCACGCTGCTGTCCGGGGCGCGGGTGGAACTGGAGTGCACCGCGGCGGCCAAATAGGCACGCCGAGGACAGGGGCGAGGCTTACTCCTCGCCCGCCACGTTGTCGATGTTGTGGCCGAGGGCGCGCAGCTTGGCGCTCATTTCCTTCTTTTCCACGGCCTTCACATACGCCTCTTCGGCCTCAATCGTTTTGCTCTTCACCAGATTGAGCAGCGCGTCGTTGAGCGTTTCCATGCCCAGCTTCTTCTGGGTCTGAATGATGTTGGGAATCTGTACCGTCTTGCCCTCACGAATGAGGGCGCTCACGGCCTTGTTCACCAGCAGGATTTCGCGGGCGGCCACGCGGCCGCCGCCAATCTTCTTGCACAGCGTCTGCGAAATGACACCCTTGAGCGATTCGGCCAGCATGATGCGGATCTGATCCTGCCGGTCGGCGGGGAACTGGTCCACAATACGGTTGATGGTGCTGGCGGCCGTGCTGGTGTGCAGCGTCCCGAACACGAGGTGGCCGGTTTCCGCCGTCTCCAGCGCAATGGCAATCGTTTCCAGGTCGCGCAGCTCACCCACGAGAATGATGTCGGGATCTTCGCGCAATGCGGCCCGCAACGCACTCTTGAACGACTGCGTGTGCACCCCCACCTGCCGTTGCGTGATGAGGCACTTCTTGCTCTGGTGGACGAACTCGATGGGGTCTTCGATCGTGATGATGTGATCGGAGCGGGTCCGATTCACGAGGTCCACCAGCGCGCACAGTGTCGTGGACTTGCCGGAGCCAGTGGGCCCGGTCACCAACACGAGTCCCTTGGTGAGATGGCACAGGGCCTGCACTTCGGGGGAGATCCCCATCTGTTCCACCGTCACCGTGTTGCTGGCAATCGTCCGAATGACGGACGCCACTCCGTGCCGATCACGCAGCACATTCACACGGAAGCGCGACACGCCCTCGATTTCATGGGCGAAGTCGGTATCCCACTGGGTGTCGAATTCCTTCTTGTTCTTGTCCGGCATGATGGAGCGCATCATGGCGGTCACGGTTTGATCATCCAGTGCCGCTTCGTCTTCAAGACGCAGCAGATCGCCACCCATGCGGAAGATGGGCGGCTCTCCGACCCGCAGGTGCAGGTCGGCAGCGCCGCGTGAGCACTGGATGCGCAACAGCTTCTCGAGCGCCGCCTTGGCCGCGTCATTGGAATGGAACGGACCAAACGGCGCGTCCCCTTCGCGTTTGCGGACAGTGCTCTGATCGGTGCTCGGCTCACCCGTGCTCTCGCGTTCCACCCACGGACGAATATGAATGCGGGTCGTCGAGGCGTCTGGCTCCTGTTGCACCAGCCATTGCTTCTCGTTCCACGTGTACGTGAACTTGATCCCCTCGGCGGCAACAATGGCCGCGCGGTCCTCCGGCCCTGCCAGTTCGCCGACCAACGCGAGCACCTGAGATTGCGACAAAACCTGCGTGCTCACCTGCTGCAACCCATTGGGGGTCATGCAGCGAATAGGCGCGTTGGTCTCGAGGAGAATCTGTGTGGCGGCGCCTGATTCCAGGCGCGGCAGGACCTTGTCGAGTTGGGGCACGCTGTTACGGCAGTGGCGAAGGGGGCGGACAACCTGCCACGGAAGGCGTTACGGCTTCGGAACGCCACCGGGCAATGACAGGACGAGTTCACCGGCCATTCGGAAACGTTTCGCACGCCGGGGGGCGTGGCCGCCCGTCACACGCCCGTGGCGCAACCGTGGTGTCTTCGGGACGAAGTCGTCCGGAAATCGTGGCGTGGCCCGCCGATGATTCCTGACGTCCGCGATGGCCCGAGGGTCCCTCTCGCCCGTGATACGTGCCCGCTACCCTGCTTGCGCACCAGACCCTCGTCTTGCCGCTCAAGATGAAGTGGCCACGCCATTTCTCCGGGCTGGCGCTTTGCCTGGGGAGTATGGCGCCAGATCTGGAGTTCATCTTCCGACTGGCCGACGACTGGATCTTCAGTCACACGGTATCGGCCCAGCTCTGGTTTACGGTACCGTTGGTTCTGGTGCTGCATCGGCTCCTGACCCGGATCGTGTTCCCGGTGCTGCTCCCCTACGTCCGAGACGTCTCATGGTTGCGGCTCCATGATCTCGCCGCCCTTGAGCCCGCACGAGGCCTGGCTGATTGGGGGCGCGTGGCCGTGTCTGCCTGGATCGGGGGAATGTCGCACGTGGTCCTCGATGGCATTACCCACGGCAATCATTCCGGGTGGCTGGTGCCGTGGTTTCCCTTTCTGCGCACCCCGGTTCCCCACCTAGGCAGCACCGCACCGTTGCACGACGCCCTGCAACTCTGGCTCACCATCGGCTTCGGGATCGCCTGTGCGCTGATGTGGCGCCGCATTGCCGCTCAACGGCTCCTGTGGCGCTGGAAAAACGTGGCGCCCCAGCAGCTCCCCAAACGCCCCCGGACCCACGGCATCCAGGTTCTGCGGGTGCTCACCGTATGTGCCGGCGTCGGCGTCCTCCTGGGGGCCAGCCAGCCGGCCCACGCACCCAAAGCCACCGCGGCGGCGCTGGCGTTTGGGGCCATAGACGTCGCCGCACTGGGAGCGTTGCTGATCAGCCTGTGGCTAAGGCAGAGAAAGGCAGTGTAAAAGCGTCATGGGTTATGGGTTATCGGGTCACCGGGTTAACGCGGTAACCGCAGTTCCGCAGTTACTCGGTGACCCGATAACCCATAACCCATGACGCTTTTCCAGCAGTTCACTGCAGTTCAAAGCAGTGCCGGGATCATTGCCATCGTGCACAGTAATCCCAGAACGCTCATGACCGTGCGTATGCGCCCGTTCCACGACGGCAGGAGCCCGCTCTGCGAGGCCGACCGGTCCCAGGCGAGCTGCAGCACGCTCGACGCGACCACCATGCCGTAGCCGGCCAGCAGAGGGACCTGTGGCACCATGGCCATCAGGCCGACGATGGATGGCATGGCCGAAAGGATGAGCCGTGGCAAGCTGGGGGTGTCCGGCGCTCGCACGAGTTCCGCTCCCCACCGCGCGCCACCCAGAAAGCTGAGGGTGAGCCCGGTGTACATGAGGAACACCACCTTGGCCGCTTCGGCGTACTCACCCCTGCCGTATACCAGTGCGAGGCAGACGAGAAACGGGATCAGCCCGGAGAGGCAGATCAGCCAGAGCGCACGGGAGGGCATCGGGGACGGAGAATTGGGCATACGGAAATAGTGCCACGATATGGCGCGAGTCGGAATCGGGCGGTAGTCTCTCGCCCATGCCATCCACAGCCACACGCCTGTCCGTCTTTACGGAATCCGTCATTCGCGGCACCACTCGGCTCGCGAATCAGCATGGTGCCATCAATCTCTCGCAGGGCTTCCCCGACTTCGACCCGCCGGAGGTCCTGCTGGAAGGGCTGGAGCGAGCGACTCGCGGACCGTTTCATCAGTACGCCGTCACCTGGGGAGCACCACGCTTCCGTCAGGCGCTGGCCAAAAAGATCAGCCACTTCACGAAGCTGGATGTCGATCCCGACCAGCACCTCGTCGTGACGTGCGGCAGCACCGAAGCGATGATGGTGGCCATGATGACGGCCTGCAATCCAGGCGACAAGGTCATCGTCTTCTCACCGTTCTACGAGAACTATGCGGCCGATGCCATCCTGTCCGGCGCCGAGCCCATTTATGTGCCGCTGCATCCGCCGGGCTTCGGCTTTGACGAAGACGATCTGGCCAAGGCCTTCGCGCAGCAGCCCAAAGCGATCGTCATCTGCAATCCGTCCAATCCCAGCGGGAAGGTCTTCACGCGCGACGAACTGCTCACCATTCTCAAGTACGCCGAGCAGTACGACACGTGGGTGATTACCGATGAGCCCTACGAGCATATCATTTACGCGCCGCACGAGCATGTGTACTTCAATACGCTCCCCGGCGCCTTTGAGCGCACGATCACCTGCAACTCGCTGTCCAAAACATACTCCATTACGGGATGGCGCCTGGGCTACGTGCACGCGCCGGCCGGAGTGATCAACCAGGCCAAGAAGGTTCATGATTTTCTTACCGTGGGTGCCGCTGCCCCGCTCATGGAAGCGGCGGTAGGCGCGCTGGAGCTCCCGTCCTCGTACTACGAAGGACTGACGCAGCTCTACACCGCCAAGCGCGAACTCTTTCTGGATATTCTGCGCTCAACCAGGTTGCCATTTACCGAGCCGCAGGGCGCGTACTACGTGATGGTGGATATCAGCGCGCTGGGCTTTGCCGACGACACCAAGGCCAGTGAATGGCTCATCAAGGAGGTGGGCGTGGCTGGCGTCCCCGGCTCCAGCTTCTTCCGTGAACCGGTCAAGCATCTCATTCGCTTCCACTTCGCCAAGCGTGAAGAAACACTGCGCGCCGCTGGAGAGCGGTTGGGCTTACTCACCGTTCGGGCGAACGCCGGGCGCTAACTGCTGCACGGAGAGGGCGGGGCGCTGAACGCTCAGCGCTCCGCCAGAAACCCCAGCACATCGGTCACGGTGCGCCGCGGGTCTTCTTCCTGTGGTACGTGGCCAAGTTCGGGATACATGACCAGTTGAGCCATGGGCAACAGCCGCTGAAAGCGTGCGGCCTCCGATGGTGGAATGAGCTTGTCTCGCCCCCCCCACAACATGAGCGTGGGCGCCGTAATGCGGGCAATCAGGGCGGTATCAGCGCCCGGCGCGGATTGGGCAAAGCGCGCCTGCACGGCGGCCCGGTTGCCGGCACGCAGCGCGAGTTCGTAGTACCGCGTCACCATCGCGTCGGAGACCAGCGCCGGATTGCCGTACACATCCTTCACGCTCGACTCCACCACGCTGCGCGGGAGAATGCGGGTGAACAGCCACGAGAGCGACGGTGTGCGGGCCAGCCGAAAGCCAATCGGTACCGAGGCGGACGTGAAGGCAAAGCCGGCAGGATCCACCAGCACCAGCTTCCGCACTCGCTCCGGGTGTCGCGCCGCCACGTTCCAGGCAATCTCTCCCCCCAGCGAATTGCCCGCGATATCTACCCGCGCGACCTGCAGGGAATCGAGCAGCGCCGTCACGAAGCGGGTGTAGCGCACCATACGATAGTCATCGCGCGGGTCGGGGCCGGTCAGCCCGAATCCGGGGAGGTCTACCGAAATGACCCTTCGGGTTCCTCGCAGCGTGCCCGACCATCCCTCCCACGTATGCAGACTCGACGACGTGCCATGCAGCAGCAGAACGGGCACGCTATCGGCCTGGAGGCCTTCGTCGCGCAGGTGCACCTGCAGCCCGTCAACCGGGCGGAACACCGACGGCGGCGGTGCCCAGCGGGGGGCCAATTCGGCCACCGTCCTGTCGGGGGCCGCAACGGCCGAGTAGCCGAGCAGCAACAGCACGGTCAGCATGAAGCCAACGGTCAACCATTTCGCGAGGCGCATGCGGCAATGTGCCACGTGGGTGCTGCGCGTTCAAGCGCGAACAGGTTGCTTATACCGATGAGTGGCTATGCCGCCCCCGCAGCGGCGTCGACCACGCCCTCGAACTCCAGCACAAAAAAGAACGGCGGCGCGTCACGCATATCCATGAGCCCCAGCAACGTGCGATCGTCTACGCGCCGAAAGCTGTCCATGATGGGCAAGTGATCGTACACCATGGTTGCGGTAACCACACCGCGCACAATCATGGCCCGCAGGCGGGCGCGCGGCGCTCGTGTGGTCAGCAGCGGCAGTCCAAGGCGGAATAGCCAGCCGGCCACCGTGCTCTGCGACAGCCAGGGCCAGCGGGCAAGGCCGAGGGGGATACGCCACGGATCCACCGACACTCGCGCACCACCGCGGAGAAACACCAGCGGATGCACCTCTTCGTCGGAAACAAAACTCTTGCCGTGCCACGCATACGACTCGAGCAGGCCATCCATGAAATGACCGGTTGGCAGACCGCGTCCGCGCCAATGCCCGTACAGCTCCGCACAGGCAACAGGCGGCAGTTCGTCAAAACGCGCCAGCGCGTCGGCAGTGGACGTGCCACGCGTCGTGGCCTGCATCAGCCATTCCTCCCGTGGATTCATCCGCGCGCCCCCGCGGCCAATGCCGCCTCACGCTGGCGTGTCCAGTAGCGCCGCACCGGAACCGATGCGGGCAAGGCCAGTGCGGCATTGAATGCGTCTACGGCTCGGTGGTACTCCCCCGCTCGCGCGCGCAGCGTCCCATGCACGGCATGCCACTCCGGCCAGTGGGCAAACATCGTGGCGTCGGCCTCCAGCGCGTCCAGCGCCTGCGCCACCTCACCACATTCGGCGAGCGCCACGAGTCGGGACAGACGGGCCATTGGAGAGGGGGCGATAGTAAGCAGTCTGTCGTACGCCGCCACAATGACGGCCCACGGGGTGTCGGTCCACGAACGCGACAGCGAGTGCGCGGCGGCGATTTCCGCCTCCGCATGATAGCGCGTGAATTGCGCGCCGCTGGCCGAGGCATCGAGCGCCCGCACGCCACGAGCAATGAGCCGTGCGTCCCAGCGCGACCGATCTTGCTCCCGCAACGATACCACGTCGTCACCATCGGCGCGGGCCGGCAGTCGCGCGGCGGTAAAACAGAGCAGCGCGAGCAGCGCGTGCGTGTGCGGCTGCGCCGTCTCCGGCCACTGGGTCAGGATCGTCACCAGTCGCAGCGCTTCCTGACACAGGTCCCCACGCACCAGCAGATCTCCACCGGTGGCCAGGTGCCCCTCGGCAAAGAGCGCGTAGCACACCGTCAGCACATCGTCCAAACGGATCGGGACCTCGGCAGCGCTGGGGACCACGAACGACGCCCGCGCGTCGCGTAGGGTGCGCTTGGCGCGCACGAGCCGTTGGGCCACGGCCGACTCCTCCGCACGCAGCAAGCGCGCAATTTCCGGAACGCTCAACTGCGCCACGCACTTGAGGGTCAGCGCGACGCGTGAGTCCGCCGAGAGTGCGGGATGGCAGCACATAAACAGGAGCCGGAGCTGGTCGTCCCCCAGCGGGGTCTCGTTCGCGGTGTCATCCGGTTCCGGAGACGCGACCTGGTCGGCCTGCCCATCGTCTGCCACCAGCCGTCGCCCTGCCCGGAGGCGATCGAGGTAGCGGCGGTGAGCTACCCGGGTTAGCCAGGCCAGTGGTACGGTTGGGGCCCCGGAGACCGGCCACGTACGGGCCGCCGCCACAAAGGCGTCCTGCACCGCATCTTCTACGGTGTCCCACTGTCCGGTGCCGTACTTTCGCAGCAGCACGGCGGTCAGCGCCGCCGCCGCACTCCGGAATCCCTGCGGATCGGTCAGCAATGTCATCACGCTGGACGCCTCGGCCACGGCGGATGTCGATTCCGTGGCCAACCCTGCGTCACCTGGATACCAGGACGCGCCGGTACGCGGTGCTTCCGAATCCACGGTCACAACCGGAGAGTTTTCATGTCCATGTTCATGCTGCTGTTGTCTGACAATCCCAGCGACTACGCCGAACTGTCGCCCGCCGAGCTGCAGGCAATCGTGGCCCGCTATTCGGCTTGGGCGCAAGAGCTGGGCGCGCAGGGGAAGCTGCGTGGCGGGGAGAAATTGCGCGACGAAGGCGGGAAAATCGTGCGCCGAGAAGGCGGCGCGCTGGTGGTGCGCGATGGCCCGTACGCCGAACTGCGCGAAATCGTGTCCGGCTACTTCCTGATCGACGCCGCCGACTATGACGAAGCCGTGGCCATTGCCCGGTCGTGCCCACATGCCGACTCCAGTGGGCACATTGCGGTGCGGGAAATCGAGGTCACGGGCGGCGCCTGAGACGCGGCGCCCGCGACGGGGCGGCGTTAGCGGATGGGGAGCGCGACGCCGTCCACGGGTTCGAGCACTTTGACTCCCAGCAGCTGCGCCAGGGTGGGGGCAATGTCCACCGTGCGCACAAACTGGGAGCGCACGCCGGGGGTGACCCCGAAGCCCGCAAAGAGCAACGGTACGTGGGAGTCGTAGTCACGGGGGGACCCGTGCGACGCGATGTTGCCGCCCCAGGTGGAGAGCGGGTCGAGCGTAATGACCGCTTCCACATTGACGGTGGCGGGGAACTGATGCGCCCACCGACGTGCAATCACGTCGGTGGCCGTATCGGCCAGCAACGCCTGAAAGCGGTCTACCCGAGCCACGCCGGGGACCGCACGGATCTGGTCCAGCAGAAACGCCATGGCGCTGTCGAGATCGGCTTGCTTGCGGAACGCCCGCCGATCCGCGAGCACGATGTTCACATCGGTCTCAATGGCGAAGGTATCCACCTTGAGGGCGCGTAGCTTGTCGCGCAGCGCCGGCACGATGGAGGCCAAAGACACCCGACGCGGGGGGGGCTGCATGCCGGGCGGCGCCAATTCGGGAATGGTGCCCACGCCGTGGTCGGAGGTGAGCACCACGGTGATCGCCGACGAATCGCGCAGCTTGTAGAGAGAATCGAGGAACGTGCCCACGGCGCGATCCACGCGCAGCACCTGATCGTGCATTTCGCGCGAATCGGGGCCGTAGTTGTGGCCAATGACATCGGTGGCCGACAGCGATACCGCGAGCAGATCCGTCTGCGGACCCGTACCGAGCTTGAGGGATTGGAGTCCGTGCAGCGCGAAGGCCAGCACCATGTCGTCCATGAACGGCGTGATGCGGATATTGGCCCCCGCGTCCATCACGTCCTCAGTGAGGACGTGCGGGAAGGTGACGTTGCGTCCAGCCATTTCAATGGGGACACTGTCCTTTTCGGTGTACGCACTGTCGGGGAGCAGCAGATTCCACGCCTTGCCCGCGAACCCTGCCACCATCTGGCGGTCGTTGAACTGGGCGACCCACGACGGGAGATCCTTGCGGTAATACGTACTGGTGAGAAATCGGCCGTCGATGGAGTACCAGTACACGTCAGTTTTCGCGCGCCCCACGGGCAAAATGGCGCCGCGATCCTTCATGGACACGGAGAGCGTCTTCGCGCGCTTGTCGGCCGCGGTCATCCAGTCCACCAGCGTGGTCCCACGAAAGCGGGTGGGAGACGCGCCGGAGCCATACCCACCCGCGACCAGCGGGGCGGCCTCATCGTCCACGCCAATGGCGTTCATCATGATGCCGGTACTGCGCGGAAAGCGCCCGGAGAGTAGCGTGGCGTGGCCGGGGGCCGTTTCCGTTATGGCGTGATCGTGGTGCGCGGCCGAGAAGCGGGCTCCACCGCGCGCCAAACGGGCAATGCCGCCGGTCAGCTGTGCCCCGTAGCGGTCCACGTAATCGGCCCGGAACTGATCGATCGTGATCAGGACCACCAGCGACGGACGCTGTGGCGGTTGCGGCCGAGGCGCCACGGCGGGACGGGCCCGCGTCGCAGTGGAAGCCTCGGAAGGAGCTGCGGCGCCCGCCATGCAGGCCAGTGTGAGTGCCACGGGCACCCAAGGTATGGAACGCTTCATGGGCCGAATGTATGGCGCGAACGCCTGTGACGCACGATACTGGACGCGATTCCCCCTTGCCGCCCGTCGGCGAGGAGCCGGGGAAGGGGCGCCAGCGCTTCCTTCCCCGTCGTACCCGTGAGCCGGTCGAATGGCTCACGCCGCCTTCTCGAACATGGAACTGATGCGTCACTCGTGGAGCGTGTGGTCATGAGCGTGGGCAGCTGGCGCAATACACCGGCTACCCGCGTCATCCTGCGTTGTCTGGTCTACTACACCGTACTGGTGGGTGGCACGGCGCTGCTGGTGCTGCGCGGGGCTCGCTGGCTGCCACCGTCGCTGGAGGCGCTCATGGGGCTGGGCGCCGAGACGGCACCCACGGCGACCTCGTTCCGAGACCTCGCGAACGCGGCGCCCACTTCGGGACTCGACGAAGCCACGCTGGCGCTCACCGTGGGGGTCGCCATGGCGGCGGCGGCCCTGCTGTCGCTGCCGGTGGCCTGGATCTATCTGCTCACGCGCGCCAAGCGCGGGTATCAGCAGTCGGTCGTGCAGCTGCTGGTGGTGCTCCCCACCGTCGTTGCGGGCATCGTGTTGCTGGTGAAATACTCGCTGGCACTGGCCTTCTCACTGGCTGGCATTGTAGCGGCGGTGCGATTCCGCAATTCGCTCGATGATTCCAAGGACGCCGTCTATGTGTTTCTCGCCACCGCCATTGGGCTGTCGTCGGCAGTGAACCTGCCGGTGGCGGCCGTATTGTCGATGGGATTCAACGTGCTCGCGCTCGCGCTGTGGTACACCGACTTTGGCAGCGCACCCATGGAGCTCGATGGGCGTCTGGCGGAGCGCAAGTTGGCCCGCGCCAAGCAGATGTCGCGCACCGGCACCTTTGTGGCGCGCATGGATGATGAGGTGCTCAAGAACATGACCACGGAGCAGCTGGAGGGGCTGGCCGATCGGGCCTGGCGCCGTGCGAAAGCCAACAACATGACCACCGAAATGCCGGTGGTGGTGGAAGAGCGTACGCTGCGATTGACCACCTCCAATGCCAACGGTCTCCGGCGGGTCCTCGAGCCTCGCCTTTCGGAGTTCACCAAGACCTGGCGCTTTGGGGGGATGCAGGTGGGTGATGAACTGACCGTCCTCGAGTATCGTGTACAGTTGCGCAAGAAATCCGGACCGGATGAACTGCTGTCGCTGGTCCGTGCCGCTGGTGCGTCACAGCTTACGTCTGCCGAAATTGACTGATTCTGCCGGAACGAGGCCTCTGCCCATGTCTGTCGTGTCTGCTCGTCGCGTCCTGATGCCCCTGTTGTGGGCGACACTGTCGGCTGTGTTGCTCCCGGTCGCCACGCCCACCATGCTGCCGGCGCAAGCCGCCAAAGAAAAGAAGGACAAGGCGGAGAAAGCTCCCAAGACGCCCAAAACGCCCAAGCTGGATTCGGCCGGGGACGCGGTGGCCAAGAAAGCGCCGAATCCCCGCCTGTTTCGCAGTGAGCTTCCCTTCGATGTGACGCTCACGCTGAACATGAAGCAGATCAAGCGGGACAAGCAGCAGGATGCCCCATGGCGCACGGCATCCATCAGCTACACCGATTCATCGGGCAAGAAGGTCTCCGTCCCCATTCGCGCCAAGACCCGCGGCGTCTGGCGGCTCAAGCACTGCGACTTTCCGCCGCTGCGACTCAAGTTCGGCGGCAAGACCGCCGATGGTACCGAGTTTGCCAACCTCGAGGAACCCAAGCTGGTCGGCTACTGCCGCAACACGGCGCAGTACGAGCAGTACAACCTGCAGGAAGCGCAGCTGTATCGCGTCTATCGCCAACTCACGGAACTGTCGCACAAAGTGCGTATCCTGCGGATCGCCTACGCCGACAGTGCCACCGGCACCGTGGAAACCACCCGCTACGGCTTCCTCATTGAAGATCCGGCCCAGATGGCCGAACGCGTGGGTGGCAAAATCCTCGACCGCAAAGGAGCGACAGCCGACGATGTGGACCCGGCGCACACCGCCATGGCCTACACGTTTCTGTACTTCATCGCCAATACCGACGTCTCGTTCAACGGCCTGCACAACGGGGAGATCGTCATGCTGGCCAACGGGACGTACGCGCCGGTGGGCTACGACTTCGATTTTTCCGGTGTCATCAACGCGCACTACGCCGGCACTGATCCGTCGCTCCCCATTCGCAGTGTGCGCACGCGGCTTTTTCGCGGCTGGTGCGCGCATGAAGCAGCCTATCCGGCCGTGTACGAGATCTTCAAGGCCAAGCGACCGGCCATTGAAGCGCTGTATGCGGACACCATTGGCAAGCTCATCGCGCCCGGCACGGTCAAGGGGACGCTGTCGTACTTCGAGGAGTTCTACAAGGACATCAGAACTCCCGAGTCGGCCAAGAAGGCGCTCCTGAACGATTGCCTCAAATAGAGACAGCGGCACCCGGCAGCGTGCGGGGCAGCCGCAACACAAACTCCGAGCCCCCGCCGTCACGCGGGCGATGCAACACCTCACCGCCTTGCGCGCGCGCAAACGTGCGCGCAATGGTGAGCCCCATGCCCATACGCGAATCCGCCAACACGCCGTGGCCGTCGCGCTGACGACGGCGCATGGGCGTGAACAGGCGTTGCAACTCTTCGGTCGACAGACCGGGGCCACGGTCGGCTACCACCACATCCACCACGTCGGCTGAGGCCTGCACGAAGAGGTCAATGGCTTCCGTCGTTGGGGAATACCGTGCGGCATTCTGCAGCAGATTGCCGATGACCTGCAGAGAGAGGGTAAAGTCGCAGGTGACGGTCGCGCCGGCCTCACCGCCGGGAAGACGCACCGTGCGGCCGACCAGCATGGCCTCCGAGGAGCGCACAGCCGTCTGCACCAATCGATCCACCGCGTACGCATCGGCCGCGAGCACGGCGCCACCCTCGTTGGCGAATCGCTGCAGCATGCCAATGAATTCCCCCAGCCGCCCCGCTTCCTCACCGATCCGCTGCAACGCCAACTGACTGGTAAATCCGGACGCGGGATCGGCCAGCAGCGACAGCGTGGACACCGGGGAGCGCAGGTCATGCGCGATGGAGTTGAGCAGGGCGTTCTTGAGGCGATTGGCTTCCCCCAGCACCTGCGCCATGGAGGCTTCCCGCTCCAGCGCCAGTCGTTCGCGACTCAGTCGCTCCACTTCCGCGGTGCGCTCTTCGGCAATGCGGGTGCTTTCACGCTGTTTGGCGAACAGCTCCGACACCAGCCATCCGGTGGCCAGAAAGGCAATCAGGACAATCCAGTCCATCTCTCTGGCGTGGCCAAAACTGAAACGTGGCGGTACGAACAACCAATCCACCGACAGATAGCCCAGCGCGACCATGGCCAGCGACAGGGCTCGCCCGCCGTGCCGGCTGGCCGCAATGATCAAGACCAGATAGCCGAGCACCCCGTGGGAGACGCGAATGTCGGGCAGCGCCGAAATGGAATAGAGCAATAGCGTGGTGAGCCCGTAGAGCCCCAGCCACATGAGCCAGACCCCTGCCGTGCGCAGCGTCACTGCGGCCCGTTGAAGCGGTAGCCCACACCCGGTTCGGTGATGATGAGGCGCGGCACCTGTGGGTTGGGTTCAATCTTCCGACGTAGGTGCGTGATGTGCACCCGCACATGGGTCGAGTAGTCGCCAAATTCCCGATCCCAGACGATGTCCCACAATTGCTTGGGCGAGATGGCGCGCCCCGCCTGCAGCACCAACGCCCGCAGCAGAGCCCATTCGGTGGGTGTCAGGCGCTGTGGCTGTCCGTCGCGCACTACGCGCTGCGCGACCAGATCAATCTCCACGCCATCCACCTCGATGTGGGACCAGGAGCGCGCGGCCTGCGACGTGACCGAGCGGCGCAACTGTCCGCGCACACGCGCCAGCAGTTCCGCGCCGCCGCACGGTTTGATGAGGAAATCATCGGCGCCGGCATCCAGCAGCGCCACTTTGGCCTCTTCGGTATCCCGCCCGCTCAACACGATGATGGGCACATCCGTCGCTTCACGCAGTCGCGTGACGAGCTCTGTTCCATCTCCATCGGGAAGCCCGAGATCAAGGACGATGAGTTCCGGAGGGGAGTGGATGGCCTCGTGAAACGCGTCGGCGAGTGTTGCCGCTGTACGAACTTCACGGCACACACTCGCGAGCGTGTGCGCCAGCGTTTCACGCAACGCGTCGTCATCCTCCACGATGAGGATGCGTTCCGGATCGACCCACTCACCGAGTTGGAGCGCCATGTCGCTGCGTGGATCGTGACAAGGGATGGGCGGGCTCTGGGCCCCCGGTCGCGAACGATCAAGCGCTCGCAACCCTTGACAATCCTAATTCCACAGGGCGCCCGATAACAAATCGGTGACGGCGGCTCGGGGGGACCCTTCAGACACCAACGGTGGGGGTAGCGGTGATCCCTTTGCCCGCCCGGGCCAGCACGGCATAGGACATGATGCGGATCCGGAGCCCCTTGGCACACACGGCCGCGAGATCACTCAGTTGTTCCAGCGCGTCCACGACCGGGAGCAGTTCGTCGGTCGAATGCGGCAGCCGATGCACGTCAAATCCGGCCTGATGGCAGGCCTGACGCCACAAAGCGTCCACCTCATCATCGTCCACATAGCGTGTCAGCGACCGGAGAATCATGTTCGCCGAGGGGGCTTCGAAGTGGTAACCCGGGAGGCTCGGCGTCACGGCTGGAGCTCCACGCGACGGGTTTCCAGGCGCCGCATCGTCTCTGATGCATAGCGCTGCAGTTTCTGGATCTCCATTTCGGAAAACTCCCGGGGTGTTGTCCCGGCAACGCAGAAGGAGCCGATGGCATGGCCTCGCGAGGTCACCAGCGGGATCCCCGCATAGCAGCGCAGTCCATCCTGGGTGAACAGCGGGCTATCCTGTACGAGCGGATGCGTCGCGGCATCGTTCACGATGAACGGCGCCTTGGAAGCCACGGTGTACCGGCAGAAGGCCCACTCGGCCGGTGTTCCGCCCGCCTCCTGTAGCCACCCGCTCAATCCGTGCTGGCCCGCAAACAACTGCGCGTCATCAAGGACCACGGTGACCATCCCCATGGGCACGCCCAAGGCCTTGGACGCCTCCGCGCAGACATCGCGCAATATGTGCTGCACATCCGGCTCGGTGAGCCGCAGGGCAGCAATTTCCCGCAACCGTTCCCGATCCTGCAATACCTCGGTCACCTGGGCGTCGTTCGGGCCCGTCCGGGTTTCCTCGGCCGCAAATTGGGGGAACAAGTCCATCAGCTCGATATCATCCATGAACGTCTGCCCGTCTCCGTCGGCGGAAATCCTGTCTGGGAAGGATATCGGCAAATCAGGGGGCAAACCGTAGCGATTGGCACAGGGACCAAAGTCCAACGCGGCCGGCTCCCCATGAGGAACCGGCCGCGCTCACCGTGTGGGACCGACCCTGAGGAGCCCTAAACCGGCTCAGCCAGAGTGGCCAGGTCGATGACAAACCGGTACTTCACATCCGATTTGAGCATGCGCTCATACGCCTCGTTTACGGCGTCGGCCTTGATGAGCTCAATGTCGGCGGTGATGCCATGCTGTCCGCAGAAGTCCAGCATTTCCTGCGTTTCGGCAATGCCGCCAATGAGTGAGCCGGCCAGCCGCCGACGCTTCATGATGAACGTGAAGGCCCCCGGGGCCGGGTGAGGCTGGGGAGAGCCGCCGAGCAACACCAGCGTGCCGTCCAGACGCAGCAACTGCATCTCGGCGTCGATGTCGTGGGGCGTACCCACGGTATCGATGATCAGGTCGAGCGAATTGCGCAGCGCTTTCATTGCGGCGGCATCGCGGGACACCACGACCTCGTGCGCCCCCAGCCGGCGGGCGTCCTCGGCCTTGGAAGGCGAGGTGGTGAGGACAACCACGTGTGCACCAAGGGCGGCTGCGAGCTTCACCGCCATGTGGCCAAGGCCACCAATGCCTACCACGCCCACCCGTGAGCCCGGACCGGCCTTCCACTGCCGGAGCGGCGACCAGGTGGTGATGCCGGCGCAGAGCAGGGGGGCCACACCGGCCAGATCGAGGTTCGCCGGGACCCGCAGGACGAACTTCTCGTTCACCACGATGCCGGTGGAATAGCCGCCTTGCGTGGGGCGGCCGGTTTCCTTTTCCGTCCCGCCGTAGGTGCCGGTCATGCCGTTGTCGCAGTACTGCTCAAGGCCGTCGGCGCAGGGCTGGCAGTGCTGGCAGCTGTCCACCATGCACCCTACGCCAACAAGGTCCCCAGCTTTCCAGGACGTCACGTCGGCGCCCACGGACACCACGCGGCCCACAATTTCGTGGCCCGGCACCTGCGGATACGGGCACGGTCCCCACTCGCCGCGCACCGTGTGAAGGTCGGAGTGGCAGATTCCACAGAAGAGAATCTGAATGTGTACGTCGTGCGCGCCTACGTCGCGGCGCTCAAAGCGCCACGGGGCGAGCGGGCTGGCCGCGTCATGCGCGGCAATTCCGAAAGTTGAAATCATGGTCTTCTAAACGTGGAGGCAGTGTCGCACGTTTTCCATACGTAGACAGCGTAACGTTTACCACACGTTTCCCTTTCATCCCCTCCATGTCCCTTTCTCGTATCATCCCGCGCCTGGCCGCGGTGACCGGCGGGCTCGTGCTGCAGAGTACGCTGCTGACCTCATCGCTCAGTGCCCAGGCGCTCGACTCCGCCACGGTGGCCGGCATGCGCTGGCGCACGGTTGGCCCGGCCAATTTCATGGGCCGCCTGTCCGACGTGGTCGGCATCCCGAGTCCGTCCAAGACGGTCTTTGTGGCGGCCGCCGGCGGCGGTATCTGGAAGAGCACCAACAACGGCATCACCTGGCGCCCCACCTTCGACGACAAGCGCATCATCTCCATGGGCATGCTGGCCATTGCCCCGAGCGATACGCAGCAGGTGTGGGCGGGGACCGGTGAGCCGAACTCCCGCAATTCCATCGAGCCCGGCGGTGGCATTTTCAAGAGCACCGATGGCGGGCTCAGCTGGAAGCCTATGGGGCTCGAAAAGACCGAGCACATTGGGCGCATTGTGGTACACCCCACCAATCCCGACGTGGTGTTTGTGGCCGCGCTGGGCGCCGCGTGGCGCTCCAACCCCGATCGTGGCCTCTACAAGACCACCGACGGCGGACAGAGCTGGAAGTTGGTGAAGTTCATCAGCGACAAGGCGGGCTTCGTGGATGTCGCCATTCATCCCAAGAATCCCAATGTGCTCTTCGCCACCAGCTGGGAGCGTCGTCGTACGCCGTATTCGCTGTTCAGCGGTGGCCCGGGTTCGGGGCTTTTCAAGAGCACCGACGCCGGTGAAACGTGGACCGAGGTGAAGGGCGGTGGCTTTCCGGCCGGGTACAAGGGGCGCATGAGCCTCGACATCAACCTCGCCAACCCCGATGTGATGTACATGATGATCGAAGCCGCGGCGAACAGCACCGGCCCGATTGTCGGCGAGCGGAGCCCGAAGAACAACGGACTCTGGAAGAGCACCGACGGCGGTGCCACCTGGACGCAGATGAACAACATCAACGTGCGTCCGTTCTACTACTCGCAGGTGCGCAGCGATCCGAAGAACCCGGACCGCGTGTACTTCTCGAGCACCGAACTGCAGCTGTCGGAAGACGGCGGCAAGACGTCGCGCAACGCGGCGCAGAACGTGCACGTGGACGACCACGGCATCTGGATTGATCCCAACGATCCGCAGCGCTGGTTCCTTGCCAACGACGGTGGTATTGCCATCACGTTCGACGCGGGCGGCAATTTCAATCAAGCGCAGAACCTGCCCATCGCGCAGTTCTACGAAGTGGCCTTCGACATGGCCGTGCCGTACAACATCTGCGGAGGCGCGCAAGACAACGGCACCTGGTGTGGCCCCTCCAAGCGCCGGGTGAACCAGACGAGCCTCGGCTACTGGTACACCATCTCCGGTGGTGACGGCTTCTACGCCGCCATGGATCCCACCGATCCGAACATCGTGTACGGCGAATCGCAGGCCGGAAACGTGTCGCGCCTCAACCTCAAGACGGGTGAGCGCTACGCCTTCCAGAAGCCGTCGTGGCAGGCCAAGTACAAGCAGTGGGAAGACTCCATTGCCATTGTGCGTGGTGATCCGCTCAAGGCGGCCACCAAGGCGCAGATGACGGCCATTACTGCACTTCGCAAGCTGCAGGCCAAGGACTCGACCGATCTCGCGTTGCGCTTCAACTGGAACTCCCCGTTCTTCCTGTCGCCGCACAATCCGTCGGTGGTGTACTTCGGCGGCAACCGCGTGCTCAAGTCCAACAAGCGCGGCGAAGAGCTCCAGATCATTTCGCCGGATCTTGCGAAGGGGCTTACCGCCAAGCTGGATACGGCGCTGCGTCTTACCGGCGGCATTACGCTCGACGCCACGGGCGCCGAAACGTACGGCACGGTGGTGGCGCTCGAGGAAAGCCCGGCCAAGCCGGGGCTGCTGTACGCCGGCACTGATGATGGCAACGTGTGGAAGAGCAGCAACGATGGCGCCACGTGGGAAAACCTGGCCCCGCGCATTACGGGGTTGCCCAACAACGGCGAAGTGTATGTCACGCGGATTGAAGCGTCGAAGTTCGACGAGAACGTGGTGTATGTGGCGTTCGAAAATCACCGCAACGGTGACTTCAAACCGTACCTGTTCATGTCGAAGGATGGTGGCAAGTCGTTCACGAGCATCGTGAACAACCTCCCGGCCGACGGCAACGCCGACTTCCTGCACGTGGTGCGCGAAGATCCGACCAACGCCGATGTGCTGTACGTGGGCTCGTCGCTCAGTGTGTATGCCTCGGTGGATCGTGGCGCGACGTGGACGAAGTTTGCGGCCGGCCTGCCCAGCGTGCCGGTGTACGATCTGCAGATTCATCCGCGTGATCGCGAGCTCATTGCCGCCACGCACGGCCGTGGATTCTGGATTGTGGACGTGGCGCCGCTGCAGCAGATCACCAAGACGGTGGCCGCCAAGCCAGTGCATCTGTTCCAGCCCAAGACCGCGTTCCAATGGGGCGAAGAGCCACTGCGTGGTGGGTCGGGCAACGGGAATGCGCAGGGCTTCTTTGCCACGCCCAACCCGGCCTACGGTGCGAACATCAGCTACCGCATCACGCAGGCGGGTTCCCCGGCGCGCATCAGCATCCTCAACGCGGTGGGCGATACGATCTCCAGCATCGCCGGCCCGGGTTCAGTGGGTGTGCACACGGTCACGTGGAATTTCTCCGTGACGGGCCGTCCGGCGCCGCGTGCGCCGCTCTCGCCCAGCGAAAAGCGCGACAGCATTCTGCGCGCCGTGCGCATGCCGCTCGTACTCGACTCGCTGGCCAAGGCCAAGTACGACAGCACTGCACTGGCCCTCGCCAAGCAGCTGCTCAATCCGCCCGCCGGTGGCTTCAACTTCCGTGGCGGCGGCGGTGGACGTGGGGCGCAGGGCCCCTGTGAGCGTCCGCTTACGCAGTGGGATCCGTTCTGCGCCCGTCCGGCCGAAGCCACGCCGCGTCCGGCGGCGGCAGCTGCCGCCGGTGGACAGAACGTGGCTGAGTTACAGCAGCGGGCGGCCCAAATGCAGGGCGCCGCGAGCAATCCGGCCGTTCGGAAGGTCTTTGAACTGATCGGCCTCCCGGTGCCGGCGCAGGGGCGCGGCTTTGGTGGCTTCGGTGGTGGTGGCAGTGTCGCGACCACTGGCGACTACGGCATCGTGCTGCAGATCGGCAACACCATTCAGAAGCAGACGCTGCGCATTGAAAACATGGGCGGCGTGGGCGGAGTCAACCCGTTCGGTTTTGAGAACGACGAAGGCAAGTAACACGAACGACCGATGAGCGCGCGGGTGCCAGCAGACGATCGCCGGCACCCGCGTTCTCCGTTTGTACCCTCGGCCTCTCGCGTGCGTGGCTGCGGCTTCAGTGCTCGTCGCACGCGAGCCGTTCGGAAGTCGAGGCACCCCCCAGTGGAAGCCTCGCCTCCCACGCGTGCAGAATGCTATTGAGGTCGAGGTCCGGCGCCAGGAAACAGCCATGCCCATGCCCCGCCAGGATCTGCATGGAGGCGTACGGGGCCAGCGAAGACATGAGCCGTGCCTCGCGGACCGAGGGAATGAGATGATCTTCGTCGGCCGCCAGATACAGCGTGGGCACTCGCAGTGCGTGTAATCGGTGACGGAGATCGTGCTGCATCAGAATGCGGAGCCGATTGAGATACCCGTGCTTGGTTGTCGCGGAGGTCAGCAGCAGAAACTTCTGAATCTCCTCGGCGTGCGTGTGTTTCGAGTGCAGCCGGGCGGCCGTGTATCGCCGCACGAACTGCATGGTGCTCCACGGCACCATCGACAGCCCGGCCACGGCGACCGGGAGCTTGAACGCCGGGGTAATCCGCGAGAACGAATTGAGAATGACGAGGCGCTCCACCTTGTCGGGATGCGCCAGCGCAAAGTTGGTGGCCAGCGCGCCACCAAAGGACTCGCCCACCACCACCGCGGGCGCGTGGTCGGGCACGGCGCGGGCCAGGTGCGATACAATATCTCGCACCAGCGTGTCCATATCAGGCGCCTCATCGCGCAGGCGGTAGGTAATGACACGAAAGCGGTGCGACAGCAGACGCGCCTGCCGATAGAACAACAATCCGGTGCCGTCGAGACCGGGCACGTAGATTAATGGTGGACCCTGTCCCTGCACGTGCAGTCGGGCAGGATCGGCCAGTTCCGGCGTGGAACGCGGGAACGGTGACTCCGCAGCGGTGGAGGATGCGACTGACAATGGCAACGACCTCATGGCGACGTTCGGTCCGCTTTACGTGGGCCGCCTCTTCAGTGGTGCTGCTGGAAACGGTGCTTTTCGCGGCAGCATTCTATCCGGTGCTGCTGGCCTGGCATGCGGTGGCGGCGCACGTGCCTTCCGACACCGCGCGGATCCTGCTGGCCTCCGCGCTGGCCATCCCCGCTTACCTGTTTTTCGCGGTCTCCTTCATGCTATACTCGGCGCTGGCCACCAGGGTTCTGGGGTGGCGCACCGCCGACAACCTGGACCTGCCGCTGAACGAATTCAGCTGGCCCGTGCTCAACTGGGGCCGCTACAGCATGACAATACACGTCGTGCGGGTGTTTGCGGGTCCGGCTTTCCGCTCCACGACCTTCTGGAACCTTTACATGCGCCTCAATGGCGCCCGGCTTGGTCGGCTGGTGTGGGTGAACAGTCTGTCCCTCATGGACCACAATCTCCTCGATTTCGACGACGAGGTGGTGATCGGGTCCGACGTTCACCTCTCCGGGCACGTCGTGGAACACGGACGGCTGAAAACCAAACGGGTCCAGCTGGGCAAAGGGACGGTGATTGGGGTGGGCAGTGTGCTCGGCATCGGGGTCACCTCCGGTCCACACGCGCAGGTGGGGCCACTGTCGTTTGTGCCCAAGCATACGCATCTGGAGGCAGCGTCCACGTATCTGGGGGTTCCGGTGCACAAGCTGCACTAGACGCGCGCACTAGATTTCGTCCTGAACTTTACCGGGACGACTTGTGCGCGAATACCGATTTCAGGCCACGGACGACAGCATTGAAGCACTCCGCAAGCTGCGGGGTGCCTGGCGAGGCATGGCCATCGCTGAACATGAAATCACCGTCGTTCTGCGCGATGGGCAGGCGGTTCGAGTGGGGCTGGATACGGCCGATGTAGAGGGACTCTTCGACGCGTATCGTGTTCGCGCTGAACTGGAGCCCAACCCCGGTATCCTCGGCGTGCCCGTGGAAGACTTCATTGACGGTAACAACGATATCGTGCTCTTCACCGGCATGAGTTGGAGCGAGCCCCACGGCAGCATGAAGGCCGAGGGGATCTCCGAGAACTCGGCGATGGTGTTTTCCGGGCACCCGGGGCAGCTGTCGGAAACCGCCGAGGTGGTATGCATCACTACCGACGCCTTCGTGGTGGCGTCGAGCGTAGGGCGCGGCATGCTCATCCGCACGGGGCTGCGCCCTGGGTCATTGGAAGTGGAGCGCAATCCGGACAAGGTGCGTGCGTTCCTGCTGGAGCGCGGCTACACCGACAGCAGCGGGGAATAGCCATCCCCGGGCCGCCACGCCCCCTTACTTGGGGGCGCGGGTGAAGAGCACGAAATCACCCTTGTCGCGGTGTTCTTCGCCCTTGGCCTTCGAGAGGTCGGCCACCGGAATGGCCGTGAGCACCACACTGGTGGCATTTGGCACGCGCCGCAGGGCGCGCTCCACCGTGCCCAGGCCGTTGTCGCTGTGAAAGGCGCCATCCACCTGAAAGATCACGGTGCCCTTGGGAGAACGCTTGAAGGCGTCCGCAATGGCTTCTCCCATGGCTTCGTCCTTGGCGCACTGCGCCTCGTAAAAACGATCGGTCATCTGCAGCATGGCCGCCTGATCCGCAGCCGTGGGTGGTCCACCGCCCGCGCCGTGCCCCTTCATGGTTTCCGCGAACTTCGCGTAGTAGCTGTCCTTGGGGCATGAATGCTCGCGGGCCATGTATGCGCGGTCGCGGGCATTCATGGTATCGAGCACGGCCAGTCCACGGCGGCTTACCGCACTGGCCAGACGGCGCGGCACGTTGGCGGCAATGACCGGCCATCCGCGCACGCGGGCGAGCTCCACCATGGGGCGGTAATCCGTGGCGTACTTGTCCCAGGGGCGCGCGCCGGCGAGAAAGTTCTCTTCGGAGATGGTGCCAGCCAGGTACTGATCGAGCAGCGGCTGCACGTCGCGCTCGAACATTTCCAGCGTCACCACCACGTTGCTGCGTCGTTCGCCCAGCGCCGCCAGCACGGCATGTTCGGCCGAGTGCGTGGCGGGATCGTTGTGCTGTTCGCCGAAGAAGACCAGATCACGCGACGCAATGGCCGACGCGAACTGCGGGAAGGTGATGAACTGATTGGCCTTCGTGTCGTAGATGCGCAGCGCCGGCGTCGCGTTCATGGACGGCGTGTACGCCCGCTTGCCACCCGGCAGACAAGCTGTGGTGAACAGCGAGAGGGCAGCGAGGACCAACGTCCTGGAATGACGAAGCGACATGCGGGTGTTCCGGGGGAGCGGGACAAAGGCCTGTTGGGCAGTATCTCGAAATTTAGCCTGATCGGCGGTAACGTGTCGCCATGCTTCCCCTGATAGGAATTCTCATTGTCATCGTGGGCTTCGCGCTGCGGTTGAATGCGCTGCTCGTGGTGACGCTGGCCGGCCTCGCCACGGGGCTCGCCAGTGGCCAATCGTTGCCTGACGTCATTGCCGCCTTTGGCAAGGCGTTTGTGGAGAGCCGCTACATCGCCATTGTGTGGCTCGCCTTGCCGGTCATTGGACTGGCGGAACGCTCCGGGCTCAAAGAGCGCTCGCGCGAGGTCATCAGCCACATTCGCGCGGCCACGGCCGGGCGTGTGCTGCTGGTATACCTCGCGCTGCGACAGGCCACGTCGGCACTGGGACTCGTCTCATTGGGTGGGCACGCGCAGATGGTGCGTCCGCTGGTCGCGCCCATGGCCGAAGGAGCGGCCGAGAACACGCACGGCGCGGTGCCGGAGCACACCCGCGAGCGTATCAAGGCCATGGCCGCGGGTGCGGATAACGTGGGCATGTTCTTTGGCGAAGATGTGTTTGTGGCCATTGGCTCCATTCTGCTCATTCGCGGCTTTCTGGAGCAGAATGGCATCACGGTGGAGCCATTGCAGCTGGCCCGGTGGGCCATCCCGACGGCGATCGTGGCGTTCGTCATTCATGGCGCGCGGCTGCTGTTGCTCGACCGACGCATTGCCGCCGATGTGAGCGCGGCGGCCGATGAGCGTGACACGGGGGCACGCACATGATCCGCCTCGAAGCCATTTATGTCCTTATGGGGCTGCTCACCGGCGGTATTGCGATGGTGAATGCCCGCGACGACAGCAACCCGCGCCGCTGGCGCAACACGCTGTTTTGGGGTGTCTATGCGCTGCTGTTTTTTACCGGGTCATACCTCAGCGATCTGACCAATGGGGTACTGGTGCTGGTCATGGTGGGGACGGCGGCAACTGGATTGGGGCAGGGGACGCGTGAGACCGTCACGGCAGCCGATCGGGTGGCGTCTGCGCTACGCTATCGCAACCGGCTGTTTGTGCCGGTGCTGGTGGTGCCGCTGGCCACGTTCCTGGGCAGTCTGCTGCTGAAGGACATCGTCATTGGTGGTCAGCCGCTGGTGGACCCCAAGCAGGTCACGCAAATCGCGTTGGGTGTGGCTACGGTGTTGGGACTGCTCACCGGATTGATCATGCTGCGCCCACCGGTGACCGCGCCCATTGTGGAGGCGCGCCGGCTGATGGACAGCGTCGGATGGGCGGCGGTGCTGCCCCAGTCGCTGGCCGCACTGGGGGCCGTGTTTGCAGCGGCGGGCGTGGGCAAGGTGGTGAGTACGTTGGCCACCACGTATCTGCCGCTGGGCTCACCCTTGGCGGCGGTGGCCGCCTACGCCATTGGCATGGCGTTATTCACCATGATCATGGGGAATGCCTTCGCCGCGTTTCCCGTCATGACGGCGGGGATCGGATTGCCATTGGTGGTGCAGCAGTATGGTGGCGATGTGGTGGTTGTCACGGCCATCGGCATGCTCTCGGGATTCTGCGGTACCCTCATGACGCCCATGGCGGCCAACTTCAACATCGTGCCCGCAGCGCTGCTGGAGTTGCGGGACCGGTACGGCGTGATCAAGGCGCAGGTGCCAACGGCCTTGCTCCTCCTGGCGGCCAACATCGTGTTGCTGTCGCTGTTCGCCTTTCCCCGCTGAGGTGCGTGCGTCATGACGTCGTACTCGCTGACTCCGCCCGTTGCCACGCACTTTGCCCAGCTCGCCCTGTCGCACGTGCGCCGGGAGTATCCCAATAAGCTCGATCATGTGTTGCTGAACACCACCGACGTGCAGGGGCCCGCCGCGCTGCATCCGGTGTTTTACGGCAGCTTCGACTGGCACTCCTGTGTGCACGGGTACTGGGTGCTGGCCACGTTGTTACGGCGCGAGCCCGGCATGGCGTCGCAGCCCATTGCCGCGCTGTTCAACGAGCAGTTCACCACCGGCAACATGGCCACCGAGGTGGCCTACGCCGCCCACCCGTCGCGCGCCGGCTTTGAGCGGCCGTACGGGTGGGCGTGGTTGCTCATGCTGCAGGCAGAGCTCAACCGGCACCAGCACGAGGACGGTCGTCGCTGGGCGGCGGTACTGCAGCCCCTCACCGATGTCTTCGTTGATCGTTTCCTGACATTTCTCCCCAAGGCCACCTATCCCATTCGGGTGGGCACGCACTTCAATACCGCGTTCGCTGTGCGCCTGGCGCTGGAGTACGCCGATGGGGCGGGACTGCGCCCGCTGGCGGCGGCGCTGCGTGAGGCCGCTTTGCGATGGTACGCCAACGATGCGGATTGCCAGGCGTGGGAGCCGGGCGGCGACGACTTTCTTTCGTCCGCGTTGATGGAGGCAGAGTGCATGCGTCTGGTGCTGGACGCCGAGTCGTTTGCTGCGTGGCTGGCGGCCTTTCTGCCGCGCGTGGCGCAACAGCAACCGGGCACACTGTTCACACCGGCGCATGTGAGTGACCGCACGGATGGCAAAATCGCCCATCTGGACGGGCTCAACCTGTCGCGGGCGTGGTGCTGGCGTTCCTTGGCGCACGCGCTGCCGGCGGGCGACCCACGGCAGACCGTAGCGCGCGATGCGGCCACGCAGCACCTCGCGGCCAGTCTGCCGCATGTGGCCGGCGACTACATGGGTGAACACTGGCTGGCCACCTTTGCCCTGCTGGCATTGCTGGCCGACTGACTGGCCCGCCCACACGCTGCGGGAGTGTGGGCCAGCCATGCCGCGCTGTAGTTTGGGGCATGCATCCTGAGACCGCTCTTCTCGTCACGCTGGCCGGCGCCTTTGGCGTGGCGTTCGTCTTCGGTCTCGTCGCGGCCAAACTGCGCATGCCCCCGCTGGTAGGATACCTGCTGGCGGGCATTGCCCTGGGCCCCAGTTCGCCGGGCTTCGTCGTCGATGTCGCCCTCGCCGGACAGCTCGCAGAAATCGGCGTCATTCTGCTCATGTTCGGCGTGGGACTGCATTTCTCCCCCGGTGACCTGATGCGTGTGCGGCACATCGCGCTCCCCGGCGCGCTGCTGCAGATGCCGGTCGCGTTCGGACTTGGTGCGTGGCTCGCGCTGTCGTGGGGCTGGGCCCCCGGGGGCGCGGTGGTCTTTGGGCTGTCGCTCTCCGTGGCGTCCACCGTGGTGGTGCTGCGCGTGCTGGAAGACCGTGGCCTCCTGGACTCGGTGGACGGGCGCGTGGCTGTTGGCTGGCTCGTCGTGGAAGACCTGGCCGTGGTCATTGCGCTGGTCCTGTTACCAGCCGTGCTCGAGGCGGTGGGAAGTACGACATCTGGCGCGGCCGGCAGTGGCGGTCTGGTGAAAGTGGTCGTCGTCACCATCCTGAAAGTGGCCGCGTTCATTCTGCTCATGGGGGCCGTGGGACGGCGGGCGGTGCCGTGGCTCCTCACGCACGTGGTACGCACGGGATCGCGTGAGCTGTTCACGCTCGCCGTGTTGGCCGTGTCGCTGGGTGTGGCGGTTGGCGCGTCGGCACTCTTCGGGGTGTCGTTTGCCCTGGGGGCGTTTGTCGCCGGCGTGGTGATCAGTGAGTCCGACCTCAGCTACCGCGCGGGGGCCGACGCGCTCCCCATGCAGGACGCATTTGCCGTCATCTTCTTTGTGTCGGCGGGCATGCTCATCGATCTGCAGGTGCTGCAGCAGCAGCCCCTCAAGGTGGCGGCCACGGTTGGGGTGATCATCGTGGGCAATGCCGTCGTCTCCACGGTCCTCATGGTGTTGCTGCGCCACCCGTTGGGCGCCTCGCTACGGTTGGGCGCGAGCCTCGGCCAGATTGGCGAGTTCAGTTTTATTCTGGCCGCCCTCGGGGTGTCACTCGGCGTACTCACCGAAGAAGGGCGCAGTCTCATTCTTGCCGGTGCGCTGTGCACGATTGTGCTCAACCCGGCGCTGTTCTGGGTGGTGGGGCGCATTGATGGATGGCTTTCCAGCAAGCCCGCCCTGCTGGACCGCCTGGAGCGGCAAAAAGCACCTCGTCTGATCACCACCGACCTGTGGGCGGTTACCCCGTCCAGGCATGCCATTCTTGTGGGCTACGGGCGGGTCGGGCGCACCATCGGGGAAGCATTCCAGCGTGCCGGATTGCCCTTCATCGCCATCGATCAGGATCGCCGAGTAGTGGACGCCATGCGGATGCTGGGGGTGAATGCCGTGTACGGCGACGCGACACGCCCCGGCATTCTGGACCATACGCACCCCGAAACGGCGCAGCTGCTGGTGATTGCGTCCCCTGACCCGTATCACGCCCGGCACATCATTGAGCTGGTGCGCGCCAAAAACGCGCACATTGACATCATTGTGCGCACCCACGCCGATACCGAGCAGGAGCTCTTTGAGCAGCTCGGCGTCGAGAAGGCGCTCATGGGTGAACGCGAACTGGCGTTCGGGATGGCGTACCACAGTCTGCGATCCGCGGGGTGCGACGATGACCGCGCCGACGACGTGATTCAGCAGCTACGTGGTGGTGGACGCATGCACACGCGCGAATTCACGTCCATGATGCTGGCCAACGAGGCACCACCGCGGACGTGATCAGGCGCTACCCCGCCACAATCCCCGGCCGCCCGTGCTCCACGCGCCACGAACTGGCGGTAGCGATAGGCGCATCGGGTTTGTCCACGAACGGCACACTGCGATAGTCCGCCTTCCAGGTGGTGGTGTCGACCGTGCACTTGATATATCCGCGCCGGTTTTCAAACCACTTGAGATGCGGGTTCTCCCGCTTCATGGCATCGAGGCGCGCCGTCGGAACATCGCTCCCATTGCCCCCTGAAGAAATACTCGTGGCCACAAACTCAGCCGCCACCACTGGACGGTCCGGACGCGCAAAGTCGCTGCGGATTTCGTTCACCCAATTGGTGTGAATGTCGCCGGTAATCACCACCGTGCGGTTGGCGGCACGACGCGCCACTTCGTTCAGCAAACGGTCGCGCGCCACCGGATATCCGCTCCACTGGTCCATCGACACGCGTACGTCGTCGCCAGGCGCCGCATCATACGGGGCCATCATGACCTGCTGCGCCAACACTTGCCATTTGGCCTGCGACGCGCCAAGACCATTCACCAGCCACTGCTCCTGCGCTGCACCGAGCATGCCCCGCTTGGGATCGCGCGCCGTATCGCAAATGGCCTGCGTACCATCATTGCACGCCTGATCGTCGCGGAACTGCCGCGTGTCCATCACCCAGAAGCGCGCCAACGCGCCCCAATCAATCGTGCGCGTGATGGACAGATCAGCCCACGACTGCACCCGTGGCACCCGCACCGGCTGGTGCTCCCACCATGCCTGATACCCGGCGGCTCGGCGCTGCCGCATCTGCTCCACGCTCTCCATGCCGTTTTCTCCCATCAGTCCGGCATAGTTGTTGTCCACTTCGTGGTCGTCCCAGGTCACCACCCACGGGCACCGTTCGTGTGCCGCCTGCAGCAACGGATCGGACTTGTACTGCGCATATCGCCGGCGATAGTCGTCTACGGTTCGTATCTCGAGCCCGACATGCGTGCGCACGTTACGGCTGTTCCCGGCGTATTCGTAGATGTAATCGCCGAGGTGCGTCACCAGGTCGATCTCTTCGCGCGCGAGATGGCCCAGGGCAGTGAAGTGCCCCTGCTCCCAGTGCTGACAGGAGGCCACGGCAAAAGCGAGGGGCGTGGTGGCCCCGCTGGCGGGCGCGGTCCGGAACCGCCCGATCTTGCTGGTGGCCCCCCCCGACATGAACCGGTAGAAGTACCACCGGTCACTGGCGAGCCCCTCCAGATTCACGTGCACGCTGTACGACAATTCCGGGGCGGCGGTCGCGGTGCCTTTCTTCACGATTTTCGTGAACACCTCGTCGTCGGCCAGTTCCCAGGTGACAGTCGTGCGCAGCCCGTTCATCCCCCCTTCGGGTTCCAGCGGACGTGGGGCCAACCGCGTCCACAGTACCCCACCCGATGGGGTGGGATCACCAGACGCGACGCCCAACTGAAACGGGTCGTCGGCGAAGCGGGGACGTGACGTGACGCGCCAGACGTTGGGCACGACGGCGCAGAGCGCGGCATAGCGCGCGAGATCGGAGACGAAGAGGCGACGGTCCATGCTGTAGCCTACGCGCCAAGACCCAAAACGCGAGCCGCGAAATCGCCGAAAACCAAAACGTGTACCGGCGCGTTACGTCCCCATGACCTCTCCTTCGCTTTCCCGGAGCGCCAGTATCGGCGCCCTCACCTATGCGCGGTCGCGTCTCTACCTCGGCATCTCCGGCGTCGGTACCGCCGTCCTGGCGGCCTCCTGCCTGCTGTATTTCAAGATCCCCGCCGTCGGATTTTCCACCAGTGTGGAGCAATCCGTGGGCCGGTCATTGTTCTCCGTGGGACTGTTTTTCATGATGGTGGCCGGCCTGTTCTTCCTGTTCGATCTGATGGGCGGCGCGTGGGTGGTGCGCCGCAAGGACAACGCGCCAATCTGGCTCGCCGGGTGGTTGCGCGGCGTTGCCGTCCAGTGGGTGGTCTGGATGATCACCGCCGCCGCGCTCATGCTGACAGCGCGGGCCGCAGGTGCCGTGGCCACACTGTCGGTATTCGTGGGTATCCAGCTCCTGCTCGCGCTCGGGCGCGGGCGCCTGGCGCGGATCATTGCCCGCTTTGGTGTGCACCCCGTGTCACCGCTCTTTGCGCAGGCTGCTGAACGGGCCGGCCTCGAGCCTGCGCAACTGCTCGTGGTGGACACCCACGATGAAGGTTTTGTGGGCGGGTGGAGCAGCCTGGTTCCCCGCACACTCGTGGTGCCGCGGCGCTGGGGTATGCTTTCGGAGGACGCGCTTACGGCGCAGTTGGCCCGTCGTCAGGCCGTGGCGGTCAGCGGCGCACACCAGCGCGGAGTGTTGGGGGCCATGGCCTTCAACACGGTGGGATTTGTCGTCGTGCAGCAGCTCTCGGCCACAACGCCGGCCACGGCGGCGGGCATCGTGACCCTCATGGCCGGCATGACGCTCTGGGCGTTTCTGGGCGTCCTGGTGCTCCCCACACCATCGCGCGCGGCCGTGTATGCCACCGATGCCACCGTCGCGTCCACTCTCGGCGTGCCGGCCGTGGTCCAGAGCATTGAACTGACCGACAAATGGCAGGATGATGAGCCCACGCGATCCGTCAACGTGGAGCGCATTTTCCATCCGGTTCCGGGGCGATCCAACCGCCTCGCCCGACTCAAGGCGGGTCAGGTGGGATTGGGGGGGCTCCACGCGCACCATCTGGCGCGCCATGCGCTTTGGCTAGGCTGGGGCACCCTGTCCCCTATCTCCCGTGTCGTGCACTGCAACGTAGGGCGGACGTCGCTCTGGGCCATGCTGCCGGGCGACTGACAGGGTACCGCATCCGGTGGCTCGACGAGGTAATTTGGCCCCATGGCAAAGGATCTCGGACCCGCCGTGAAATTTCCGCCGCCCGCACTGTTTGTGGGCGGCCTCGGGGTTGGCGCGCTGCTCGACCGCTTTGGCCGCGTGCCATCGCCCATTCCTGACCATCCCGCCCTGCAAGTCTTCGGAGTCGCGCTGGCCGTGGCCGGTCTCGCGCTGGTATACACTGGGATTCTCACCTTTCGGAAGTTCAGAACCGCCATCTATCCCAATCGTCCCGCCAAGCTGGTGGTCGACCATGGCGTCTATGCGCATACGCGCAATCCGATGTATGTGGGGATGACGGTGTTTTATCTGGGCGGCGTCCTTGTACTGCACTCTCTTGGGGCGCTGGCGCTGCTGCCGGTGGTGTTGTTCGTGCTGCACGCGCAGGTCATTGTGCGAGAGGAGCGCCATTTGCACGAACGCTTTCCGGCGGAGTACGCCGACTACTGTGCCCGAGTCCGTCGATGGCTGTGAGACGCCTCTGTCTGCTGGCGGCCGCGCTGTTTGCCGGGACGGCCACCGCGAAGGCGCAGCCCGTGCCCATGGTGAAGCCCACCGCCGGCATGGTGATCACGACATCCGTGCGCATTGTGCCGGGTGTCTATCGCCTCCCCGGGCGCGTGTCGCTCGACTCCGCACTGCTCACCGTGCGCGGCAACAACATCACGGTTGATTTGCGCGGCGTGACCTTTGTGGGGCAGCCCGCCGACAGCGCTCCCGATGCTGCCCGCGGGACGGCAGTACGGATTGACGGCGGACGCAACATCCGCGTGCATGGGCTCACCGCCCGTGGATATCGCGTGGGGATTCTGGCGCGCAACGTGCGCGCCCTGGTGCTGGAGAACAATGAGCTGTCGTACAGCTGGAAGCCGCGGCTCTTCAGCCTCGTGGAGCATGAAAGCCTGAACGACTGGCTATCGTACCACAAGAACGAGCAGGACGAATGGCTGCGCTTTGGGGCGGGGCTCTATCTGCGTGGGGTCACCGGAGGGCGCCTCACCGGCAATACGGTGCGTCAGTCCATGAACGGGCTGTTGCTGTCGCACAGCGACTCACTCGACATTCGCGACAACGACTTCTCGTACAACTCCGGGCTGGGCATTGGCATGTACCGGGCCAGTTGGCATCGCATCGTGAACAACCGCGTGGACTACAACGTACGCGGTTCCTCGCACGGGTTTTTTCAACGCGGACAGGATTCGGCCGCGTTGCTCATGTTTGAACAGTGCTCCAACAATGTGGTGGCGTACAACAGCATGACGCACAGTGGCGACGGCCTCTTCCTCTGGGCCGGGCAGCACACCATGGACACCGGTCAGGGTGGCTCGAACGACAATCTGTTCCTCATGAACGATTTCAGCTTCGCCCCTACGAATGGGATGGAGGCCACGTTCAGCAGGAACCAGTTCATTGGCAATCGCAGTGAAGGCAGTACGCACGGCCTGTGGGGTGGCTACAGCTATGGCTCACGTGTGGTGGGTAACTGTTTCGCCAACAACCGCATTGCTGTTGCCATCGAGCACGGACAGGACAATACGGTGGGCGGGAATCACTTCGTTGGTGACTCGCTCGCCATCCGCCTCTGGGCTGATTCCATTGAGCCGAGTGACTGGGGCTATCCCAAACACCGTGACACCCGCAGCACCCGGTGGCGTCTGGTCGAGAATCATTTTGTGCGCGTTCCGGAGCGATGGCGTATCGCCAACACCAGCGCGGTAGACAGCGGCCGGAATGTGGTACGCGATAGTGTGGGTGAGCCGTGTGACCCCGCGCGTATTGTGCCCACCACCGCGTGGTGGCGCACGCCGGAAATCCCCAGTGCACCGCTGCGGTGGCCAGCGACTCCGAACGCCGCGCGCGATCGTCAGGCCATCGTGGTGGACGAGTGGGGCCCGTACGACTGGCGTTCACCAAAGTTGTGGCCGCTCGACAGTGTGCGGGCGACGCCGCTGCGACTGCGCGTGCTGGGGCCGGCCGGTCGGTGGCGCGTGGTGGAGCGTCGCGGTGTGGCACGTCTCTCGGCCATGCGGGGAACGGTGGGCGACACGCTATCGGTGGAGCCTGAGGCCGCCGCCCGGGGCGATTGGCGGGTGACCCTCGAATACACGGGAGGCGCGGTGATTTCGCCGCGTGGTCAACGCACGGTGGCGGGCACACCCGTGCGGTTTGCGTACGAACACTTTGAACCCACGCAGCGCTGGAGTCAGCGCGTATTTGCGTTCACCGACAGTACCAACCCGTTCACGGCACCGGCGGCGTTCGACGCGCTCATGAAGGGCGCCCCGTTGTTTTCCCGTGAGGCGCCCCGGCTGGATTGGTTCTGGTCCCGTCCGCGCGACCGCGCGTTCCCCGTCTCGAAGTTCGCCGCCGAGGCCACCAGTGAGATGGTCTTGCCACCCGGCACATATACGCTACGCACTCTGAGCGATGATGCGGTGCGCGTGTGGGTGAACGACACGCTGCGCATTGACCAGTGGACGCCGCACGAGACCTCGCCGGCGTACGCCACCGTGCCGGGCGGCCGCCAGCGGGTGCGGGTGCAGTACGCGCAGGTCAGTGGGTGGGTGGAACTGCGACTCGATTTCCTGCGCGGGGTGGTCCGGCCATCACCTGGGAGCAGCGGCCCGCATTGACCCTGGCCGCTGTTACGCCACGCGTGGGGTGCGCAGATCAATGCCGTGCGACGGCGTCGGCCGGATCATGGGCATGACCGTTTCCATATTGCGGTCCAGCGGCGATCCGTCGGGCTTCGCAATGAAGAGCCAGACGGAGCGGGTGCGTACCGAATAGTACATGCGGAGCAGAACCCGCCGAGGCGTGTCGCCGCACGAAAAGGTGTATTGAAACGTGTCGTCAAGCTTGTGGTCGTCGATCCCCTGCGCAAAGCGACCAAACAGCTCGGGGGCATTCGCGCTCGGACAGATATCCCGGAAGAAATTTCGGCCAATGGGGCGGGGGATTCCTCCCACATGGGACGCCTCCACGCGATTGTACGACCGGACCACGCCATTGGCGTCCAGTTGAATAACCCCATAGGGAATGGCGTCGAGCTCCTCGTGGGACAACCGGTCGAGGAACGGGGCCAGCATTCGGGTGGTGGTATCGAGAGGCATGGAACGACGGAACGGGACGGCAGGCACATCGGGGAGCGATGCCATCGTCGTCGACAGACATGACACTCCCCTAATCAAGGCTCGGAGCGCCGGCATAGGACTTTAGGCCTATGCCGACCGCCGGGACGGTCGATGTGTCACGGTCCCGGCCAGGAGTGTCATGACGGGATGACGAGGACACCGCGGTGACGGCCCGGCGGCGGCGGGCGGGGGAGAATGGCCTCCCTCGTTGCCCCGTGGGCGACGGCCCCCCACATTCCCGCCCCATGTGCCTGTCCTTCCCCGTTTCCTGCCGCCGGTGACCTGCCCATGACCATTTCCTGGATAGACTGGGTCATCGTCCTCATTTCGATCCTGGTGTGCTTTGTCCCGGCGCTCTTCCTTGCCAAGCGCTCCGGCTCCAGCACCACCGAGTTCTTTGCCTCCGGTCGGTCGGTCCCGTGGTGGCTGGCGGGCTTGTCGATGGTGGCCACTACCTTTTCCTCGGACACCCCCAACTGGGTGACCGAACAGGTGCGTCGCTACGGGGTGGCGGGTAACTGGCAATGGTGGGCGTTCGTGCTCACCGGCATCGCCACGGTGTTCTTCTTTGCACGGCTCTGGCGCCGTTCCGGTGTGCTGACGGATCTCGAGTTCTACGAACTGCGCTATTCGGGGCGGGAGGCGTCGCTGGTGCGCGGGTTTCGCGCCGTGTACCTCGGCTTGTTTTTCAATTGCTTCATCATGGGCATGGTGACGCTGGCCGCCTGCAAGATCGCCAACATCCTGTTCGGGCTGTCGCCGTGGCAGACCATTCTGCTGACGGGCGTTCTCAATGTGGTGTTTGCCGCGCACTCCGGTTTGTGGGGGGTGCTCGTCATCGACATGATCCAGTTCTTCATCAAGATGACGGCCGTCTTTGCCGCCGCGTGGTTCTCGCTGGTGGAAGTGGGACGGCGGCTGGGCAACGACGCCAATGGCTGGCTGGGGCTCAAGCTGCTGGTGGGGCGCCTCTCCACGCTGCAGGTGGTGCAGGGGCCCGGGGATGCACAGCCGGTCATGTCGGTCAAGGACGGCGCCGGACAGCCCATTCTCGACATGATGCCCAACTTCAGCATGTCCGAGCTGGCGCTCATGATTTTCATTCTGCCCATCGCCATCAGCTGGTGGGCCAACTGGTATCCGGGCGCGGAGCCCGGCGGCGGATCGTACATCGCGCAGCGCATGCTGGCCAGCAAGTCGGAAAAAGATTCGCTCGGCGGTACGCTCTTCTTCAACATCGCGCACTACGTGCTGCGTCCGTGGCCGTGGATCATCACGGCGCTCTGCTCTATCATCGTCTACCCCGACCTCGCCTCCATCAAGGCGGCGTTTCCCACGGCAGACCCTTCGCTGATCGGACACGACTCGGCGTTTCCGGCGATGCTCAAGTTTCTGCCCGTCGGGTTCGTGGGACTCATGATTGGCGGACTGCTGGCCGCCAACTCGTCCACCATCCTGACGCACCTGAACTGGGGCTCGTCGTATCTGGTGCACGACTTCTATCGTCGGTTCGTGCGCAAGGACGCCCCGGATTCGCATTACGTGAATGCCGGCCGGCTATCGACGCTGCTGTTGTATGTGTTCGCCGCCTTGCTCAGTCTCACCATGAGTTCGGCCCAGCAGGCGTTCCAGGTTCTGCTGTCCATCGGGGCCGGTACCGGGCTGTTGTACATCGCCCGCTGGTTCTGGTGGCGCGTCTCGGCATGGTGTGAAATCGTGGCGATGGTCATGTCGCTGGTCACCTCACTCGCGGTGCCGCGGCTCATGCCCGGTGCCGACTTTGCCACCACGACCATCGTGCAGGTGGGCATTACCACCGTCGCCTGGCTGGTGACGGCCTTTGTGGGGCCGCAAACCGATCGTGCCACGCTGCTGGCCTTCGTGCGCAAGGTGAAGCCGGCAGGACCCGGCTGGACGTCGCAGCGCGCCGAAGCCGGGATCAGCGATCAGGTAGTGGCGGAGGAAAACCGCATGGGGACCTCGCTGCTGGGATGGATCTCCGGATGTGTCGTGATCTGGTCGTCGCTGTTTGCCATTGGCAACTTCCTGTACGCCTCCGGCGATGCGTCGCGGCTCACCGACGCGTGGATTCTGACCGCGGTGTTCGCGGTGAGCGGCTTTGTCCTGCTCGGAGTTACCAGGAAGTTGTGGGCAGAGGCACAGGGGTAACTGCGGAACGGCGTAACGGCGTTATGGGTTATGGGTTAGCGGGTTACCGAGTAACTGCGGGTAACTGCGATACGGGCACCGGGGGCGCTTCGCTTCCGGTGCCCTTCCTTTTTCCTCAGTACGCGTCGTTGACGGCATGCGCGGCGTGCTCGTCGAGGGTGCGAATGAGTCGGCTGAGCATTTTGCAGACGACGACTCGGCTGTTTTCGCATCGCCAGTAGGCCGTCTCAGACATGGCGCCCGCTCGTCTGGCGACTTGCAGGTGTATTGCGACTTCGTCGGCCGAGCCGCGTGCGATGCGCAGAAAGTTCGCAAACTGCGAACGAGAGCCCCGCGCCCCTTCGGCGATGTTCGCCGGCACCGCATCCACGGCGCGCAGTAATTGTGCTCGCAGCCCGGGTACGCGTTCTACCGGCATGAGGAGGCTCTCCCGATGCACCTCCTCCACCATATGCAGCGCCGCGTCCAGCACGCGTAGTTGCGTGGTATTTGACATGCACGACGGTACTACAGGACGCTGAATCCCCTGTCACCGTTTTTATGCACGCATCATCCACAATACGCCGCGATCGCCACTGTGCGAGCAAAACCCCAATGCCGCAGTTACCCGCAGTTACTCGGTAACCCGATAACCCATAACCCATAACGCAGTTACTGCTTTTTCCGTCCCCCTGCGAGCGCCCGATAATACTCCTCCACCATCTGCCGGTACTCCGCCGGCGCGCTCGTGCGCGCCCCGACCGCCGGGCGCCCTTCACCGGTGCCGGCAACGGCACGGTACAGCGAGAACTCAAAGTCCTTGAGTCGCTCCAGCAGTGCCGTCTGCAACTGCTCCACACCCTTCGGGTCGCCGCCGGCGCGGCTGTTCTCCAGTTCGCGCATGGCCTGAATGGCGCGGTCGAGATCCTGCGTGCCCACGCCCTGTGCGGCTGCTTCACGGCGCAGGTCTTCTGCCGTTTGACGGCGCAGCCGCATTTCGCGCGCAAACTGCTCCGCCTCGCCACGAGGCGCTCCCATGGGTGCAGAACCACCCATCTGGCCCATCTCGTTCGTGGGGCGCCCGCCGCCGCGCGCCGCGCCCTGTGCAGCACCACCGGCACGGCCGCCCTGTTGTCCTTGCTGTCCTTGCTGTCCTTGCTGTCCTTGCTGTCCCTGCTGGCCCTGCTGGCCCTGCTGGCCCTGCTGGCCCTGCTGGCCCTGCTGGCCCTGCTGCCCCTGCTGGCCCTGCTGGCCCTGCTGGCCCTGCTGGCCCTGCTGCCCCTGCTGGCCTTGCTGTCCCTGCTGCCCCCCTTGCTGGCCACGCTCGGCCATGCGGTCCCGCAGCGACTCCATGCCGGCGACCAGGTCGCGCGTACGCTCCAACGTGCGCTCCTGCCCACGAGCAGCCGATTCGCCCTGTAGTGACCCGGAGGCGTTCCGTAAGCGCTCCGACACATCGCGCAGGTTTTCGCCAATCTGATTCTCGAACGACTCCGCATACTCCGCGCTGCCGCTGCGCGCGACTTGCTTGGAGAAGTCGATCTTGTCCGCCAGACGCGTATCCCGAATGGCATCGGCAGCGCCGGCGATCTGTCCAGCGGCCTTGGGTTGCTCACGGCGCGCCGCGCGTGACAGGCGATCCGCGTCACTCTCCAGGCGACGCACCTCTTCGCTCAAGCGATCCTTTTGCTGTGCCACCTGCTGCTGCCGCTGCGCCCGTTCACCGGGCGACGCACCCTGCAGCCCCTTTACACTCTCGGCAATCTGCTGCTGCCGCGCTTCCAACTCCTGCGCCTTGTCCGCCAGCTGCTGAATGCCACGGGTGGTGCCCGAAGCGCGCGCGCCCTCGAGATTGCGGGTTGCCCGATTCAGTTCTTCGAGTGCCGCATTGCCTTGCGCGGCCGATCCCGTGGCGGCACGGCGCATGTTGTCTGCCGCCTGCTGCAACTGCTGCGCGGCCCGCTGCAGTTCCTGATTGTCTTCCTCGCGGGCCAGTCGCTCCAGACGACGGGCTTCCTCTTCCGCCTGTTTGGCCAGTTCACGCTGCGCCCCACTGGCACCGCTATTGCCGCTGGGGCTGCCCGACGATTTCCCGCCGGCAGCGGCACTACCACCGGCCGTCGCACCCGCTGCGCCCCCTTCCTGAGCCAGGCGCTGCCGCATGGCCTCGGCCATGCGCTGCATACGTTCGTTCTCCTGCTGCTGACGACTCGCCAGCTGACGCAACCGCTCGAGCGATTCGTCCACCTGCGGCTGCGCGCCATCCTGTGCGCGCTGCTGCTGAACGGTTTCGTACTGGTTGCGCTGCTTGTCGTTCTCCAGTTCAAACAGATCGGCCAGGTCTTCGGCGCGCTGCTGTCCGCCGCCACCACCGCCCCCGCCGCCCCCGCCCCCACCCATCTGTACCTGCACATCGCGATAGAGCGCCTCGGCGCGCTGCAGTCGCTGCAGCGCCCGCTGCTCAGGACCCAGAGCATCATTGCCGCGCACGCGTCCCAGCTGCTCCTCGGCGCCTTTGAGCTCGACGGTGGCCTGCTTCAGCTCCGTGCGAATCTTGGCAAAGGTTGAGTCTTGCGCCGCCACGCCGCGTTCGGCGAGGCGCTGTACCAGCTGGTCCACCTCTTCCCGCAACCGCCCCTCGGCGATGGCCAGCGTGGTCATGTTCTCCCGGCGCTGCTTGTCGCTGGTGCTGGCGCTGTCGCGCAACCAGTTGAAGGTGCCAGCGACGACTTCGCGCTGACGCGCCACAAAGCCATCAGGAGAATCACCCTGTGGTTGCCCACCGCCGCCCTGCTGTTGCTGCTGCGCCCGCTGATCCGACTGACGATAGTCTTTGCCAAAGGGGCGGACTTCGAGGAAGTACACATCACTACTCCCCACCAGACCGGCCCCGTCCTTCGCTACGGCGTGGTATGCCACGAGATCACCGGGCTGCAGCGACATCTCCTCCAGGAACAGCGTGTGCGCGCCGCGGGCATCACGCGGACGACGCGAGCCACTGCCCATGGTCACTTTCTGTTCTGCGCCGCCATTCACGCGATAGCGGAGCTCCAGCGACGTGACTCCCAGATCGTCCGACGCCTGCACGGCAATCGTGACTTCATCGGTATTGGTCACTTTGGTGTCGCGCCCCGGCTCTTCAATGCGCACAATGGGCGCGCGATCGGGGATGGCGTCTACCACATACTCCACGCCACCCGCCACCATGGTGCCATCAGCGGTGGACAGATCCACGTGATAGAACCCGCTCTTCTGTACCGTGAAGCTCCCCACCACGGTGCTGTCGCTCTCCCGTGTCATAGCCACGGCGCGGCCATCATCAAAGCGCAACGAGCCACCAGCCACGGCGCGCGTCACCTTGGCGCGCACTGTCACGGTGGTGCCGACGACTGCGGCCAGGTCTCCTGTATCCTCAATGTGTTCGGCCGGCATGCCACTATAAGCCGGATACCGCAAATCCAGCGACACCCGCGACACTGCTGGCAGGTCGTTCACCGTGAGCGTGTACACCGCCGACTTCACATCGGCCGACTCTACGTAGTACTCGGTGGGCTGCACAATATCGAACAAACGCGAACTGAAGCGCGACGAGTCGGCGTCGGGGGCCATGGGCAGTCGCTGCCATGCGCCTGCGCTATCGCTACGGAACACCAGCTCCGCATTCGAGGCCGCAAAGCCGACCAGTGCGGCTTCCACTTCAATGGCACCACCGCGCGGGACACTCATGTTGCCCGGGGTCACCGACAACATGCGCACCGGCACCGCGGCCTGCGCCGTGCCGAAGGGCATGAAGAGCACGCGGGCGCCGTCTCGCACCGCCTGTGGTCCAAAGATCAGCAGTGCCGCGGCTCCCAGCGACACTGCACCGAAGAGCTGGCCCGCGCGAATCATCTGCGGGCGCTCGAGGGACATCTGCGACTCGAGCGGCCGGATGGCCGTCACGGCCCGCGACATCAACCGCGCCGACAGCGTGGGCGACGGACGATCACGCTCCGGAACATGCGCCTCTTGTACCGCGGTGAGCAGGGCCTGCTTGAGGGCGGGCTCGCGCTCCTCCACGTACAACGCAAACCGTTCGTCGGACGCCCGCCGCAGGAGCGGCATGAGCAATCCACGCACCAGCGCCCCGGCAATGAGCCCATAGCCAACCGCCCGTGCGACCACCGGTCCGGTCTCACTCCCGGCGAACAGGCGCGTCACCAACAAGGCGGACAGCACGGCCAGTACCACCGCAGTGGCCAGCCACACCAACGATTCAACACCCACGCGCAGGCGCCACTGACGACGCAGCGCGCTGAGAATGGTGAGCAACTGCCGATCGGGACTCATGAGCTGTGCTCCGGCTTCATGGCGTGGTTGTGCGAGACGGCGAAACAACACGGCGGGCGGTACCACGGCGGCCACGGGTTGCCACCAGCGTTTCCGCGGCGAGCAGCACCAGCGCCACCACCAACAACAGACGCCACGGCGACTGCCGCCGCTCAAGGTCTTCATCACTTAGCGGCGCATCGCCGGTGGCGCGGGCACTGTCCATTCCTGTCCGCACGCCCAGCAACAGCTCGGTGGTATCCATGGGCGTGAGCACCGACTCGGACGTCGGGACATTGACCGCCAGCAGCGCGCCGGCTTCACCACCCACCCGCTCGCTGTAGCCGCGATACACGCCGGCGTCGGTGAGAAGCACGGCCGCGCCAAGAGAATCGACCATCGGCCGGATCAGTGAACCATCCGGCGCCTCGACCACTGGCGTGGTGAGTGTGCCCGGAACAGCCCACCGCTCGCCGGTCGTGCGCCAGAGCGGCATGGCATCGCGCCCCGAGGCGTGCATCACCAGTTGCCGCACAAAGGGGAGAAACGCCGGCTGCAACGGGAAATCACCACCGCTGTTATCAAGCGGCAGGGCCAGCACCAGCACACGCCCGTCACCTATGCGGCGTTCAACCACCGCCGGCAGTCCATCGTCAAAGCGCGCCAGTACATCCCCCTCGGTCGTCGCATCAAGGCGGGTGTACCGGAACAATCGTACAGCACCCAGAGCATCGGGCACTTCACGGAATGGGGCAAAGAGTGGGTGCTCGGTACGCACGTCACGCAACGTGCCACCACGATCGCTCAACCGATCGGCCGCGCCAGCCACCGTGACCGGCAGCAACGGAGACAGGGAGCCACGACGCGCACCAAGTTGCGGGCCCACGACCACCACCGCCCCGCCACCGGCTTCCAGCCACGACGCAATATTCTCGTTGGGTACAACATCCCAGTACAGCAGTACGCCTGTCCGCGCTGAAGGACGTACTCGACCGGACTCCCGCTCCACGCGAATGGATGGCGCCCGCCCAATGCTGAGTGCCCGCTCCAGAAAGAGGGTCGGCGTTCCACCGCCGCCAATCAGCGTGACCGGCACGTCGTTGTCGCGAGGTACGACCGCCACGAGCGTATCATCGGCGGCCAGCGCATCGGGGGACAGGGCGAGCTGTACCGCCACCGCCCCTTCGGGGGCGGGTACCGGATCAAACGTGACTACAGACTCGCCACTGTTCGAAAGCGTTACGGCCTGCGAGGCGGCTTCACGCCCATTCAGCACCAGACGCACGCTGCGCTGTTGCGGTGCGGTACCCCCATGGCGCTGGATCCGCGCCTTTACGGCCAGCAATGTGCGCTCGCCGCTGAGCACCCGGCGTACATCCACCGCGTGCACCGTGCTGTTCTCCCATTGCTCCGGCCCCACCGCGAGCCCGCGCACCGCAACGCCTGCGGGCAGCTCCACCCCTGCCACCCCTACCGCGCCGGCGCGCTGCAAGTCGGAGATGACGACAATCTCCGCCGCCGCAAAGGGCGCATCGAGCAGCAGCTGACGCGCCACCCGCAGCGCCGGTGCCAGTCGCGTTCCGCGGGGCTGCGGGGAGAGCCCCGCCAAGGCACCACTGGCCGCCGCCTTGTCGGTGGTCAGTCGCTGCCGGGTTTCGGCAACGTCATCGTATGCGACCACGGCCACGCGATCCCCGTTGCCGGAGCGGCCAATGATTGCCCGCGCGGAATCAAGGGCCCGTGCCCACGTCCCCTCGTAGCCCATGCTTAGCGACCGGTCGATCAGCAACACCACCGCTTTGCTGCGGCTATCACCAGCGGCGACCCCGCGCGACCGGAACAGCGGTCGCGAGAACGCGAGGACCAGTAGCGCGAGCGCCAGCAACCGCAACAGCAACAGGGGCCAATCACTTACCCGTTGGCGCTGCTCGGTACGGATGGTGAGCTGCTCAAGGAACATCAGCGACGGAAACGGCTGCGGCTTGTCGCGGTCACGATGCCGCAAATGCAGCAGCAACGGGATGGCCAGTGCCGCCAGTCCGGCAAGGAACGCGGGAACGAGGAAGCCCATGATCAGCGCACCCGGCTGCGCGTCAGGCGCGCGTCGAGATAGCTGTGGAGCGCCCGGTCCAGGGGTTCGCTGGTATCGAGTCGCACGTAGTCCGCTCCTGCGGCCGTCAGACGCGCCTGCAGCGCGGTGTGATGTGCGGACACCAGCGTTTTGTACTTGTCGCGCAGGGCACTGGGCTTGAGCGGCAGCAGCGCACCGCTTTCGGCATCCTCAAATGTCGTGTCGTCATCACCGGGCAAGTCCCGCTCCGCCGGGTCTACCACATGAAACACGATCACATCGTGCCCGTGCATGCGCAGCGCGTCCACTGCCCGCCCAACCGCATCCGGCTGTTCGTAGCAGTCGGTAATGAGCACGAGAATGCCGGCCCGCTGCGAGAGCAGCCCCACCTTCTCCAATGACGCAATGAGCTGACTCGGGCCACCCGCCTTGGTCGCGGCCAGCGTGTGCAGCATACGCTGCAGATGGCGAACCGATGGCGGAATGACATCCACCAGTTCCTGCGTGAACGTGGCCAGCCCCACCCGGTCACCCTGCGACTTGGATAGCCAGGCCAGACTGGCTGTCAACATGCGGGCGTAGGCGAATTTGGTCACCGCCCCGCTGCCGTAGTTCATGCTCCCCGAGGTATCGACCGCAAACAGCACACTCGCGTTGGTGTCTGCGTCATACTCCTTGATGTAGAACCGGTCGGTGCGACCGTACACGCGCCAGTCAATGCGCCGCAGGTCATCGCCCGGCTGGTACGAGCGATGCTCCGCAAAGTCGAGTGACGATCCTTTGCGCATGGAACGGTGCTGGCCGTGCATGAATCCATCCACGACCGTACGCGCGAGCAGCGCGAGATCCGAGATCTTCGCGAGCAGGGCAGGGTCGAGAAAGGCCGCCGGGGCTACGGACACAGGCAATACCGGTCAGAGCGAGGACTTGGGAACCGAAACCGACTCGAGCAAACGCGCCACCATGCTGTCGGTGGTGACCTTCTCCGATTGGGCCTGGAAGTTCACCAGAACGCGATGACGCAACACCGGCCGCGCCAACGCCTTCACATCGTCAAAGCTGGCGCTCGCCCGCCCCTGCAACAGCGCGCGGGCCTTCGCACCAAGCACCAGCGCCTGCGCGGCACGGACTGACGCACCGTAGCTCACGTACTGCTTCACATAGTCGGGGGCACCCACATCGGTAGGGCGGGTGCAACGCACCAGCTTCACCGCATAGCGCGTGACGGCATCCGCAATAGGCAGGCGACGCACCACGCGCTGATAGGCGAGGATCTCCTCTTTCGAAACCACCGACTGCACCGCATCCGGCGGCAGCGCCGTCGTGGCCTTCACGACCGCCACTTCATCCTCTTCCGGCAGGTAGTCCAACATGACTTCCAGCATGAACCGGTCGAGCTGTGCTTCCGGCAGCGGATAGGTGCCCTCAAGCTCAATGGGGTTCTGTGTGGCGAAGACAAAGAACGGCTTGTCGAGTTCGTACGTACGCCCCTGAACCGTGACGCGCCGTTCCTGCATGGCCTCCAGCAGCGCCGCCTGCGTCTTGGGCGGCGTCCGGTTGATTTCGTCGGCCAGCAGCACGTTGGCAAAGACCGGTCCGGGCATGAACGCCAATCGCCGCTGCCCCGTGGCAGGATCGTCCTGGATGACATCGGTCCCCGTGACATCACTCGGCATCAGATCCGGGGTGAACTGGATGCGCGAAAACTTGAGATCCAGCGCCCGAGCCAGCGTGGAGATGAGCAGCGTTTTGGCCAGCCCCGGCACCCCCACCAGCAGACAGTTCCCGCCGGCGAACAGCGCGACGAGCGCCTGTTCGACCACCGCGTCCTGCCCCACGATCACCTTGCGGAGTTCGCTGGCAATGCGTTGCCCCGCTCCCTGCAGCCGGTCGGCCAGGGTGGCATCGTCAAGACGGTCCAGTTCGTTGAGGGGTGCAGTCACGCAGGTCCTCGGTGCAGTGGGGAAGGGTCAGCGCGTTAGCGCGTAAATCACGTAGTTCACGCCCAGCTTGTACGCTTCGTTCGACATGTCCACCGGAAAGAACCCCTCATCGGAGAACTCCCACATCTCGGACAGATCGTTGTTGTAGTTCGCTATGGCCAGCAGCCGCTTGCGCGGGTCGTTGTCCTCAAAGAACCCGTAGAACACGGCCTTGAGACCGTAGTACGGATGGGTGTAGTCGAGGGAGCGGATCTTGTAGAACGAATCGAAGATGGGGTGCGACAGGTCGAGCGGTACCGCCCGCACGTTCGGCAAGACGCGCTTCATCTGACTTTCAAAATTCAGCCAATGCTGTCCGGCGAAATCATCGAAAATGATAAAGCCACCCTTGGCGAGATAATTCCGCAGCCCCAGCACTTCCTTGTCGTTGGGACGCCAGAACCCGGGCTCCGCCATGTAGGCCACCGGGTACTTCCCCAGTTGAGCATCATCGAGCGTGAGAATGTTGCTCGCCCCTGTGCGGACTCGCGCAGTGGAGAGGGTGCTCACAATCTTGGTGAAATTCCGCTCGCCGCGCGGATAATCGTGCGACCACGGCAAGTCGCGGCCGCCGCGGAAGCCGCTGCTGCTGGAAAAGTCGGGCATGATGTACTTCACCCGCACCCACGTAAATCGCCCATCGTACGGCACATTGGGCTCGAACTCCGGCGCCCCGCGCCGACGCTGCGCGCCGGCGTCGGCCGGCAGCACCGTGCCGGTGGCGAGGAGCACGAGGGCGAGTACGACGCCACGCCATCTCCGCATCACCGAACGCCTCCACGCTTGCGCAGCTCGAGCAGCAACTGCTGGGCATTCTCGTAGCTTGGCGCGTCTTCGAGGATGCCCAGCAACTCCCGGCGCGCCGCCGCCACATCGCCTCCGGCGGCAAGCGCGCGCGCCAGTTCATAGCGTGCTTCGGTCAGGTCGGGCGGCCGCAGCGCAATCACGGCCCGACGTTCCCGGATGGCCCGCGCGTGATCCCCCTGCCTGGCGGCGAGTATCGCCAGCGCTTCATGGTCCCCCGCGATGTAGGGCCAGACCCAGAGCAATCGTTCAATCGCTGCCGCCGCACCGGTGAGATCACCCCGCCGTTCACGCAGCTCCGCCTCGAGCTTGTTGGCGCCGTACGCCGTTTCGTCGCGGCTCGTGACCTGCTCAAGCATCTGTACCGCCAGGCTCGTGTCGTTTGCCAGAAGCGCCAGACGTGCCAAATGCCAGGCTGGCCCATCGTCGCCAGCGTACGAGGGAAACGCCCGATGGGCGCGCTCCAGCATCGTCCGCGCCGAGTCGCGTTGTGAATCGATGAGGCTCACCGCGCGCTGCATCAGGCGAACGAAATCGCCGCCGCTGCTGTCGGTGGGCGAGCTCCCGGCCACCGCCTGAAGTTCCGCTGCAAAACGCTGCTTCACCCACGCGTCAAACTGGGTGTCCACCTGCGGCATGGTCAGCCCCAACACCCGCTGCATTACGGCGGGGGTATCAAGGCCGTCCCGATAGGCCACCAGGAGTGCGGGGAGCGCCGCGGCCCCCTTCGTCAGCTCCACCCACTCGCAAAAGAGCGATGCCTGGTAGTAGCTGAACGAGGTTTCTTCCGGATACCGAGGACGCATGAAGCCATCGGTCAGCTGACTCACATTCCGCAGACGGCCAGCGCGATAGGCCAACATCCACGGCAACGTGGTGCGGGCCCCCCATCCGATATTGGCCCGGCGCTCCTCCAGCACCGACAGTCCTTCAGAGAGCCAGCGGGGCACTCGATGCGCTGACGCACCGAGCGTAAACGCGTGCGTCAGTTCATGCCAGGCCGTACTTCCCCAATTGAACGTCCCCCGCTCACGCGCATTGGGCGTATCCATGGCCAGCAGACTGCCAAAGCTCACACCGAGGGCACCGAGTCCGGTCAGCCCCACGGTCCGTACCGAAAAGTCGGCGTGCTGCCGAAAGAATTCGAGCCGCACAGGGGTGGGTGCCCGGTAGCCATAGCGCACCGCCAGTGAGTCATAGGCGCGCTCCAGCAGCGGCATGATGTACAGCGACAGCAGCTCCGCATCGTCAACCGGCGCCACCACCGCAAACCGCCCCTTCGTGATGGTGGTGAACGTCCGCATTTTGTCGAGCAGGTCGAGCGTATTCTTGTGCCAGAGGTTGAATGGATCCAGCGCAAACGCTCGTTCAACGGCCGCGCGTCCCTCGGTCATCTGCCCAATACGTAACTGGGTAGTGCCAAGCACACCCAATGCCTCAATGGACGCGCTGTCGTATTGCACTGCCTGCTGGGCCAGCGCCACTGCCTCCGCGTAGCGACGCTGCCGCACCGCCGCTTCTGCCAGCGCTGTAAGAAACGCCGCTGGCCGTGGCTGAAGGGCGGTCGCGGCCAGCAGCGCGCGTTTATACGTCGCGGAGTCACCGGTCACCCACGCTTGTGCACCCAACACCGCCCAGGCGTCCATCAGGGCACTGTCGGCCACAATGGCGCGCTCCGCCGTGGTGCGCGCCGAATCGAAGGCTTCGGCATCGAGCTGCAAGCGCGCCACAAATGCGAGGGCGCCCGCGTGTGCAGGTGCGGTCATCAGCGCTTTGCGTGCCGTAACCATGGCTGTGCCTTTGCCTTCGAACTCCTCCACTTGTGCCAGCCCGAGCAAGGCATCGGGATTGTTCGGGGCCCGCTTCAGCATTCCTTCAAATGACGCGCGCGCTTCCGGCGCGTTGTACTTCTCCAGAAACAGCGTGCCGATACGGTGTTGTGCGTCCAGATTCGCCGAATCGGCGCGCACCGCACGATCGAACGCCGACAATGCCGATCGAATGGCACCGGCGTTGCCACTGCCAAGGAGCACATACGCCCGACCGGCCGAGGTATACTCGGCGCTGGTCTGTGCGCCCTGCTGCTCGTAGGCCATCACCACACGACGCGCCCGCACCATGGCATCCTGTCTGGCGCCGCGGCGGGCCGCCGATTCGGCTTGCGCTACCTCCGCCGCGTAACGGTCGCTGCGGTTCGGCGCTTGGGCACGCGATAACGCGGGCGCCAGCAACAAGGGCAGGCCAAGACCAACGCAATACCTTGCGAGCCGCCTCACCGCGCACCTCCCGCGGCCTTGATGGCGGCGGTCTTCTCTGCGATCAACAGCAGCAGACGCTCAAGCTCCGTTTCGTAGTCGGCCGCTGGCATGCTGGCCTTGCGGGCCCGCAACGCGGCCACTTCACTCTCCAGCACCAAACGCTCGGCCAGCAGCGCTGCCACGCGCGGGTCGCTGGAGGATGCCCGCTTGCCAAAGGCAATGCGCGCGGCCACCACTGAATCACTCAGCACCGCATGTTCCGTGAGCATCCGGTTGCTCGCCGTGTACGACTTGGCGACTTCGGTACGGGCAAAGCGAAACGCTTCAAGCACTGACAGGCGTCCGTCCTTGTCGACATCCGCGTCGTCGCTGGTGAGGGCACGCGTAAAGTGTTGCAGAAACTCCGCGTCGTTTTTCTCCACGGCCGAGCGGGTGGCGGTGATCACAACGCGTCCCGGTGCACTCAAGACCGGGACAAAGTCACCACTGCCGGTGGCCGCATTCACAAAGACGACCTGCTGTTCGCCGAATGGCGCGAGCCACGCAGCGTATTCCGTCGCCGTTGCATCGGGGCCAGGCAGATTCACCTTGGAGCCCGCTCCCTCGCCACTGCCGTGGCCGATCAGCAGGACCAGCAGCACATCGCCAGCCGAGACCCGTCGCGACAGCGACAGGAACGCCTTCCCGATGTTTTCGCGCGTCGAACGTCCGTTATACGCCAGAGAGTCTTCCGTGAGCACCACAAGACTGGAGTCCGGTACGCCCCACTGCGTTCTGGCGGTGGTTTCTGTTGCCGACACCGCAGCGCCGAACCGTGTCTTGAATGCCGGGTCACCGGAGAGCCCCGCCACCACCAGAGCATGCGTGCGCTGCGCCGACAATGGCGAGGCAGCCAACAGGCTGAACATGGTGGCGCTCACTATGCTCCAGCAGCTACGCATCCTGATCGTTCCCTGACGGGCGTGATTCATGCCAGCCCTCTCCATCGACGGTATCCCCATTCGGCAGCCAACAGCAGCGCCACCAGAAGAAATACCGCCGGCATGTCCCACAGATCCTTGGCTTCGCGTACCGTGACCCCGGCATTGGTAAAAGTGGCGTCGTCGGCGAGCGCGGCGGCCTCGGCCAGCGGGTAGTACACGCCGCCCGTTTCCTCGGCGATGCGCCGCAGTAACGGTGCGCGCAGTTCGGCCTGCGCCACGTCGGCGCCGCGTTCGTCCACCAGCACCGTGGTTGTGACGGCCTGCAGTGAATCCCGGCCGGTCCGGGCCACGGCATCAACGGTATAGCGGCCCGTATCACGCGGTGTGAATCGTGCGCTGTAACTGCCATCATCGCGCAGCGACCATTCAAGGGAGAACACTTCGCTGGTACCGGCGGGCCCCGTGACGATGGCCGACACCTGCGCATCGTTGATGTCCTCGAACTGCGGCGACGCCAGCTGCGCCCGCAGTACGACCGCCTCACCCGGGGCGACCCGCGTGGGCGTCGCGGTCACGTCAAACGGAGCGGGCACATCATCCACGAGCCAGCGGATCATCTGGCGCCAGAACGTCTGATGGGTCTGGTCTTCTACCGGGATGGCGGCATCCATGCGCCAGAGCCACGAATCCTGCGCGCCAAAGACCGCACTCATGCCCCGGCCGTAGCGTTGCCAGGCCAGCACCGGAATATCGCTGCGCCCGCCCTCGCTGCGACCGGACAGCAGCAAGGTGGCGCCCGCCCGCAGCGATCCGAGCTGATTGACCGTGGTGAGAGGCGGCAGCGAATCCCAACGCTGACGCGACGCCATGAGCGATTCGCGCAGCTGCAGCGCGGGATGGATTTCGCCGGCACGGGTGGGTCGCACCTGGACGGGGAGTGCCGGCCCCTCGGCGTTGATCTCGCCGCGCGTCATGGTGAGCGGCAGCGCATCCGCGAGCGGCGTGCCGGCAAAGCCCCCTTCGCCCAGCGAGGCCCGCCCGCCCAGCACCAGCAATCCGCCACCACGCACACTCACGAAGTCGGCCAGCATGCGCAGCTGTTCGCCCGTAAAGAACGCTGCTTCAACACTGCCCAGAATGATGGCGCGATAGGTGAAGAGTTCGTCGCGCGTTGCGGGAAATCCGTTCAACAGCTCGAGACTGTCACGCACGCCGAGTCGCAAATATTTGCGTTCGGCGCTGCGCATGAGACCAACCACCTGCACGGCGCTGTCTTCGTTCACGGCACGCCGGAGGAACGCAAACTCCGGTCGTGGTTCGCCTTCCACATAGAGCACCCGATCCGGGCCGGCCCGGACTTCCAGGCTGGTTTGCCACTCGTTGTTCTGCGTCACGATTTCCGTGGGGAGCGGGCGCACGCGCACGGCCAATCGATGCACACCCGTTGGCAGTGGCGGAATACGCACCCGCACCGTGGAGAGATCGCCGCGTGCGGGAGGCTGCACCGTTTCGGTGGCCACCACGCGCCCATCCGCTTCGAGGGTGAGGGGAACGCGCGCGTTGTCCATTCCACGCACGCGCACATCCACTTCCACCACCCCTGCCGCGCCCGACAACAGTCGGCGCGGTGCCTGTACCCGCTCAATGGCAATGTCGCGGGCAAAGCGTTCCTGCCCTACACCAACCGTGTAAACAGGTACGCGACGAGCTCGCAGCGCCAGCAGCGCATCGTCCAGCGAGGCCGTGCCATTGTCGGCGCCATCACTGATCAGCACTACGCCGGCGAGTGGCATGCCTTCCAGATCCTCGCGGGCATCATCGAGGGACTGTGCGAGGTCAGAGCGGGTCCCGAGGGCTTGAACCTCTGCACTGGAGCGTACGGGCGTCGCGCTGGCGGCAAAGCGAAAGCGACGGACCGCAAAGCGCGCACTGAGGGCGCGCACGAGCGCACTGCTGTCGGCAAAGCGCTGTTGCACCGCCGAGACGCGAGTGGTGGTATCACGACCCGTGCCGGCATCGGCAATGCGCATACTGCGCGAATCGTCGAACAGCACGGCCAGCACATTGCGCTGTGGCACGGCCGCGGCGGTTACCAAGCCCGGACGGAAGAGGCAAGCGATCAACGCGGCGAGAGAGAGCGCGCGCAGCGTCCCGAGGATGACGCGGTCCTGAACCGACAACGTGCGTAGCCGGCCATGGGTCACGACGACAACGGCCAGCAGCAGCAGCGCCATGCCGGCCAGCAGCCCAACTGGCAGGACGGGCGCTGTTACGAATTCCCCGCGGGCAAAGGCGCGCGGGGGATACTTGAAGAGCCACGTGCCAATCGTGTCGAACCAGGATCCCACGTGCTCTCAACCGGTGAGGGGCAGTAAACGCACATCAACCCGCATGTCAGACAGTGCAGCCTGAACGGCGTGCCGTCCACTGTAGACGCAGCGTACCGCTCGGATGTTGTGAACGCGTCCCGCGATGCGTGGTCCTTAACACCGGGTTCGGAACGGCGTCCAACAGGGTGAAGCGGGCGCCGGCTTGGCGACTGCAACACTTAACCGGAAGGGTCCCATGACATATATCCGTTCCCAGTTGTTGGCGGCCACACTCGTTGGCCTGGCCTTTGTATCTCCGCTGCAGGCGCAAGGTGCCACTGGGGCCCCTGGCCCGCGTCCCCGCGATGGGCAGGGCGCGCCAATGGGTGGGCGGCGCGCGGGCGGTCCGGAAGGACGCCCAGAGGGCCGTGGCAATCCGGCCGCCATGCTGTTGCGCATGCGCAGCCAGCTCGAACTCACGGATGAGCAGGTCCAGAAGCTCCAGTCGCTGCAGAACAGTGCGGCGCCAAAGATCAACGCCGCCGATCAGCTGAGGGCGCGGGCGGATCTCATGGAGGCCATGCAGGGCGATGGCAATATGTCCAAAGCCAGGGCCGCGCTTGATCGGATGAGCGCCATGCGCAACGAGCGCATGATTGCGGGGCTCAAGCAGCGTCAGGAGGTGCGCGGCGTACTCACGGCCTCGCAGAAGACCAAGCTGGACAATTGGCAACAGCAGCGGCGCGGACAGATGCGCCAGCAGATGCGCGGCGGACGGGGCCAGCAGCGCGGGATGATGCGCGGAGGCAGAGGGCCGAATGAGCGGTTTGGCCCGGACGAACTGCGGAGACGGCGGTAAAGGCGTTATGGATGACGGCGTTCTGGGTTATCGGGTAAGCGATAACAGCGGGGGACAGCGACCCGCCGTTACGAGTTAACCCGATAACCCAGAACGCCGTCATCCATAACGCAGTTACACAGCTTTATTGTTCGTCTGCAGACGGTCCGAAGAGCCCCGGCACTGGGACCTCCAGCAGGCGGTAGTACATGGTCATCTGGGCTCGGTGGTGAATCATGTGATTCAGCACGACGGAGCGGAGCACGGCAATGCGTGGCATGCTCATGACGGGGTGGCCGCCCATGGTGGCCTGCCAGGTAACCTGCAGGTCGGCGTCGGACATGGTGGCCAGGACGGACTTGAATTGGGCCACGCGCTCGTCGTGAATGGCGAGAAAGTCGTCGATCGTTTTGGGGTCCACCTTGGCGGGCATCGGACCATCAAACGCCAGCTCGGTCGTGGTGCAAGTCACGGTACCCCAGAGCCCCGGGTCGAGCAGGTGAATGGCGAGCTTGCCTAGCGGCCAGCTTTTGGCGTGCGGCGTGAAGTCCAGCTTGTCGACGGGCAATCGCTCAAACATGCGCCGGGTGCCGGCAAACTCCTGGTCGAGGTCCATCAGGACCGTCTGCGACAGCTTTGACATGGGGGTGCTCCTGGTCTCGGGAAAGGGCGGGGTGGGCGGAGTGCGCACCGCGCGGCGCCACCGGGCGACATCGCCCGGGGTGTCGAGATCAAAATGCCCATCCCGAAGAAAAACCGTAAGTGTTTCCGTCTGCTGCAGCAGCGGTCGAGCCCCCTGATCGCCGGCAAGAGCGGCCAGCCAGTCCCAGTCGGCACGCGGCAACACCGCAGGAATTCCGCGCACCCGAGCGCCATCATCGCGGCTATACAGCGACGCTACACGGGTATTCCCGTTAAAAGCACCTAGCAATTTCGCACAATGTTCGGCGTTCACCGTCGGCATGTCGCACGCCGCGATCAACACACCGGGTGCGTCAGGTGACCACTCCCGGGCAGCGCCAATGCCGGCCGCAATCGATGATCCCATGCCATCGGTCCACCCGTCATGCACAGCCACGTGGACCGCCTCCCCGGCCAGTGCGCTCATCACCTCCGGGGCGTGTGCGCCCACCACCACCACCACGGGGGCACACCCTGCATCCCGAAGCGCCCTCGCCATGCGGACCACGGCCGGCGTCCCACCGTCATCGAGCAGCAACTGTTTGGGCTCGCCGAGGCGTTGTGACGCGCCCGCGGCCAGCAGCAGCCCCACGACTGCTGGCGATGCGGTCCGGTCCAAGGCGACGCTCTCGTCCGACATGCCGTGCGTGATGATCGGCGTTACTCAGCCGGATGCTCTGGCAGTTCGCAGCGCAGGGGCACCTCCGGGAGCGTGGGCGCTTGGTCGCGCTCCAGCACCCGCGGCGACGGCGTGCGGCTGTGAATGGGGCTTTGCCGCTCCCGCAGAAAACCAGCCGGCCGTGCATGCATAACCGCTTCAATCTCGGCGATCGCGGCCAAGGCAATAGACGCAGGACTTTCTCCACCCAGATCCAGGCCGATGGGGGCATACAGCTTGTGGCGCAGGCGAGCCGTGAGCGGCGTGCCCCGCGCGGCGAGCACGCCTTCGGCATGCTCCACCAGTTGCCCGGCCCGTTTGCGTGATCCCAGCACCCCCACATACCCCAAGGGCAACGGCAAGGTGGCCGTCATCCAGGCGCTGTCCACATCGAAGATGTGCGACAGCAACACCACCGCGGACCGAGCGTCATGCGGGAGCTCCGCCAAGGCACTGTGCACCGCCTCCAACTGCCGTACCCGACGCCGCATCACGCCCTCGGGGAGATCCAATTCGTCCAGGAGCGCCGGGCGATGATCGAGTATCGTGACCTGCCAGCCCATGGTGTGGGCAATACGGGCAATGGCTTCGGCGCCACGACTGGCGCCCACACAATGCAGGGCGATGGCCGGTACCAGCGGCTCGATGAACACGGTCATTTCATCGGCGACCGTGTGCAGCAACGCATGCCCGGTGCGCATCGTCGAATGGGCCAGCGGAAGGAGCTCCGGCAGCGAAAGCAGCCGCGCATCATCGTGCAGGACGTGCCATTTGGCTGGCGACGGATCACCGTCAAGCAACGCGCAGGTGGCGCCGCCTCCATGACTGTCCAGCAGCGTGACCACGGCCCCGCCAAGACGACGGCCTCGGACCGCTTCCGCCTGGGCCATCCACCGCCAATCCGTAAGCGGCTCCAGCAGCAGGTGGGCGATCCCGTCGCACTTCGCCCCGAACCCCCAGATGGTTTCCAGGTCGGCACGCAAATCATACATGAGGCGCGCCGCCCGTCCGCTGGCACACACCTCGGCGGCCCGCGCCGCCACGTCCCCCTCCAGGCACCCCCCGCTGATGGCGCCGGCCAGAACCCGTCCCTCAGCGTCCACCAGCATCCGAGCCCCCGGCTGCCGATAGGACGACCCATCCACCTGAACCAGCGTGGCGAGCGCCAACGGCACCTGGGGGCGCGCCTGACGCGCTGCCTGCGCCGCACGCGCGAGTTCGACGAAGCCGGTCACAGACGCTCCAGTGTCACACGGAGAGAGAAATCCATCGCCAACCCACGGGGGCCTGCACTTCAGCGGTTACGTGGAGGCGTATCAGCGAACAATAGAGCGCACCGGCGCCGCACGCCAACGCAGCCGTACCGATGATCTCCCGGCGCTCCGGCAGTCTGAGCCCAACACGCGCTGTTGACACCGCCGCCTAACAAAGGGTACGGCCGCCGACCGGACCGGTCCGACATGAAACCCACACCGTCGTGTGCCCGTTGTTCTCACCTAACGACGTTCCAAATCCAATAAAGCAAGTACCTACTTGCGTGCAAGCAGGTGCTTGCTTATCAATTCGCTCATGATTGACGATCATCGAAACCGAATACTCCAGGCGGCGGCCCGCATCTACACCCAGCACGGGTGGCGCGGGGCGACCACCAAGCGCATCGCCGAGGAAGCCGGCGTCAATGAAGTCACGCTCTTCCGTCAGTTCGGGGCCAAGGACGCGCTGCTCGAACAGATGATGCGCGATCTCGCGGCGCCCAAGGAAGGCATGACGCTTCCGGAAGTGCCTCAGCATCCCGAGCAGGAGCTCGTGGTGTGGGCACAGGCTCACCACCAGGAGACGTGCAGCAAGCGTCCGCTCATCCGCCAGATGATGTCTGACGTTCAGGAGCATCCACACCTCGTGACCTGTGCCACGGAAAGTCCCAACGGGGCCATGGCACAGTTGCGCGCCTATGTCCTGCAGCTGCGCGCGCAGGGATTCATTGGCGACCACGAGGCGGTATCGGCGGCCGACATGGAAGCGGCCGTCACGATGTTGATGGGCGCGGTCTTTGCCGATGGCATGAACCGCGATGTCATGCCCTTCATGTTCACCCAACCCGCAGAAGGCAGCCTGCGGTCCTACGTCCGGCTCTTTCTGCGCGGCCTCGGCGCGCTGCACGAACCCGCGACGCTTTCGGCACACGCACCGTCTTCCGCGTTGCCTCAGCCCATACCATCCGCATGATCGCTTCTTCCCGTGCCCGCACACCGCGCTCGGCACTCTCATCTCTGATACGCGCGGCGGCACTGCCCGCCGCGTGCACGCTTTGGCTGGCCCTGCCCGCCGCGTTGTCCGCGCAGTCGGCGCCTTCAGCGGCGCCGCGGGCGCTCTCGTTGAGTGACGCGCTGGCGTTGGCCAAGGGGACCAGCGAAAACGTGGCCCTCGCACGCGCCGGCGAACAGCGGGCCCGTGGGCAAGTGGGGCAACGCCGTTCCGCGCTGTTGCCGCAGGTCAGCACGTCGCTCAATTGGCAGAAGCAGCTGCAGAACCAGTTTGCCGCCATTAGCGAGCGTAGTGGGTCCGGCAACAGCGGCGCCAACACCGGTGGAGGCAGCGACACCACGTCGCTTGCTGACAATCCCATCACCCGCATCTTTGCCTCGCAGTACAACCTGAATTTCGGACTCACGGCCAGTCAGCCGTTGTACACGGGCGGCCGTATAATGTCCGATCTGCGCGCCGCCAAGACGGCACGTGAGTCGGCCGAAATCGGAATCACGAGCGCCGAAGCGCAGGTGCAGCTCGATGTCACGCAGGCGTACTATGATGCGTTACTGACCGAGCGGCTCTCCACCATTGCTGACAGTGCCTTTGTGCAGGCCGAGCGCACGCTGCGGCAGGTGCAACTCACGCGCAACGTGGGTTCCACGAGTGAATTCGAGCTGATTCGCGCGCGGGTGACGCGCGACAACCAGCGCCCGCAGCTGTTGCAGGCTCGGACCAATCGGGAAACCGCCCTGCTGCGCTTACGGCAGTTGCTCGACTTGCCGGCCACGCAACTGCTCATGCTTACCGACAGCATCGCGGAAACGCCGGCGCCTGCCGCACTGCCCTCCGCGCCGATCACATCGGTGACTGTGGATGTCGCGCAAGTCCTGGCGCTTGATCCGCGCGTGCAGAGCAATGTGGCCAGTGTGGTGGCCGCAACTGATACCACGGCGCGGGCGCGAGCGGCGGTGCGGCAGGCGCTCAAGAGTGTGGAAGTGGCGCAGCTGCAGCTCAAGTCCACCAAGTCGCAGCGACTTCCCCAACTGTCTGTCTCGACGAACTATCAGCGGCTGGCGTATCCCGTCAATGCGCTCCCCAGGAGTCTGGGCGACTTCTTCCCCAACTGGACGGTTGGGATCGGGTTGTCGTATCCGCTCTTTACCGGCGGGCGGATCCGCAGCGAAATCGTGGCCGCGGAAGCTGGCGTGATCGAAGCCCGTCAACGACTCAAGCTGGCCGAAGAAGGCGCCACGCTCGACGCCCGCCTGGGAGCATTGCAGCTCACCGAAGCGGAAACGAACTGGCAAGCCAGTATCGGCACGGCGGAACAGGCCCAGCGCGCGTACGAGATTGCCGAAGTGCGTTTCCGCGAAGGGATCTCCACCCAGCTCGAATTGTCCGAAACACGCGTGCAGTTGCAGCAAGCCCTCGCCAATCGGGCGCGCGCCGCACGTGACCTGCAAGTGGCGCGCAAGCGTCTCGAACTGCTTCCCTACCTTCCGCTGTCGCAGGCCGGCAGCGCGTCCGCCGCGCCGTCGGCCTCCACGAACTCTGGAATCTCGCGATGATCAATATGGTGCGTAGAACGGCGCCGCTCGCCTTGCTGGCGCTCACGGCTGCTGCGTGTGGCAAATCGGCCGACAATGCCGCCCCCGAAGCGGCCAATGCCGCGCAGATCATCGGGCCGGACAACATTTCGGTGGCGACGGTGGACACGTTGTCGAGCGGCCCGGCCATCTCCGGCACGTTGGCCGCCGATCGTGACGCCCGCATTCGCGCGGAAGTGGGCGGCGCGGTCCTGCAAGTGATGGTGGATGCGGGGCAGCCGGTCAGTCAGGGCACGGTGCTGGCTCGCATCGATGATGCCGCCGTGCGCGACGCCGCCATTTCGGCCCGCTCCGGTGTCACACAGGCCACGGTCGCCGCGCAGCAGGCGGAGAAGGAACTGCAGCGGGCACGGGCGCTCGTGGCCGCAGGGGCCATTGCCGAGCGCGATGTCGAGAGCGCGGAACGGGGGAATCTGTCCGCCCAGGCGGCGTTGGCGGATGCCAATGCGCGGCTGTCGTCGGCCGAAAAGAACCTGCGCAACACGCAGGTCCGTGCCCCGTTCAGCGGCATTGTGGCAGAAAGGTCGGTGAGCCCGGGTGACATCGTGGCTCCCGGCAGCGCCATGTTCACCGTGATTGATCCGCGCAGTTTGCGGGTGGAGGCCTCCGTGCCGGCTGGCGCCCTGCGCGACGTGAAGGTGGGGGCGCCGGTGCGCTTCACCGTGAACGGCGCCGACCGCGAGCTGGAAGGACGGATCACGCGTGTTGCGCCCATGGTAAACGCGCAGACGAAGCAGGTCGCCATTCAGGCCTCCATCCCCAATAGTGCCGGCGTGCTGGTGGCCGGGTTGTTTGTGGAGGGGCGGGTGTCCGCGCAGAAGCGCGTCGGCGTGCTCGTTCCCGAACAGGCCGTGGACCAGACAGGGATCGTGTCCAACGTCATGCGTCTCAAGAACGGCAAGGTGGAGAAGGTGGAAGTACAGCTGGGACTGCGCGACGATGCCGCCGAACGGGTGGAAGTCACGTCGGGGCTGGCTGGTGGGGACACCGTGCTGCTGGGCGCTGCCCGCGGAATCTCGGTGGGTGTGGTCGTAACGGTGTCGGCGCCAACTGATGCCGCAGCCAAGAGCACGTCTGCCAAGTCAACGGCTGTGACGCCGGATTCGGCGAAGCCCTCAAAGAACTGAGCTGATCATGTTCATTTCCGATTTTGCCATCAAGCGTCCGCTCATCACCGTCGTCGCCATGCTGGCGCTGGTGGGCTTCGGACTGGTGGCGCTGCTGCAGTTGCAAACCGACGAATTCCCCGAGGTGCAGCCGCCAGTGGTGCTCACCACGGTCATCTACCCTGGCGCATCGCCGGAGCAGGTGGAACGCGAAGTCCTTGAGCCCATCGAAGAGGCCATTCAGGCCATCTCCGGGGTGAAGTCGATCAACGGAGAAGCCCGCGACGGCTTCGCGCAGATCGTCACCCAGTTCGTCTACTCCAAAGACCTGCAGGAAGCCACGCAGGATATCCGCGACGCCATCAGCACCAAGCGTCAGGATCTGCCGCAGGAAATTGAAGAACCCATTCTGCGCAAGTTCAATCCGACCGATGCGCCCATTGTCACGCTGGGCTTGTCGTCCAATACGCTGACACCGGCGCAGCTCACGTTGCTCGCCGACCCCGGGGTCACCCGGGAAATCCGCGCCATTCCCGGAGTGGCCGACGTGTCGGTCACCGGAGCCGTAAAGCGCGAGCTCACGGTGAACCTCGATCCGCAGCGGCTCATTGCCGCCGGCGTGAGTGTTCCGCAGGTGGTGGGCGCGCTGCAGCAAGGCAATCTCGCCGTGCCGGTCGGTCGCGTGAACGGGGCGCTCGACGAGCGCACCATTCGCTTGCGCGGTCGTCTTGATGGCCCGCAGGACTTCATGAATCTGGTGGTGGCCGAAAAGGGTGGCCGAGTGGTACGCCTCGGCGACGTAGCCACCGCGGAAGACGGCATCGAAGAGCAGCGCACCCTGGCGCTCTTCAATGGCCGCGATGCCGTGGGCATTGAGATCAAGAAGACCAAGGGCTACAGCACGACGGCCGTGGCCGAAGCGGTCATCAAGAAGGTGGATGAGCTGGACAAGGTGCTCACCCCGCAGGGGGCCAAGCTGGACGTGGTGAAGAACAAGGGGACGCGCGTCACCAACTCGGTGAACAACGTGCAGAGTGCGCTCATTGAAGGGGCCGCGCTCACCGTGCTGGTGGTGTTCGTCTTCCTCAACTCGTGGCGCTCCACGGTCATCACCGGCCTGGCGCTGCCGGTGTCGGTGCTGGCCAGTTTTGTGGCGGTGTACGCGTTCGGGTTCACCCTCAACACGATGTCGCTGCTGGGGTTGTCACTCGCCATCGGCATTCTCATTGACGACGCCATCGTGGTGCGCGAAAACATCGTGCGACACGTGGAGATGGGGAAAGACCACTACACGGCGGCACGCGAAGGCACCGATGAAATTGGTCTGGCCGTAGCCGCCACGACGTTCTCCATTATTGCGGTGTTCGTGCCCATTGCGTTCCTGCAGGGTGAATCCGGACAATGGTTCAAGCCGTTCGCGCTCACCATTGCCTGCTCGGTGCTGGTGTCGCTGTTCGTCTCCTTCTCGCTCGATCCGATGTTGTCGGCCTATTGGCCCGATCCGCATCTCGAGGAGCACCAGAAGGGATGGCTCACCAAGCTGCTCGACCGGTTCAACAACTGGTTCAACGGCTTGGCCAACGGTTATCGCGGGCTCATTGGCTGGGCGCTCGATCACCCCAAGAGCATGGTGCTGCTGGCCGTCAGCACGTTCGTGTTCGCGTTGGCCATGCCGGCCATGGGATGGGTCGGGGGCAGCTTTTTCCCGCTGGAAGACAACGCCGAACTCATGATGACGGTGGAAACACCGCCAGGCGCCAACGTGGACTATCTGCGTCAGAAGGTCAACGAAACGCTGGCGGCTACGGACTCCCTGCAGAACAAGGAAGTGTTGTACACCTTCGTTACCGCCGGTGGCGTGAGTGGCGCGGTCGATGTGGCCAGTGTGTATCTCAAGCTCAAGCCCAAGGGCGATCGGCTATCCGCAGGATTGCTGGGCGCCGAGGAGCTGGCCGCCAAAGTCCGCGAAGATGTGAAGCGCATTGGTGGGGCCACGGTCTCCGTCTTCACCAACGACTTTGCCGGACAGGAAAAGCAGTTCTCCCTCGAACTGCGTGGGCAGAACAAGGCCGCCCTGCAGTCGGTGGCCGATCAGTATCTGGCCGCGCTCAAGTCCACGCCGGGGGCGGTGGACGTGGGACTCAGCACGAAGGGGCAGAAGCCTGAGCTGACCGTGCAAATCGATCGCGGTCTGGCCGGGTCGTTGGGGCTGAGCGTCGGGCAGGTCGCACAGGCCATCCGCCCGGCTTTCGCCGGACTTGATGCCGGCGACTGGGTGGACCCGAGCAACGAGACCCGTAAGGTCATGGTGCGACTGGCTCCCGAAGCGCGGGCGCGTGGTGACGATCTGGCTCAGCTGCCCATCGCCGTGGGGCAGGGGAACAGCACGACGCTTATTCCGCTTGCGCAGGTGGCCACCATCAAGAGTGAGCTGGGCCCTGCCGTGGTCAATCACCTGGATCGCGAAAACGTGATCAAGGTGCAGGCCAACGTGGCGGGTCGGTCCTTGTCGGAGGTGCAGGCCGACCTCGAGAAGAAGACCGCCTCCATTCAGCTCCCTCCGGGCGTGTCGCTCAGCAGTGGTGGACAGGTGGAACAGCAGAATGAAGTCTTCAGCAGCATCTTCATCGCGCTCGGCGTGGCGGTGGCGCTGATGTATCTCATTCTGGTGGTGCAGTTCGGATCGTTCCTGGATCCGATCTCCATCCTCATCTCTCTGCCGCTGTCGCTGATTGGTGTCATGGGAGCACTGGCCATTACGGGCAACACCATCAACCTCATGAGTCTCATTGGGGTGATTCTGCTCTGCGGCATCGTGGCCAAGAACGCCATTCTGCTGATCGACTTCGCCAAGTGGGCACGCGAAAAGAACGGGATGCCCCTCCGCGAGGCGCTGATTGAGGCGGGGGCGATCCGGTTGCGTCCCATTCTCATGACCACCTTTGCCCTGATTGCCGGCATGGTGCCGGTGGCACTGGGCCGGGGCGAAGGCGCGCAATTCCGCGCCCCACTGGGGGTCGCCGTCATTGGCGGCGTCATCACCAGCACCGTGCTCACGCTGCTCGTGATTCCCACGTTCTACGAAATTTTTGACAAGATGCGTACCAGCCTGGCGCGTCGCGTGGGGCTCACCCCACCGCGTACCGGGGAGTTCCGGACGTTTGAAATGCCCGTTCCCGACGCTGGCGACTGACCTGTTACGGAGGTTCCGGCAACGCGCATCACCCTCGCATTACATTACCGAGGTATGCGCCTGCCGGTCCCCCTCCTTGTTGCCGAAGCCTCGTGGCTTGCCGTGCTGACCGACGCGCCGTGGACGTACATCGTCCTCGGCGCGTCCGCTATCATCACCGAAGAGCTGGCCCCCATCTTCGGCGGTATTGCCGTGCACGAGGGCGAACTGCGCCTGTCGCCACTCATCATGGGCATTACCCTGGGGGGCTGGATTGCCACGGCGCTGCTGTACGCCCTCGGGCGTCTCAAATGGGAAGCCATTCGCCGTCGCTTTCCACGAACAAGGGCCACCGGCACCGTGGCCCTGCGTGTCGTGCGACGCAATCCGCTGACCGCCTCGTTCCTCGTGCGATTCGCGTTCGGCCTGCGTATTGTGCTGCCCATGGCGTGTGGCGCGGCGCAGGTCCCTTTGCTGGTGTTCCTGCCGGTGTCGTTGGTGGGGTCGCTCGCGTGGACGGCGGTCTTTACCGGCGTGGGGTACGTGGCCGGCGAGGCCGCGGTGCAGGCAATCGGTCACCTCGACAAGGTGGGCGAACTTGTGGGCGCCCTCGTGGTTACGGTGGCGGTCTTCGCCTTTCTGCGCTGGCAGCGTCGTCGCCGAGAGCGAAAGGCCGAGCGTCGTGCGCTGGCGAAACGCTCCAAGCCCACCGACGCGACCCCTTCGTAATCACATCCGCTTACTCGCCCTGGGTTATCGCGGCCGCCGCCTCGCGAAGCTCACGCCACGCCAGCTCCACATGCTGGCGATCCGTTCGGATGTTGCCAATCGCCAGGCGCAGCGTGTACCGGTCCCCGAGTTTGGTGTGCGACAGGTAGACATGGCCGCGGGCATTTACCCGCTCCATGATGGCGGCATTGAGCGTGGCCAGCTGTTGCTCGGTTGCTCCTGAAGGGGCCAGTCGGAAACAGACCAACGACAGCGTGACCGGGGCCGTCAATTCCCAGCCGCCCTCGAAGTGCACCATCCCGGCAAACTCACGCGCCAGTTCGCAGTGAAACCGGATGCGTTCGGCTAGTCCGTCCTGCCCGAAGGCACGCAATACCATCCAGAGTTTGAGCGCACGGAAACGCCGCCCCAACTGGATGCCATAGTCCATGAGGTTGACGGCATCACCTTGCGTCTGCGTCACCAGGTATTCGGGGAGCAAGGCAAACGCCCGCTTGAGCGCGGCCGCATCGCGGGTGTACAGCACGGAGCAATCCATGGGGGTGAAGAGCCACTTGTGCGGATTCACCACGAAGGAATCCGCGGCGTCCACGCCGTCCAGGATGTATTGCAGTTCCGGCACAATGGCCGCCACGCCGCCGTACGCCGCATCGACGTGCACCCAGCACCCGTAGCGACGCGCAATGCGCACCACGACGGTGACGGGATCAATACTCGTGGTACTGGTCGTGCCTACGCACGGGACCACGGCGAGCGGATGATATCCAGCGGCCACATCTGCCGCGATGGCGTCCTCCAGCAACGCGGCCCGCATCCGGAACTGATCATCGGCCGGAATCTTCACCAGATTCTCGAGACCCAGTCCCAGCGCAATGACCGCCTTGTCGATCGACGAATGGGCGTGTTCGCTGCAATAGACCCGCAGACGCGGCAGCTCCGGACGTGCCGCCATCCCCTTGGTGCGCACATCAAAGCCGGCCCGTTCACGCGCTGCTGCCAGCGCGTAGAACGTGCTCATACTGGCGGTATCGGTGATCTGCCCAAACCAGCCGTCGCCCAAGGCCATGAGCTGCCGTAACCAATCGAGCGTGACCGCCTCAAGCTCCGTGACCGCCGGACTCGTAATCCACAGCATGCCGTTCGCGTTCAATCCGGCGGTCAGCAGCTCCCCGAGAATGCCGGGGTACGACGCGGAATTGGCGAAATAGGCAAAAAACGCCGGATGATTCCAGTGCGTGATCCCGGGCAGCAGCGTGTGCTCCACATCATGCAGCATGGCCGCCAGCGGTTCCCCTTGTTGTGGCGGCGACGCGGGGAGCTGTGCCCGGATGGCGCCTGGTGCCACGGCACTGCGAACGGGATAGCGTTCGCTGTGCTCGAGATAATCGGCAATCCAGTCGACTGCAGAATGAGCAGCGGCGCGAAATTCATCAGGAGACAAATCGCCAGTCAGCGACATCGGTAACAGCGTTATGGGTTATGGGTTATCGGGTTACCGAGTAACTGCGGAACCGCGGAATCGCGGCACCTCCAGTGCAGTTCCCGCCGTAACGCGGTAACCCGGTAACCCATAACGCTTTTATCATAACGCCGTTACCTGCAGTTCTGTCTGCGTGTAGCCGATACTCTGGGGTAACCGCGCCGCCGCGGCCACAGTGTGTGTTCTCCTACCCCACCGCTCATGGCCCGCTGCCCATATACCTGGGTCCGCAGCTTCTTCGGCACCGCTCCGGCTGCCAACCCCGGTGAACCTGCCCAGCATCTGCGCGTCCGCGTCGTGCGCGACGGCGAACAGCGCGTGCTGGTGACCCTGCCGGCGAAAAGCGCACGCTGGCTCATGGAAGTCATTCCGGAAGACGTGCAGAACAAAATTCGGGCGGAAGAGATTCCGCTCGACGAGATGATGGCCGATCTGCACAGCCAGACGGTGCATTATCCCCGGCAGATCTTCACACTCAGCGAGTCGCACCGGCAGATTGACGTGTGGCTGGAGTAGGCGCGACACGGCACGGTCGTTTTCGCGTCACCACGCACCAACACGCAACGGGCCCCGGATAACTCTCCGGGGCCCGTCGCGTTTGGCGGTGGTGTTGCGTCACGCGGCCTTGGGCGCGTGATGCTCCACATCGTGCGGGCGGCAGAACAGCCCGCCGGCATTGCCCGGCACCCGCACCACCGATTCGGTGATTCCCAAGGTGCTCTCCGTTCCTCCGAGAAACAGCCCTCCGCCAGGCATCAACATCTTCGCCATGCGGTCAATGACGTCCTTCTTGGTCGGGACATCAAAATAGATCAGAACGTTCCGGCAGAAGATGATGTCGAACTGCCAGAAGGATGGAAACGGATCGAGCAGGTTGATTTCCTGATAGGTCACCCGGTTGCGGATATCCGGCACCAGCTCGAATCCTTCCGGATGCGGCTTGAAGTACTTCACCAGCAATTGGACCGGCAGTCCACGCTGCACTTCAAACTGGTTGTAGATCCCCGCCTTGGCGCGGGCCAGGGCGGCACTGGAGAAGTCGGTCGCCGTGATCTCCACGCGGACCCCTTCCAGCTGTGCCTCCATCTGGGCCACGATCATGGCAATCGTATACGGCTCCTGACCGGTGGAGCTGGCAGCACACCACAAGCGAACACTCCGCCCCTGTGCCTTGGCGCGTTTAGCGGCCGCTGGCAGCAACTCCTTCTCCAGCGTGACGAACGGCTTCCCATCGCGGAAGAACATCGTTTCGTTCGTCGTCATGGCATCGCAGACATGCTTCACCATTTGCTTCGACGGCATTGAGCGCAATGCCTTGACCAGTTGCGGAACATCCGCGTGTCCGTATGTCACCGCCACCGAAGGCAGGCGACTCTCGAGCAGATATTCCTTACCAGGTCCCAGGGCGAGCCCGCTGTGTTTCTTCAGCAGGTCACTCAGAAATCCATAGTCCTCGGCCGCTATCATACTGGTACTCCGCAGGAGGCCTGAATCGCCTCGGCAATTGCTGAAAGGGGCAGGATCGCCGACGCCAGGCCCGCATTGGCCACCGCGCCCGGCATCCCCCACACCACACTGGTTGCTTCATCCTGGACCAGCACACGCCCGCCGCGCTCATGGATCGCTCGTGCGCCTCGCATGCCGTCGTCGCCCATGCCGGTCAGTACGACCGCGAGCGTGCTCGCCCCGTAGATCGACGACACCGACCGGAACATCGGATCAGCCGAGGGACGACAGTAGTTTTCCGGCTCCGTGACCGTCAGCTGAATGTACGGCTTTGCTTCCTCGGTTCGCACAATCATGTGGAAGCCACCTGGAGCAACGTAGGTGTGATTGGCCAGGATGGGTTCACCATCCACCGCTTCGGTGCAGGGCCGACCGCAGTCCCGCTCCAACCGTTGTGCCAGAAGGCCCGTGAAGACCGCCGGCATGTGCTGCGTAATGAGTACTGGCAACGGGAAATCGCTTGGCAGTCCACTCAGCACCTCCGCCAGCGCGTTGGGCCCGCCGGTGCTGGAGGCAATGGTCAGTACCCGTGGGGCGGCGTTGCCATGCTTTGACGCCAGCAGCGCGGACGGCGGCGTGTACGCGGTTCCACCTGCCGTTCCCGCGGTGTTTTTGGATGCCGCCCCCGTTCCCAACCTGGCACTCCGTCCATGGGCGGCCCGTCCAATGGCCCGTACTTTGGCCACGATTTCCGCCTGCATGGCTGCCAGGGTACTGGACCCGGAACGTGCAGCCGGTTTCGTGATATAGTCGGCTGCTCCCAACGCCAGCGCTTGCAGTGTGACCTCGGCACCACTCTGCGTGATGCTGCTGGCCATGATTACGCGTGTGTCCGGATACCCTGACAGGATGCGCGGCAGGGCGGTAATCCCGTCCATCTCCGGCATTTCGACATCCAGCAGCACCACATCCACCTTGGTGTGCTTGAGTGCATCAAGCGCCAGCCGCCCATTGGGCGCGGTGGTCGCCACCGTCATGTCTCGCTCGGCATCGATAATGCGACCAAGGGCCCCGCGGATCACGGCGCTGTCGTCCACGATGAGTACGCGGATCGGCGCAGTGGAAGAGGTCACGAGACCCCGCAGGCGTCGAGCTTTGAGCCAATGATGTCGGCGTCAAACGGCTTCATGATGTATTCCGACGCCCCCAGCGTCAGCGCCAGCGAAATCTTGTCGAAGCTGGTGTGCGTTGTGCACATGATGATAGGGGGTGCCGAAATGCGCGGGTGCTTGGGCAGCTCACCAAGAAAGGCGAGACCGTCCATGACCGGCATGTCAATGTCGCAGAGAATGGCGTCGAAGCGTCCGCCCCCTTCCAGGCGCGTGATGGCCTCCTGGCCATCTCCCACCTCTTCCACGACATGGCCCAGCTGCTCCAGAATGCGGCGGATCGCCTTGCGGATCGTAGGCGAGTCGTCAACGACGAGAATATGCTTCATCGGATCCTCAGATCGGAAATCAGGGCAGGCGGCGTGCGGCACGCCCGCCTGCCCTGGGGTATCGGCTCAGAGCGCGCGCATCTTTGTCAGGAAATCGGTGACAGCCGAGTTCAGCCGCTCCGACTCATGCGACAGCTGCGACGCTGCCCCCTTGATGTTCTCTGCCGTCCGCCCGCCTTCCGCAGCCACCTGCGTGACCATGGAGATACTCGAGCTGACCTCCGCTGTGCCGCGAGCGGCCTCGCCCACATTGCGGGAGATCTCGCTGGTGGCCGCGTTCTGCTCTTCAACCGCGCCGGCAATCGTGGTGGAGATCTCGTTGATCTTCGAGATGACCTCGGTGATTTCCCGGATGGCACCGATCGCGCTGTTCGTCTCTGACTGAACCCCGGCAATCTTGCTGCCAATTTCCTCCGTGGCCTTGGCCGTCTGCCGCGCCAGTTCCTTCACCTCGTTCGCGACGACTGCAAAGCCCTTGCCCGCCTCCCCTGCCCGCGCTGCTTCAATGGTGGCGTTCAGTGCCAGCAGGTTGGTCTGCTGTGCAATGGAGGTGATCACCTTCACCACCTGGCCAATCTCCTGGCTCGAGTTGCCCAGACGCGCCATGGTATCCGTGGTGTCGCCGGCCTTCTTTACGGCCACCTGCGAGATCTGCGACGCTTCCTGTACTCGGCTGGCAATCTCACGAATGCTGGCCGTGAGTTCCTCCGCCGAACTGGCGACGGTCTGCACGTTGCGCGTGGCTTGCTCGGATGCGGCGGCCACCGCCTGCGCCTGACGTGACGTCTCCTCCGACGACGCCGCCATGCCCTGCGCGCTGGCTTCGAGCTCGGTAGACGAGGAGCTCACGACACTGGCAATGGTGGCGACGGTGTTCTCGAAGTCGTCGGCCATCTTCACCTGACCAGTAATGATCGACCAGTTGACCATCGGTCCCACGTACTTGCCGTTCTTGTCGTAAATCGCCACGGCATTCAGGTCGAGGTGCTCGGGGCCGACTCGAATCTTCGCGTTGTGCGGCAGGTGCTTGTCGGTGGCCAGCATGGCTCGCTGATGTGCCGGGTCCTTGTGGAAGATGTCAATCTTCTGGCCTACAATCTGGTCGGCCTTTACCGGCAAGTGCTGCTCGATCCGTCGCAGTGTCGCCACCGACGCCGGATTGATGTACTTGATGGTATAGTCGAGGTCACAGAGCATGAGGTTGACCTTGGCATTCTCCACCATCGGCTTGAAGAGCGCCATTTCCTCCCGCATGCGCACCGCTTCCGTCGCGTCCGTCGCGTACTTCACGACCTTGAACACCTTGCCATCCCGGTCGCGAATCGGGTTGTACGACGCGCTGATGTAGATCTCCTTGCCGCCACGGGCAAGGCGCTTGTACTCCCCGGAATGGAACTCGCCACGGCGCAGCTTGGCCCAGAACTCCCGATACTCCGCGCTGTTCTTGTAGGATTCGTCCACGAACAGGCTGTGGTGCTTGCCCACGATATCGCCGAGCGTGTAGCCGACCGCCGCCAGGAAGTTGTCGTTGGCCTGCAGAATATTGCCATCCAGATCAAACTCGATCACCGCGTTCGACCGACCGATCGCCGTAACCTGCCCCGCGAAGTCGGCCATCTGCTTGCTGCGCTCGGTAATGTCCTGCGCGTACTTCACTACCTTGGTGAGCCTGCCCTCTCCGTCGCGCACAGGGTTGTACGAGGCCTGAATCCAGACCTCGCGGCCACCCTTGCCAATGCGCTTGTATTCGCCACTATCAAACTCGCCACGGCGCAGCTTCGTCCAGAAGGCGCGATAGGCGTCACTGGCCTTGTAGCTGTCGTCAACGAACAGGCTATGATGCTTGCCCTGCACCTCGGCCAACGTGTAGCCGAGCGTGTTCAGAAAGTTGTCGTTGGCCGTCAGGACTGTTCCGTCGAGATCGAATTCGATCACGGCCATCGACGTGTTGATCGCATTGATCTGCGCTTCGTACTCTGAGAACAGGGTACGGAACGTTTCAATTTCGCTCGCGGCCGCGGCGGCAGCGGCTTCCGCGGCCGCTACGGCAACGGTGGCGCCGCGTGGACGGGGCGCGGGGGTCGCGGTGGCGCGTCCGCCGGAACGCTTGGTGGCGGCGTTCTTCTTGGTGTTGCGGGCGGCGGCGGTGGTGGTGGTGGTACGGTTGCTTGACATTGATGGAATCCTGGGGAAGTCGCGTTGCAGAACGGAGGGGTGACCAGCGGCGGTCAGATCGCTATGAGCTCAAGCTTCAACAGCTCGGGGACATTCATCACCACGAGCAGATCACGGTCCCGGCGGATGATGCCGGAGGTGGCCGTACGCCACCGTTCGTCCAGCGTTGATGGTGCTGGTTCAATGGCGTCGGCATCCACCGACACGACATCCCCCACATCATCCACCATGAAGGCAAAGAGTTCACCCTCGTAGCGCACCACGACGTTCATGTAGTCGGCATCCGCCTGTCGTGGTGGCAGGCGGAGCGTACTGCGGAGATCCACGGCGGTCACAATCTGGCCGCGCAGGTTGAGCAGGCCCGGAATGGCTTCCTGTGCCAGCGGTACGTGCGCAATGCGATGCGTCATGAGCACCTCCTGCACGATGAGGACAGGAATGCCAATCCACTGGTGCGCCAGCCGGAAGGTGACAAACTCGGTTGGGGCAATGCTGCCGGTTACGCTGGCGCTCATGCGGCAATCCTCGCGGTACCCATGACGGGAGTAAGGGATGGCGACCGTTTGGTGCCCAACGCCTCGCGGAAGTACCAGTCCAGATCGACCACCTCAGTGGCCCGCTCGGCAATGACGGTCACTCCAAGTACGCCGGCGCGAGTCGCCACGCGCTGCAACGTGATGTGGTCTTCCACGATGTCCCGGATCTCGTCCACGGCGATGCCCAGTGACTGCTCGCCGTTGGAGAAGACGATGACCGGGCGCGGGTCCATGGCCATGATGTCCATCGCGGGATTCGACGGCAGGATGGGCATGAGCGCGCCGCGGTATTGCACCAGTACCCGGCCGTCCGCCTGCTCCAGTGTGTTGCGCGGGAATTCCTCGAGGCGGGCCACGCGGGACAGCGGGACTGCCTGCAGCGCCGGATAGCCAGCATTGAAGAGCAGGACACTCTCCGTTGGATTCTCATCGACCACAGTGAGCTTCTGCGTGGCGTTGCCGGCAGCCTTGGCCTCTTCCACTCGATTGGCAATGTTGGCCAACGTGCCGACGCCGGTGGTATCCAGGATCATGATGACGCGGCCGTCGCCGGTGATGGTGCACCCCGCGTACGCGGTAAGGTGCTTTACCAGGCGACCGACGGGCTTCACGACGATTTCCTGCGTATCGAAGACTTCGTCCACCACCAGGCCGAAGCGACTCTCTCCCACCTGACAGACGACAATGTTGCAGTCGCAGGCGGTCCGCTCGTGACGCAGCTTGAGCTGTTCATCGAGTCGCACCAGCGGCAACAGGGATTCCCGCAGGCGGTAGAACTCGGCGCCATGCACCATCTCCACCAGGTGCGCCTGCTCTTCGGTGATGCGTACCAGTTCCACGACGCCAATCTGCGGCACCGCGAAGGTCTCACCGGCCGTCCCCACCAGCAGGGCCTGAATGATGGCCAGCGTCAGGGGAATCTTGACCCGAATGGTGGTACCCCTGCCGATCGCCGATGTGAGGTCCACCGTACCACCGATGGCTTCGATGTTGCTGCGCACCACATCCATGCCCACACCGCGACCGGAGATGTTGGTGATCTGTTCGGCGGTGGAGAAGCCAGGTTCAAAGATGAACCGAAGCACCTGCGTATCAGACATCTGCTCGGCCAGATCTGCGCGTACCAACCCGCGTTCGATGGCCTTGCGCTTGATACGCTGTGGATCAATGCCGGCCCCATCATCCGCGAGCTCGATCACGACATGCCCGCCTTCGTGGCGCGCGGACAGCTTGATCGTGCCACCCTCGGACTTCCCGGCGGCGCTGCGATCGGCCGGCCGCTCAATACCATGGTCGGCAGAGTTGCGGACCATATGGGTGAGGGGATCCTGTATTGCCTGGAGGATCTGGCGGTCCAGTTCCGTTTCCGCCCCATAGCATTCCAGCGAGATCTGCTTGCCACTGGATTGCGACAGATCCCGAATGATGCGCGGCAACTTTGTCCAGACATTGGCAATGGGCTGCATCCGCGTCTTCATGACGGCTTCGAGCAAGTCGGTCGTGACGCGATTCAGTTGCTGTACTGGCTTGGAGAACTCGGTGTCCTCATGCGCGCCCATCAGCTGCAGCAGCTGATTGCGGCTGAGGGCCAGTTCGCCCACCAGGTTCATGAGCTGGTCGAGCACCTGCACGCCAACGCGGAGCGTGCTTTCGCTGACCGCGTCATCGTCGGGCCTCTTGCGCCGTTCCACACCGTCCCACGGTCTCCTTTCCTTCGCGGCTGGTGTCGCGGGCGGAGACGGTGCAGTGGGAGTCGCTGGCACCACGGCCGCCACAGGCGCTTCCGCGTGCTCGGCGTGCATGAGGTCTGCCGACGGCGCGCTGGTGCCCATCTCGGTTGCCGAGGTCGGTGTGTGATGTGCCGCATCGCTTTCGAGCCACTGCTCAAGCTGTGCAATGAGCGCGGTGTCGTCGCCTTCAGGCTCCGCCTCCGTCTTCTCGAGATGCTCCAGGATCTCCTTGATGCAATCGATCGCGGCCAGCACATCACCAATCACGGCGGATTGCACCACGAGGCGTCCGGAACGCAACGCGTCCAGTACATTTTCGGCTGCATGCGCCACCCCTTCGAGGCGGCACAGTCCGATGAAACCGCAAGTTCCTTTTATGGTGTGAATCGTCCGGAAGATGCTGTTGAGCAGCGAGGTCTCTTCCGGGTGCTGCTCGAGCGATACGAGATCGTTGTCGAGCTTCGCGAGATTTTCTGAGCTTTCGGTGAGGAAATCCCGAAGCAGGTCGTCCATCTGTGCCTCACGCGTGCCATCTGGCGTGTGGGCCTACTACCGGCGGCTTCGCAGGCGTGTATTCCATTCTCGGCGTCGGAATCACAGAACTTGAACGCCGGACTAGACCTAAAGTCCTATTCATCTCCCGCATTGTCATGCGAATACAAAGCGCATACGGGTATGCAAATGCCACAGCAAGTTTCCGAACACTCAAGTCGGTGACAGACCGGACGACACCTAATGGTATGAACCTCACCCGACTCATCTACGCGAGTGTTGCACGGACGGGGATGGACTATGCGGAGTTGACGAGCATCCTCCGCACCGCCGGCGAACACAATGCAGCGCAGGGCATTACCGGCATTCTCTGTGTCGGTAACGGTGCCTTTCTCCAGGCACTGGAGGGCGACCGCGACGTGGTGAATCGCCTGTACAATCGGATCATCCCCGATCCGCGTCACTCACAATGCACCATTCTTCGGTACGGTCGTATCGTCTCGCGAAGCTTCAACGAGTGGAGCATGAAGCTGGTGGGACTGGATGACCAACCAACGGCCAATCGGCGCGCCCTCGTGCTACGGCACTCGGGACGCGCCGATTTTGAGCCGCTGGAGATGAGTGGGGCGCAGGCGTTCGCCTTTCTCGAAGAGCTCGCGCTCGTCGAGCGACGCGCTGCCTGAACGGCCGCGCGTGCCTTACGGCACGCGCGGAATTCCTCCGGACGTGAGAAACTCAAGGGCGAGCGTGCTCATGGCGCGCACGCCCACGGGCAGCGCTTTGTCATCGCCCTGAAAAAGCGGCGAGTGGTTGCTGGCGACCGTTTTCAGGTCCGTCCCCACTGGCGACACGGCGAGATTGAAGAAGAATCCCGGGGCCAGCTCCGCAAAGCGCGAAAAGTCTTCACCGGCCATCGACGCCGTTTTGGATTCCTGAGCACCGGCCGTTCCCGCCACACGCTTGAGCGTGGGAGAGAAACGGCTCACCATCGCGGCATGATTGATGGTGCTGCCGTAGCCAAGATCGACCGTGACCTCGGCGGTCGCATTGTGCGCCGCGGCAATATTGGTGGCCAGCGTCTTCATGCGCTGACCAATGAGTGTCCGCGCGGCCGGGTCGAACGTCCGGATGGTGCCAATCATCCAGACGGAGTCGGGAATGATATTCTCCCGCAACCCACCATGTATGGCGCCCACGGTGACCACGGCCGGCGCCGCACCGAGATCCACCGAACGGGACACAATGGTCTGCAGTGCCGTGACGATCTCGGCACTCACCACGATGGGGTCCACGCCGCGCGAGGGCGCCGCGCCGTGCGACTGTTTGCCGTGCACCACAATGCGAAAGCCATCAGAGGCGGCACTGATGGCGCCCTGACGAAAGCTCAGCGCGCCCAGCGGCCCCGGACCCACATGCAGTCCGAACACCCCGTCCACACCTTGCATGACTCCGGCGTCGATCATGGGCTGTGCTCCCCCACGTGGCGGCACTTCCTCGGCCGGTTGAAACAGGAATTTCACCGTGCCGGGCAGGCTGGCCTTGAGCCCCGCCAGCACCTCGGCGGTGCCCATGAGCATGGCCGTGTGCATGTCGTGGCCGCAGGCGTGCATGACGCCCGTTTCCACGCCGTTGTACACCGTGCGAACAGTACTCTTGAATGGCACGTTCACGAGCTCCGTGACCGGGAGCGCATCCATGTCGGCGCGCAGGGCCACGGTGGGACCGGGTTTGCCGCCCTTCAGGATCCCCACCACGCCAGGAATGCCCCCCACATTCTCCTGGACCTCCATGCCAAGCGACTTGAGATGCGCCGCCACCAGTGCGGCCGTGCGCTTCTCCTGATACCCCAGCTCGGGATGCTGGTGAATATCGTGGCGCCACGCCGTGACCTTGTCCACGATGGCCGCCGTGCGCTTGTCGATCTCGGCCAGCAACGCGGGGCTGGCCGGACCTTGCTGCGCGCGCAGCGGTGCTGCCACCAGCAGCCCCGCAAGCAGTAGTCGCTTCATGAGTGCGTTCCCTGACGGTTAATTGTTGCCCTTCGGCTTGGCTTCAATGGGGCGCACCGTGGGGTACTCGATCCCCAGCTGCTCGAGATACGTCTTGTACTTGCTCGGATCGTAGTAAAACTTCTGCAGCTGCGGCTTGTACTTCGCCATGATATCGGCGTTCAGCCAAATGGGGGGCTGGTCCGACGGACGAATGAACGGCTTGTACTTCACCGTTTTGGTCTGGACGTTGTTGAAGTAATCCCACGCATCGGCCACCACTTTCGGGGTGAGCAGAATGTCGAGCACGGTGAGCGCCTGCACCTTGGCGCCAGCCAGGGCTCCCTTGTGTGCGATGGGCGTGGCCATCGAAATCGCGTTGGCCCAGTTGTGTCCGGGCAACGACGGAATGTTGGACGGGAAGCGCAGCGTCACGGTGGGTACGTTCCACGCGATGTCGCCAATGTCATCGGAGCCACCCCCCATCCAGTTCTGCGGGGTTTCCGCCCCACGAAGCTGCTTGTTCACCTCGGACGACAGCCCGAAGTCCGGCTGGCCAAGTTCGCGCTGAATGCCCTTCGCCAGCGTCTGATCCTTGTCATCCCACGCGGGCATGCCGACGGTCTGGATGTTCTGGTGCATCGCTTCGGCAATCGGCTTGCTGAAGTGTGCCGACCAGCCAGAACCGAGAATCATGACGGTATCGAGCTTGGTGTCCGTCATCATGGCCGCGCCCTGCGCCACCTTCTGGCCGGTTTCGAACAGCTCCATCGTGCGAGGATAGTCCTGCTCACGGAAGTAGAACCAGATGCTCGCCGTGCTGGGCACGACATTGGGCTGGTCACCGCCGTCCTTGATCACGTAGTGCGAGCGCTGCTGCAGCCGCAGATGCTCACGCCGGTACTCCCATCCCTGTGCCATCAGCATCACGGCGTCGAGCGCCGACTGGCCGCGCCATGGCGCACCTGCGGCATGCGCGCTCGAGCCCTTGAAGCGGAACTCGGCCGAGATGAGGGCACTGGACCCACTGGCCCCCCACGAAACGCCAAGGTCGTTGCCGACGTGCGTGAAGAGTGTGACGTCGGTGTTCTTGAACACCCCCGAGCGCACCAGAAACGCCTTGCCCGCCATCTGTTCTTCCGCAATGCCGGGCCAGAGCAGCAGCGTCCCGTTGATCTTGTCGCGCTGCATGAGCTGCTTCACCACGATGGACGCCACGATGTTGAGCGCCTGACCGGCATTGTGCCCTTCGCCGTGCCCGGGGCCACCGCTCACCATGGCATCCTTGTAGCCCACGCCCGGCTTGTTGCTGGCCTGGGGAATGCCGTCCACATCGGACCCGAGCGAGATCTCCGGCTTTCCAGTGCCATAGCTCCACTTGGCCGTCCAGGCGGTAGGAATGCCAGCGACACCACGCTCCACCTTGAAGCCTTCTTTTTCAAGAATGCCGGTCAGGTACTTCTGCGATTCCCACTCCTGAAAGCCCAGCTCCTGAAACGAGAAGAGCATGTCCACGATTTCCTGGACCTGCTTGGAGCGCGCCTGGACCATTTGCAGCGCTTCGTCCTTGAGTTTGGCAAGACGGGGATCATTTGCTGCGGGTGCCGGTGCGGCTGGGGCCGCGGCGCCCGCCGTCTGGGCGCCCGCCTCGGCGGCCAGCGGCGCGCCGAGCAGCAGGGCGGCGGCAAGGCCGCAGCGGGTCGAACGGGTCATGCGAGGGGGGAAGCGCACGTCAGATCTCCTGAAACGAAAGGCAGAGGGCCGGGGTCCAACTGGAGAAGTTACGTTTCGCCCCCGGAAACCGCTCGCCGTGGTGGGCCGTACGGCATGAACGAATCCTGAATCTCAGGGCGGTATTGCCCCAGTCGCTCCCGTTCTCCCCTGCCATGGTCCGTATGCGCGTCATCCTGCGCCGTTCGCTCATTCTCCGTGCCCTGGTTACCGTCGGGCTGGCGCCCCTCGCGGCAAAGGCCCAGGGTGGGCAAAAGCCTGCCGCTTCGCGGGATTCCGCCCGCAAGGCCGACACGCTGTCCACGGAAGACCGGCGAGCCGTCCGCGAGGCGGTGCGCGACGCCCGGTCCATCAATCGGCGTCGCCTCGCCGGCGACAGTGCCACCCGTGCCCGTCTCACCGAGGAGGCTGCGTCGTCTGCCTTTGGCAGCCCAGATGCCCGGACCGTGCTCCAGCGCGCCCGTCTGGCCCGGGAAACTCAGGACAGCGCACTGCGCAGCTACCGCGCCACCACTACGCAGCGCATGTCCGTACACATGGGGGCCCGCAAGCTGGGATTGGAAAAGCTGCTGTTCCGCGGCGAGAACGTGGCCGATATCTCGTGGCGTCGCGATGTCGGCGTGCGGGTGCGCCCCGTCGGCTCACGCATGACCGTCCCCATGGCGAGCGATGTGACCGGCGACTTCGTGTCGGCGGTCAGCATCCCCTACTTTCCCGGGCGTGAGCAGCTCTGGTTTCCGTCATCCGACTTCGGCATGGTAAAAACCGAAGTCGACGAGCGCGACATCATCCATCCGTTGGCGCGCGGTGCGGAACGGTTCTATCGCTACGAAACCGGCGATTCGGCCAGCATCACGCTCCCGGAGGGACGGGTCATTCGCTTGCAGGAATTGCGCATCACCGCGCGCAAGGCGGATTGGCGCACTTTTGTGGGGTCGTTCTGGTTTGACCGTGAGGGCGGGCAACTGGTTCGCGCCGCCTATCGCCTCGCCACGGACATCGATATCTGGGGCGTCGCGAGCGAGGAAACCAAGAAGGATATCGTAGAAAACCTCGCGTTGGATCCGGTGCGCGACTCTGTCTTGCGCGCCAGACTCCCGCGCGAGGCCTACGTCAAGGACAGCATTCAGCGCGCACGCGTACGCCGGCCGCAGGGGCAATCCTCCGATGACGACGTGCCCGCCTGGGTGAGCGCCACCATGCGCCCGATGCGCGCCAAGCTGGATGCCATCACGGTGGAGTACGCACTCTACAAGGGCAAGTTCTGGCTGCCGCGCGCACACAGTGCCACGGCCAGCGCCGACATCATGTTCATGCGGATCCCCTTCCGCATGGACGAGAAGTTCACCTACGAAGATGTGGACGGCGACTTCACACTGGCGGCACTGCCGCCCAGCCGGAGCCGCACCGCGACGCGTGACTCCTCCGCGTCCGACTCCATCGTGGTGGAAAGCCGATCTGGTGAGGTGCAGGTGTCGATGGCCATGGGCCCGATGTCGGACAAGGACGTGGCCCGGCGTGATTCCACACAGCAGCGACGCTATGGTCGTGGCAAGGTTACGCAGTGCCGGACCGACAGCACGTGGACGCGTGTGGAGGAGCGCTACGAACGGTCGCTCCGCATTGCCTACGATCTGCCCTGCAACATGGATCGGCTGGCCACCTCTCCCGCCCTGCCGGCACTCGGTACGGATGACGAAGAGCTGTTCGATTTGCGAAGTGCTGAGCAACTGGCAAGTGCGCTGGGGATGTCACTGCAGGTGCCTTTCGCCCCGCAGCTTCCCACCATTCGCACTGGTTCCGATCTGTTCCGCTATAACCGGGTGGAAGGGCTATCCGCCGGCGTGGAGGTGAAACAGGTGCTGGGGGCGGGATATACCCTGCGTGGCGTTGGGCGTATCGGTCATGCCGATCTGCATGCCAACGGCGAACTGGCCCTCATTCGCAGCAATGGCGCACGTACCGTGACGGCCAGTGTGTATCACCGGCTGGCCGCTATGAACCCCGAGTGGGCCGGGGCCCTCTCATTCGGTCCTTCGCTCCCTGCCTTCCTCTACGGCCGCGATGAAGGTTTCTACTATCGGACATACGGGTTCGAACTGGGGGAGCGCCGCGAACAGCGACGCGGCGCCCTGGAGTATCGCCTCTTCGTCGAGCGGCAATGGACGGCTGGCGACAGCGATGTGGTCAACACGTTTTCTCTCGGTCGCGCGTTTGGGGGCAACCGTTTCCGCGAAAACCTCCTGTCGGAGCCGGGATCGTTTACCGGGGTCAACGCCTCGTGGTCCCGCTTGCTCATCGACCGTCCACGCGGCACACGCCTGACCAGCATCACCCGCCTGGAAGCGGTTACCGGCACCTTTGAGTTCGCGCGTGGCTCTCTCGAGGCCACCCTCGCTCGGCCGCTGGGGCGTTTGGCGACCTCGCTGACTGGATCAATTGGTAGCTCGGCGGGCCGTGTCCCCTTTCAGCGCGGCTTTGCCGTGGGCGGTCTGCGCACCGTGCGCGGCCAACTCCCGGGGACGCAAATGGGTAATGCCTTCTGGTTTTCCCGCGCCGAAGTGGGTACGCGCAGCGGCGCGTTTCGGCCCGTGGCCTTCTTCGATGTCGGATGGGCCGGTAGCCGAAAAACCTTCGGGCAGATTCAGCCGCAGCGTGGGGCGGGCTTCGGATTTGGGGCGCTCGATGGCCTCTTCCGCTTCGACGTCGCCCGCGGACTGTACCCCGCCAAAGGCTGGCGTCTCGATCTGTATCTCGACGCCCCCATCTGAGGCCGCGTTCACACACCCGGCTCTGGCGGATACATGACGGTCCTCTAGTTTAGACAGAGACTGATTTCCCGGAGCCGGATCTGCATCTCGAGATGGTGTACGTTGCCGCATTGGCATTGTTGTTCAGGCAATTGCGTGAGCGCGCTCCCACAACGGACGTGCTCTCCAGTGTGCAACGGCTGTGCGCCCTGGCACACGTTGGCAGCGTCACCATCGACCAGCGTGTGCTCAACGACGCCCACGCGGTAGAGCCGGTGCGCGACAGCGCGGAGTTTCTGCGCGGAATGCTGAGTGCACACGGCGTCACGGCACTCGATATCGCCTCGACGGTTACTGAGGCCGAGTTCCTCAAGTTGGGCGGCATTCTCATCGCCCCGCCATCGTCGGTGCAGGGGGCCATCCTCGAAAGCGCGGACGCGTTGGCCATCTGGAACGTCCGCCTGCGCGCGGCCGGCATGCCCCTGCGTCCCACTCCCGCCGGCATGATGGCCATTCCCTCATCGGACGATGGACCATCGGAAACGCCGCGTAGCGCCACGCCTCCGTCCGTCACATCCATCGCGCCAACCGAGCCCGCGGCACGGGATGTCGTGGAACAGGCCCTCCGCACGGCAGTGCTCCGCGGCGATGGTCTCTCGCTCCTCAAGCTGCTGTCGGGCATCACCGACAGCTCGTTCTTCGAGTCACTGGCCACGCCGCAGCCCCTGCAACTCATCGTGGAACTGCTCCTCGATCAGCAGCAGGAGCACGAAGGGGTCCAGGCGTTGCTCCTGCGCGCCGGAGTGCCGGGGGCCCGCGCGGTGTTCGAGCAGCTGATCGCAGCCACGGAACTGGCGGATCGACGATTCCTCTATGACCTCGCGGCGTCGCTGCCGGCCACATTGGTCGTGGCGCGCCACTTTGCCGGCGATGCTACCTGGTTTGTGGTTCGCAATGCGGCCGGCTTGCTGGGGGAGAGCAAGAATCAGGCGGCCATCCCGGACCTGGCCCGGCTGCTCAAGCACGCCGATACCCGCGTGCGGGTGGCGGCCGTTGCGGCCCTGGGGCAGATTGGCGGCCCAGCCGCCACGAGTCGCCTCGAGTCGGTCATGTTCGACAGTACGCCGGAGGTGCGCAACCGTGCACTCTCCCTCGTCTTCGCCGCCCCTGATGCCGACCCGCTGGCCGATCGCATGATGCTCGCTGTGCAGGAAGAAAGCACCCTGGAGTATCAGCTCGAGATCATTGCGGCGCTCGCCCATGTGCACACGCCACGAGCCCGCCAGAAGCTCATTGAACTGACGGCGGAACGAACCCGCTCCCTCGATGACTTGCAGATCCGGCTCGCCGCCATGACGGCGCTGGCAGCGGGACACCGTCCCGCTGCCGATGACGCCCTGCGCGCCCTCACCAACGACGCGCACAGCCTCATTCGTGAACGCGCGTCGGCAGCATTGGGCCTCTCCACCCGCTGACGCGCACGGTGCCGGCGCTCAGCCCGCCGTCACCGCTTCACTGTTCAACGCCGACAGTCGCGCCATCCACTCTTCCCGGATACGGGTCACATGCTCGCCGGCGCCACGCGGTTTGACTTTCCGCCACCGGACATGCTGGTGCTCCCAGTCATCGAGCAGCCAGCGCGCCCGGGCACTCCCTGTCCGTGTGACGTGCAGTCGCAACAGCACCTTCAGTAACGCGGTATCCTCGGCATCCAGATCGGCCAGCAGCACCATCTCATGGTTGAGGCGACCGGCAAACGTCTCCGATTCGTCAAAGACGTAAGCCACGCCGTTGGACATGCCCGCACCAAAGTTGCGCCCGGCCCGCCCCAGCACGGCGACGATCCCCCCGGTCATGTACTCGCAGGCATGATTGCCCACCCCCTCCACCACGGCACAGGCGCCGGAGTTCCGGACGGCAAATCGATCACCGGCTTGCCCTGCGGCGCACAGCAGGCCATCGGTCGCTCCGTACAGCACCGTGTTGCCAAGAATCATGTTGAGATGGCTGGCCCCCCGATACCGTGCGTTGCGGAATGGCCGCACGGTAATCTCGGCACCGTTCAGCCCTTTCCCCACGTAGTCGTTGGCTTCGCCTTCCAGCGAAAAGCGCATGCCGCGCACGCCAAACGCGCCGAAGCTCTGTCCCGCACTCCCCGCAAAGTCCAACTGCATCGTACCCGGCGGCAACCCGGCGTCGCCAAAGCGTTCCGCCAGCGCGCCAGCCACGCGTGCCCCCACCGTGAGATGGTGATTCCGAATGGCGTATGTCCCGCGGAATACCGTTCCGTGCTGCACCGTGTCGGCGGCATCCTGCAGAATTCGCTCGTCAACCGCCGTCACTCCCAGGCGCTCGTTCCGCACCACCGTGCGGGTGCGTGACTCATCACTGCGCCGTGGCACACCAAGGACCTGCGACAAGTCGAGCATCGTGGAACGCGGAAGTTCCGGCCGCTCGGCGCGCTGCAGTCGCTCCACCTGCCCGATGATCTGGGCCAGAGAGCGCGCACCCAGCAGCGCCAGTTCCGTCCGCACATCCTCGGCCATGCGTGAGAAGTACGCGATGACCTGCTCCGGCGTACCACGAAACTTCGCCCGCAGATCTTCACGCTGTGTGGCAATGCCGGTCGGGCAGGTATTGAGGTGACACTGGCGGGCCATGTCACAGCCCATGGCGACCAGTGGCGCCGTACCAAACCCGAACGACTCGGCCCCCAGCAACGCCGCGATGATCACATCGCGCGCCGTCTTCAGGCCACCATCCACGCGTACTTCCACGCGGTGACGCAATCCGTTCGCCACTAGCACCTGCTGCGCCTCCGCCAATCCCAACTCCCACGGCGAGCCGGCGTGCTTGATGCTCGACAGTGGGGAGGCACCGGTGCCGCCGTTGTGACCGGCAATGAGCACATAGTCGGCAAAGGCTTTCGCAACGCCGGCAGCCACCGTCCCCACGCCACTTTCCGCCACCAGCTTCACCCCAATGCGCGCGCGCGGGTTCACCGTCTTGAGGTCGTGTACCAGCTGCGCCAGATCTTCGATGCTGTAAATATCGTGATGCGGCGGCGGCGAAATGAGTCCGACACCGGGAGTACTATGCCGCAACCGGGCAATCAGCTCCGTCACTTTATGGCCCGGCAGTTGGCCGCCTTCTCCGGGCTTCGCGCCCTGCACGATCTTGATTTCAATTTCTTCCGCGCGCACGAGGTACTCGGTGGTCACGCCGAAGCGCGCCGAGGCCACCTGCTTGATGCGGCTGTCGCGTCGATCACTGCCGGTGTCGCGATAGAACGCCGGATCCTCGCCGCCTTCTCCACTGTTTGAACGCGCCTGCATGCGGTTCATGGCAATGGTGAGCGTTTCGTGGGCCTCCGGCGACAACGCCCCCAGCGACATCGCACTGGAGATGAAGCGCGCGCGAATGGCTTCCATCGGTTCCACGTCGTCCAGTGGGATGGACTGTCCGGGGCGGATGGCCAGCAGGTCGCGGATACTGGCGGGGGCCCCACCGTCTACCCGCTGCGCAAACGTGCGCCAAGCGTCGTCGGGGCTGGTGCCGGCGCGGGTGGCGCGCGCACTGCCCACCGATTGCTGTAACGCCAGGACCGTTTGTGGTGCCCACGCGTGAACTTCGCCGTCTTTCCTGAAGCGCACGCGCCCGTGATCAGGGAGCGTGGCGTGCGGGGCGCCATCGGAGGTGAAGGCCCGGCGGTGGCGCTGCAGCACGTCCTCGCTGAGCTCACGCAACGACAGGCCGCCGATCGGTGACGACGTGCCGGCGAAGCACCGGTCAATGACATCGGCGCCAAGGCCAAGGGCATCGAAGGTCTGCGCACCGCAGTAACTCGACAAGGTGGAGATACCCATCTTGGCGAGTACCTTGAGCAATCCCTTTTCGACGGCCGCGCGATAGCGCGACTGGGCCAGCGCCGGCCCCGGGCGTTCCGGGTCGGCGTCGGCCTTGCCATGTGCTTCGGCAAACACCGTCGCCACCGTTTCCATGGCAAGCCACGGGTGCACGGCCTCCGCACCATACCCAAACAACGCCGCCATGTGGTGCTGCTCAATGGCATCACCAACTTCCACCACCAATCCCACCCGGGCGCGCAATCCGGTACGCACGAGGTGTTGGCGCACGGCGCCCAGCGCCAGCAAGGCCGGAATGGGGGCGCGATCCGCGCTCACCTTGCGGTCGCTGATGATCAGCAGGCGCGCCCCTTTCCGTGTCGCCATTTCCGCCCGCCGACAGAGCGAATCGAGCGCCGCTTCCAGCGCTTCGGAACGCGACCGCGCGTTGTAGGTTGCGTCGAGCGTTGCGCTCGGGAACTGCGGGAACGCGCGCAGTGCCGCCATTTCGTCGGGCAACAGCACTGGATGTTCAATGCGCAGCATGCGGGCGTACGACGACTTCTCCACCAGTGGAGAACCGCGCCGGCCAAGGTGCATGCGCAGCGACATCACCATGCTTTCACGCAACGAATCCATGGGCGGATTGGTGACCTGCGCGAAGCGCTGCCGGAAGAACGCATAGAGCGGCGGCGTGCTGGGCGACAACACCGCCAGCGGCGCGTCGTCCCCCATGCTCCACACCACTTCCGCCGCGGTGCTGGCCATCGGCTCCAGCACGACCCGCAGATCTTCGTGCCCGTAGCCGAACGCCATTTGCGTGGCCCGCAGCTGATCGCTCGATCGCACGAGCGGTTCCGCGCCATCGCTGGTGGGCAGCGTGGACATGTGTTGCGCAATCCACTTTGCATACGGGCGTCGTGTGGCCACTTCCCGCTTGGCGGCCATATTGCGCACGATGCGTTTGCCGTCGGTGTCCACGAGAAAAACGCCGCCGGGGCCCAGCTTACCGGTTTCCACGACATCGCGTGGATCAAAATCCACGATCCCCACTTCGGAGCCAGCCACCACCATGCCATCGGCGCGAATCTTGTAGCGGCACGGGCGCAGGCCGTTCCGGTCGAGCGACACGGCCACCGTGACGCCGTCGCTGAATGCGAGCGCGGCGGGTCCGTCCCACGGCTCAATCACGCACTGGTGGTATTCGTAGAACGCCTTCACCGCCGGCTCAACGTCCGGGAATTTTTCCCACGCCTGCGGGACCAGCATCATCGCGGCGTGCACTGGTGAGCGCCCAGCCCGGGCGAACAACTCGAGCGCGTTGTCGAGGCTGGCCGAGTCGCTGCCGCGCGGGCGAATGGGTTCCCGCACGCGTTCCGCCTTGTCGCCAAACGACGGGGCCACCAGCAGGGTCCCGCGCATCGCCATCCCGTTGCGGTTCCCCCAGAGCGTGTTGATTTCGCCGTTGTGAGCCAGCATGCGGAACGGCTGCGCGAGCTCCCAGCGCGGCATGGTGTTGGTGGCGTATCGCTCGTGGAAAACAGCGATGGCCGTTTCAAATGCCGGGTCACGCAAGTCGGGGAAGAAATCCCCCAGCTGCCCGCCGGTGAGCAGCCCCTTGTACACTACGGTGCGGCAGGAAAGGGAGCAGATGTAGAACGGCTCCAATCCGCGCGCGAGCGCCCGATGTTCCATTTCCCGACGCGCCAGATACAGCTGGCGCTCCCACGTGTCGTCGTCGCTACCGGCCGGTCGTCCCACCAGGACTTGCCGAATGGTGGGCATGGCGGCCCGCGCGGTCGCCCCCAGAACCTCGGGACGCACCGGGACCTCACGCCAGCCCAGCACAGGAATGCCGTCGCCCAGCAGCACATCCTTCACCAGCGACATGGCCTCCTCGCACGCCTGCGGCTCGGTGGGCAGGAAGCACATGCCCACCCCAATGGAGGTATCCGCTGGCAGGTGAATGCCCAACCGGGAGGCGGCCAGAATGAACAGGCGTCGCGGGATCTGGGCGAGCAAGCCAGCGCCGTCGGCCGAGTTGTCGGTGGACGAGGCGCCCCGGTGCGCCAGCCGTGCGGCCGCTTCCAGCGCCAGACTGACAACCTCATGGGTCCGTTCGCCACTCTGACGGGCAATGAACCCCACGCCGCACGCGTCACGTGGCGCGTAGGGAGACCCTACATGGTCGTCAAACAGCGAACCGGAGGCGTCGTGCACCCGCATAAGGCAGCCTGGCAGAAAGAGGTGAGTGTCGTGTGTTTCTGAAACGACTCTCGGCCAAGCTACAGCACCGGACGGTACTTCGCATCACATGGAGGTGGCGACTCGCGATGTCGCGTTCAGGTCAGGAGCCAGCCACGGCAACACCTGTGACGCCGGCATGGGTGGTGAAAAGAGATAGCCCTGCCCGAGCTGACATCCCATCTGCTGCAAGGCAACACGCTGCGACTCCAGTTCCACCCCTTCGGCGACCGTGTGCAGCGTGAGTGTGGTGCCGAGCGACACGATCGTCCGGGCAAGGGCGGCGTCGGAGCCTTCGGTGGCCACCCCTTCCACAAACGCCCGATCAATCTTGAGAATGTCAACAGGGAACCGCTGGAGGTAACTCAGACTGGAGTAGCCGGTGCCAAAATCGTCAATGGCCAACCGCAGGCCGAGTGCTTTCAGCGCCGACAGCGTGCGCAGTGATTGCTCGGTATCGTGCATGATGACACTCTCGGTGATTTCCAGCGTCACCGCTGACGCAGGCACACCGGTCCGGCGCAGGATCTCCTCGACTTCCTCGACAAAGTGCTCTTCGCGCAACTGACGGCCGGAGATATTGACCGACACGGACGGAAAGGCGGTGGGGTCGAGGCGCTCACGCCACCACATGGTACGCCACTCCATGATCTGGGAGCAGACTGTTTCCAGAATCCAGCGGCCCAACGGCACAATGGCGCCCGTATGTTCGGCAATCGGCACGAAGAGAGACGGGGGGAGTGCGCCCTGTTCGGGGTGGTGCCAACGCAGGAGGACTTCGAGGCTGCGAGTTTCTCCCGTAACAAGATCCACGATGGGCTGATACACGAGGAACATGCCGGCGTCCGTCGGGGAGACCACGGCGGTGCGCAAATCCGCTTCGAGTTGCAGCCGCTGCACGATGGCTTCGTACATGGCGGGCTCGAACACGGCGTGTCTGGCCTTGCCGGCTTCCTTGGCCTCGTACATGGCCACGTCAGCATTGCGCAGCAGACTTTCCACGTCGTTGCCGCTGCGTCCGAACGCAATGCCAATCGACGCGGCGATGGTCATCAGACGACCGTCAATCATCAGGGGCTTGCGGAGTGCGGCCTTGATGCGCGTCACGATGGCCAGGGCTTCCGTTTCACTGGGGACCCCTTCCAGCAGGATGGCAAACTCGTCACCGCCAAAGCGGGCGACGGTATCCGCACCACGGGTTTCTTCGCGGATGCGGAGAGCGACGGCCTGCAACACGCGATCACCCGCCTCGTGACCAAGACTGTCATTGATGCCCTTGAAATCATCGAGGTCGAGGAAGAGGACAGCTAACTCCACCCCGGCCTGTCGGCGGCTGAGCATCAGCGCATGCTCCAATCGATCCCGAAAGAGGGCGCGGTTGGCCAATCCGGTCAGGCCATCATGGAACGCCTCATGGCGCAGACGGGCCTCAAGCGCTTTGCGCTCCGTAATGTCGCGGAACACCGTCTGCACCGCGTCGGCCCCCTCGTACTCAATGGCCACGGATACCGCCTCGACTTCACGCAGTTCTCCGTCCGTGCGGACCAGCCGATACTGGAGCCGAGCCGTGCCCGCCCGACGTTGCTGGGCGAGGACGGTATCATCCGGATGCAGAAAGTCCGCGGCTCGCCGTCCCACCAGCGCGTTGCTGGAGGCCGCGCCGATGAGTGCGGCACCCGCGCCATTCACATAGATCAGATATCCACGCCGATGCACGGCAATGGCTTCGGGAGACTGCTCGACTAATTGCCGAAAGCGGGATTCGCTTTCCGTCAGCGCTCGCTGGCGCATCTCCAGCCGTTCACGGAGCGCTTCCTCCGACGCGATGGCCTGCAGCAGACGTGCTTGTCGCCGCATGGCAAACCAGGCCGCCCCACCGGCAATGGCAGAGCCAAAGCCAATCGTGATGGAATGCGATTCCCAGATGGTCAGCCCCGGAAAGATCGCGGACTTGCTGGCCTCGTACACGAAAAAAATGAGCGCGCCCACCACGGTGGCGAGCACGGTGGCCCGCCATTGCGAGTGCGCAGGAACGACGAAGACCTTGAATTGGGACGAAATGGTGCGCATACGGCCACGGTAGTGTTCCGCCCCCAGCCCCCGCCGGCTTCGGCGTGGCGAACTGTGACGTTGCTTCCTGTTGTATCGGCGCCCTCGGCGACCGCCGGAATGGGTGCCGGCCGTCCGTTACGTAACGGATTGGTGACAAATCGGGCCGCCGATTGGTGCCTTTTCGTTGAGCGATGTCGTAGGATTGAGCATGATTTCCGAACGGTCCCGGGCTGATGGCTCATCCGCAGACGTGTTGCTGTGGCAGACCGGCTATCGGCTGGCCCTCGCCGTCATTGCCGGCATTGCGGCCATTGGCCTGCGAACGGTGGGATGGGTGCGGTTGTCCCCCGTGGCGGACGCGATCGTGGGGAGCCAGGCGGAGTGGCTGCTTGGGGCCGTCACGGCCGTGTATGCCTTGTTGGCCCTCGCGCTCCGTGCCTGGGTCAAGAAGATCAGAAGGGCGGGGCGCACGTTGTCGACGCTGACGGTGCTCGCAGATTTGCTGGTGGTCTTCTGGCTGGTGTTTCTCCTGGCTGGTCCGGAGAACTATCATCTCGGCCTATTGTTGGCGCTGTTCTCGCTGCAGCTCACATACGTGTACTTCGGGCGCTTCCCCGCCTTGCTCATGCTGGCGGCCACTGCGGCGGCCTACCTGCTGCTCAATGATCTCGCGCAGCGGAACGGCGCCGAGGTGTCATGGCCCAGCGTGCTCACCACGCTCACGGTGTTCGGGATCGGCTCGTTGCTCGTCACCCGCGTGCAGAGCAATCTGCACGAACGACTCGATGCGCTCGTGACCATCTTCGAGCGGGCGGAGGAGGGGGACTTCACCAACAGCTACGACGTCGCGGCCGACCAGCGTCCGGACGCCATTACGTCGGTGGGACGTGCCTACAATCGGATGCGTACCCAGCTGGCCAGCATTGTGCTGACCGACCCGCTCAGTGGTTGTTTCAACCGTCGTGGGTTTGAGCAGCAGTTCCGGCGCGAACTAGCCCGCGCCGCCCGCGCGCACACCGATGTGGCGTTGCTTGCCATCGATCTCGACCTGTTCAAGCAGGTCAACGACACGCACGGGCATCTGGTGGGCGATCGGGTGATTGCCGAAGTCGGGGAACTGCTGCGGGCCAGTGCCCGCACCGATGATGTGGTGGCGCGCACCGGCGGCGAGGAGTTCATGATTCTGGCGCCCAATACGTCGCTGGACGGCGCGCAACACCTGGCGCTGCGCATTGTGGACGCTTTTCGACGCCGGGTCTTTGTGGAGCCGACGCCGCGCGTGACCCTCACGGCCAGCGTTGGCGTGGTAGCCGATAGCGTCCCCAACGAAAGCATCGCGGAAGACCTGCGGGCGCGAGCCGACGAAGCCTTGTACGCGGCCAAACGCAGTGGGCGCAATCGCGTCGTCCTCTGGTCCAGCGGCCTGGATGCCCTCAAGCTCCGGCACACGGGAGAAACCACGATCGCCGGGCACTGACGGTCGCGGCACCACCGCGGCTCAGTGCGCCGGAACGACGAGTGTCCCCTCGGCCATGATCACGGTGGCACCACCCACCTTGATGGTGCTGATCACGCCGTGCGACTTGTGCGCCTCAATGGACAACCGGCTGGGGCGACCCATCTCCACCCCTTGCGCCACGTCCCACCGCAACACGCCATCGCGCGGCGTGCGCGCGGCCAGGTAGCCGGCCAGCGCCGCGTTGGCGGACCCCGTGGCAGGATCTTCGGGAACCGTGCTGCCAGGTACAAACACGCGCGCGCGAATGTCACAGCCGCGCACATGAGCTGCCAGCGCCTCCGTTGAATCGCGTGACTCCATGGCAAAGACCATCGGCCACGCCGCCCATGTGCCCTGCAGGACGCGCTGCCAGGCGTCCATGTTGAGGCGGGCCCGACGGACCGCGTCCACGCTGGTGAGCGGCATGATGAGGAACGGCAGTCCACAGCTCACCGCCGTCGGGGTATGTGCGCCCCCAACGAAATCGCTTGCTGACAATGACAGGGTACTGGCCAGCGCGTCGAGATCGCTGACCTCCACCCGTTCCTCCGGCAACTGCGCCGTCGTGAACTGGCCGTGCACGGGCACGCCCTGCGCAAGGCGGATGCGCACAGGGACGGGTCCCACATTTTCTCCGAGCACGACGGTCATTTCGCCGGCGGCCACCTCGCTGGCGGTCGGCTTCACTTCGCCGGTGGCCACCAGGACATGCGCGGTGCCAAGCGTCGGGTGCCCGGCAAAGGGCACCTCGAGCTCGGGAGTGAAAATTCGCACGCGTCGTGTCGTGCCCGGTGTGTCGGGGGCGAACACGAAGGTGCTCTCCGCGTAATTGAATTCGCGGGTGATGGCCTGCAGCGTGTCGGTGGAAAGCCCCTCCGCTCCGAACACCACGGCCAGTTGATTCCCGGTAAACGGTTCCGGCGTAAACACGTCGGCGGTGACGTAACGGAGGGTGCGCATGGTCATCCCAGGAACGGGTACTTCCAATCCAGCGGGCTCGAGAACGTTTCCTTCACCGTGCGCGTGCTCACCCAGCGCATGAGATTCGACTTGGAGCCGGCCTTGTCGTTGGTGCCTGACCCGCGGGCGCCACCAAACGGCTGCTGACCAACCACGGCGCCGGTGGGCTTGTCGTTCACATAGAAGTTGCCGGCGGCGTTGCGCAGGTGCGTCATGGCTTCCCGCACGCCCTGACGGTCACGCGAGAACACCGCGCCGGTGAGCGCGTACGGCGACGTACCGTCTACGATCTTCAGCGTGTCCAGCCACTGTGCGTCCTCGTACACGTACACGGTGAGCAGCGGACCAAAGAGCTCTTCGCACAGCGTGCGATAGTTCGGGTCCTTCGTTTCGACGATCGTGGGCTGAATGAACCAGCCCTTCGAATTGTCGTAGTAGCCGCCCGCCACGATGGTCGCGTTACCCTTCGCCTCGTCAATCGCGACCTTGAGGCGATTGAAGGCGCGCTCGTCAATCACGGCCGCCACGAAGTTCGAGAAGTCGCGCGTATCGCCCTGCTTCATCTCGCCCATCATGGCGATGCACCGTTCCTTCACCGTGGGCCAGAGCGACGCCGGGATGTAGGCGCGGCTGGCCGCCGAGCACTTCTGTCCCTGGTATTCGAAGGCGCCACGCACCATGCCCACGGCCAGCGCCTGCGGATCGGCGCTCGGATGTGCCACAATGAAGTCCTTGCCCCCCGTCTCGCCCACAATGCGGGGATACGAACGGTACTTGCCCATGTTTTTGCCGACCGTCTCCCACATGCTGTTGAACACGCCGGTGGAGCCGGTGAAGTGCACCCCCGCCAGATCGCGGTGCGTGAGCGCGATATCGGAAATCATGGACGCGTCGCCGGGAATGAAATTGATCACGCCCGCCGGCAGGCCGGCTTCTTCGAGCAGCAGATACGTGTACCAGCTGGAGAGCAGCGCGGTGGCCGACGGCTTCCAGAGCACGGCGTTGCCCATGAGCGCGGGGGCGCCCGGCAGATTGCCGCCAATGGCCGTGAAGTTGAACGGCGTCACGGCGTACACGAACCCTTCCAGCGGCCGGTAGTCCAGCTGGTTCCACATCGTGTGGTCGGAGATCGGCTGCTCGGCGTACAGCTCCTGCGCGAACTGCACGTTGAAACGCCAGAAGTCGATCAGCTCACAGGTCGCGTCGATTTCGGCCTGGTGGACCGTCTTGGCCTGGCCAAGCATTGTTGACGCGAGCAGGGTGTTGCGCCACGTGGTGGTGAGCAGCTCGGCAGCACGGAGAAACACGGCGGCCCGCTCTTCCCAGCGCCAGCTCGCCCACTCGGCGCGCGCCGCGACGGCGGCTGCGATGGCCTCGTGCACCAGCTCCGGCGTGGCCTTATGGTACGTGGCGAGCACATGCTGATGGTCGCAGGGCATGCGGACCGTACCGGTATTGCCGGTATGAATGCGCCGACCGCCAATGACGATCGGGATCTCCACCTCCTCGGCCGCCATCTGTTCGAGGCGCGTCTGCAGCGACAGACGCTCGGGGGAGCCGGGCGCGTAGCTGCGGACCGGTTCGTTGACGGCGGGCGGCACGCGGCGCGTACCGTCGAAGGCAGCAAAGGACATCGTGAGTCTCCGAAGGACGGGGAAGGGAAGCTGAAAGCTAGCGTCGTGCGGTTCTTGCAGTACCCTTCGCGCATGCATCTGACGGCACGTTTTTCCCGACGCCCGCGCCCGTTCGCCTTTGTGGCGCTGGCGACCGCCGCCCTGGCAGCCTGTGAGCAGCCGGCCGCCACCTGGCTCGACGCCGAGCCGGTGGCCACCATCATGCCGTCACCGCTGGCGTACCCGCAGTTCACGCCGTACGACAGCACGCTGCGTGAAGGGACGCCGGAAGCGGCGTTCCTGCTCACGCAGGACCAGCTGCGCGAACTGGGGGCGGTGACCCTTCTGGCCAGCCCACTCGACAGCCTGGCGGAGTCGAGGGTGACCCTTGGTACGACGGCGAGCTTGCCGCCCATGCAAATGGCACCGGCGCCCACCACCTCGCTGGGCGACGCCGAGGCGCCCCTCGATTCGCTTCGGTGTGCGCGGTCGTTGCGATTGGCCGTAGCGCCCGGGCGCGGGCGGGTGGCGGTGTGGTGGCAGCGGGCCTCCGGCGGGCGTGTGCATCTGGCGGCCGCGTGGCGCGACAGCATTGCGGCCGAAGGGCGATTGGGGGCCTGGCGAGGCCCGATTATGGTGGACACCCTCGATCAGGGGCCCCGCGATGCGCAGGCGTCGGACCGTGGGGCATATGGATGCGCCCGTCCGGCCCCCAGCGTGGCCGTGGACAGCCTGAACGGGTACGTCCATGTCGCGTATGCCCTCACCGGCCCCGAAGGCCCTGGCGTGTTCTACGCGCACCAAATGGACCCCCGTGCCGCGTTTGAGCCGCCGGTGGCCATCCTCTATGGAGAGCGACTGGGGCACGCCCGGGTGGCCTCGCACGGCGAACTGGTGGCCGTGGCCTACGAAGATCCCAATGGACGCAGCCGGGTCATTACCAGCGTGGCCATTTCGCGAACGGCGGGCCATCTCTTTGAGGACCGGCTCACGGCCAGTGGCGGGACCTCGGCGTCCGACCCCTATGTCGTGGTACGCGGGAAAGCCGTGGTGGTGGGCTGGAGCGATCAGCCCTCGCCCAACACCGCACCGGTGTTCACGTTGCGACGAGCGGTCGTGCGGTAGCCGTTCCCGGTTCGTCGGGTGCGCGCTGATTCTTCCACCTTCCTGATCTCCCCATGCTTCACATTGGTGCCCACTGTATCGACGCCGGCGGTATTCCCATGGCCGCGCGTCGGGCCGGGAACGGTGGAATGCAGGCGCTGCAGATCTTCAGTGCCATCCCCAAGTACTACAACGACAAAGTCGGGGTAAAACCCGATCGGGTGGCGCGTTTTGTAGAGGCACTGGAGGCGGCGGGTATTTCGCCGGACCAGGTCATCGTGCACGCGGCCTACGTCCTCAACTGCGCCACCCCCGACGACGAAAAGTGGTCGCGCGCTGCCGCCGGACTGGCCAAGGAGTTTGAACGATCGAGTGCGCTGGGCGTCCGTGGCGTGTGTTTTCATCCGGGTGCGGCCACCACTGGCGACCGTACTGAGGCGTGTGAACGGGTGAGTGAGGCGATGCGCAGAGCGCTGGCCACGGTGCCGGAGAGTGGCACCCGGTTGCTCATTGAAAACACGGCGGGAGCCGGGACGACCGTGGGGCGCACCCCCGATGAAGTGGCCCTGATGCTGAGTGGCATTCCGGCCGATCAGCGGCATCGCACGGGGTACGGGCTGGATACCTGTCACCTGTTTGCGTCGGGCTTTCCCATCGCGGAGTCGCGCGAGGCACTCACCGGCGTGCTGGATGCCTTCGAAGCGGCCACCGGGGAGCCGCCGGCGTTTCTGCACCTGAATGACAGCGAAGGCGCGATGGGGTCGAACAAGGATCGGCACGCGCGCATCGGGCAGGGGCTCATCGGGGCGACGCCATTTGGGTGGTTGCTGCAGGATCGTCGTGCGGCCGGCATTCCACTCATTCTGGAAACTCCGCAGGCGGTGTCGGAGGTGGCCGAGGATGACGCCACCCCTGATCCCTGGGAGGTGGAAGACGTGGCCCTGTTGCGTCAGCTGGCGCAGGACACGCCCTGAGACATGCGCAGACGATTGCCGTGGGCGCTGCTGTTGGCGGGGCTCACGCTGATGGTCAGCGGGTGCGACCGACGTCCGGGCCCGCGCCCGGCATGGCAGGAGGAGGCGGTGCGCGTGGTGGTCGATCCCGGCACCACGTTGGCCGGGACACTGGCATATCCGGCGCACGCGCATGAGGCGCCGGTAGGCGCGGTCCTGCTGCTCGGTGGTTCCGGTGCACAGGACCGTGATGGTACGCGATTGGAACTGCCGGGGTACGCGCCGTGGCGCGAGCTCAGCGACGTACTGGTTGCGTCGGGGCTGGCGGTTCTGCGTCTGGATGATCGGGGGACGGCCCAGTCCACAGGACAGTTTGCCGGCGCCACCACGGAGGACTTCGCCCGTGATGCACAGGCCGCGCTGACATGGTTGCGCCGGCACCCCACGGTGGACGCGGCGCGCGTGGCAGTGGTGGGTCACAGTGAGGGAGCGGTGGTGGCGTTGCTGGTGGCGCGGGGCGATCCAACGCTGACGGCGCTGGTCTTGTGGGGGGCGCCGTCGCGCCCCGGTCGGGAGATTGCCCGGTGGCAACGTGAGCAGTTGGTGACGGGCAATCGCGCCCGCTGGCCGGCGGAGGAGCAGGCAACCGTACTGGCCACGGCCGACGCGCAGGCGGAGGCCATGGCACGTGATGATCCATGGTTACGGACGTGGTTTGTGCTCGACCCCCGTGCGGTGGCGCGCGACGTCCGCGTGCCGGTGTTGCTACTGCACGGCGAGACGGACCAGCAGGTGCCGCCGTTCCAAGCCGACGAACTGGCGCAGGTGCTCCGTGGCGCCGGCGCGGCACCGGTGGACGTGCGGCATTTCCGCGACACCGATCATCTGCTGCTGGCTGATCATGACGGTGATCCGCAAGGCTATGTGCGTCTCGCCGAACGGCGACTGCGTACCACCGTGCTGGAGGCCACAACACATTTTCTCTCTATCCACACGGCGTCGCGGTGATGGTGTGCATCCCTGTCGTGACGCGCGACAGAGGGGAGAATGGGTGTGTCGGCGCCGTGTTTCGAGCGAAAAAACGGTGCGCCAGAGGGGAAAAATGAAAAAAGTTCGAAAAAAAACGCATTTTTCAGAGGGAAAACGCAAAATCCACTATTGCGCAGCATAGGTGCGATTGTAGTTTGTGCCCGTCCGCGAAGCCTGTCACGTCTTCGCGCGATCTGTCGAGATCATATCGGTTGCTCGACGCGACCCTCACGGTCACCACTCTCAGGAGACGACATGGCCGCTGCGAAGAAGTCCGCAAAGAAGGCTGCACCCAAGAAGGCTGCGAAGAAGGCTCCCGCCAAGAAGGCGGCTCCGGCCAAGAAGGCGGCTGCAAAGAAGGCCCCCGCCAAGAAGGCGGCTCCGGCCAAGAAGGCCGCTCCGGCCAAGAAGGCGCCGGCCAAGAAGGCCGCCAAGCGCGCGCCGAACGCCGCGTTCATGAAGCCCCTCACCCCGAGCGCCGACCTGGCCGCCATCGTTGGCGAAAAGGGTCTCCCGCGCACGGAAGTCGTGAAGAAGCTCTGGGCCTACATCAAGAAGAACGGCCTGCAGGACCAGAAGAACAAGCGCCAGATCAACGCCGACGACAAGCTCAAGAAGGTGTTCGGCGGCAAGACGTCGGTCAGCATGTTCGACATGACGAAGCTCGTGTCCAAGCACCTGTCGTAACCAACGACCGGTTGCTGCGTAGTTTGAAGGGGCGCGTCTCACGGGACGCGCCCCTTTAGATTTCTCCGGGTTCGCCTGTCCGGGCCGCCGGACATGTCCGATTCATCTACCCGCACCGCCCGTGGCCTCGAAGAAGCCTGCCTCCGATCGCACCAGTAGCGGTAACACGGTTTCCGCACTCCGCAGTGGGAAGTCCGCCACCCCCAGTGGGGGCGCCTCCGCCTGGGAGAACATCAAAGCGGTCCTCGTGACGGTGGCGTTCTTCCTCGTCATTCGCACGTTCCTCATTGAGGCCTACCGCATTCCGTCGGGCTCCATGATTCCCACGTTGCTCGTGGGCGACTGGCTCTTCGTGAACAAGCTGGCCTACGGGCCGCATGTGCCGTTTACGGAGATCAATCTCCCGGGGTACGACGAACCAGAGCGTGGCGATGTGGTGGTCTTTGTGTCACCCAATCAGGTAGACCAGCCCGACGATCCCAACCCAACGCTCGTCAAGCGGCTCGTGGCCACGGCCGGGGACACGGTCTGGATGCGCGGCGGTCTGTTCTATGTGAATGGCATGCCGCAGCGTCAAGGCTTTGGCGCCGATCAGAACCCCAAGGGAGACGGCGGGTTTTCGCATCCGCTCTTCCAGTGGCAGAAGCCGTTCGAAGTGCGTGGCACGGTGGCCGGCGATCCGCCGGCGCAGCCAACGCTCGACGACTGGGGCCCGCTGGTCGTGCCGGCCAACATGCTCTTCATGCTGGGGGACAACCGCTACGACTCCAAGGACGGACGCTACTGGGGCTTCGTGCCGCGGGAGAACGTCCGTGGGCGGCCCGTCTTCGTGTACTACTCCTACCGCGCCGACGAAAGCGACCGACCGCTGCCTTTCCTCACGGACATCCGGTGGGGCCGCATCGGGACAATCATCCGCTGATGCGCGCGCACGCCGCGGTGACGGTCGTGGCGCTCGTAGCCGCGCTGATGGCGCCGTCGGCCGCCGCCGCACAGCAGACAGCGGCACGGCAAGGTACCGTGCGCACCGACACGCTCTGGGCGCAGTCCCTTGGCGTTCGCAAGGCGCTCACCGTGTACCTGCCGCCGTCGTACGGCACCAGCACCCGGCGTTATCCGCTGCTGGTGTATCTGCATGGTCGTGGCGGCAACGAACGCGACTGGACCAATGCCGGGTTGCTGCATCGCACCATGGACTCGCTCGTATCCGCTGGCCAGCCGGAGGCCATCATTGCCATGCCCGACGGCGACGATGGCTGGTACACCACCTGGGCGTCGCTCCCCGACGCCGGGTGCGCCACCGATACCGTGCGCCGCGAGCCGGCCGCCACGTATTGTGTGCCGTGGCCACACTACGATGACTACATCGCGCGCGACATCGTTGCCCATCTCGATGGCCACTACCGGACCGTTGGCACCCGTGAGAGCCGCGGCATCGCGGGGCTGAGCATGGGGGGGTACGGCGCCCTCACACTGGCCTTGGCCTATCCCGATGTCTTTGCGGCCGCCGTCAGCCATTCCGGCGTGTTGTCGCCTCGGCTGCGTATCGGCGCGGCCGTCACGGACTCGCTGCGGTACGGCCGCGAGATGAACGAACTGGCCGCCGGCGTACGGCACCTGTGGCCCTCGTTGCGCGCCGTCTTTGGCAGCGACACGCTCGCCTGGCGGGGGCGCGACCCGGCGCTGCTGGCGGAACGGCTGAAAGCCCGCGTGGCCCGCGGCGAGGCCCAGTGGCCGGCGTTGCGTTTTGATATTGGTGTAGACGACACGTGGACGCCGCAGAACCGCGACCTCGCCGCCTCGCTGCGAGCCCTTGGCGTGGCCCATGAGTACACGGAATACCCCGGCGCCCATACGTGGACATACTGGAAAGCGCACGCGGCGGAGAGCCTGGTGTTTCTGCTCACACGGACAGGCGGAAAAGAGTAACGGCGTTATGGGTTATGGGTTATCAGGTCACCGGGTAACTGCGGGCACTGCCACTGCAGTTCCGCGGTAACTCGGTAACCCGCTAACCCATAACCCATGACGCTTTACGTAGTTGCGCCGTTACCGCTAACCCATGACCCATAACGCCTTTACGCAGTTCCCCGACCTCTGACCCTAGCGGCTGCCTTCGGGCGGCTTAGCTTGGCTGCATGTCCCGATTCTTCCCGCGTGATGTCGTGCATTGGGGTGAGGAGAAGCTCCATCCCCTGCGCGCCTTTGCCATACGAACCATTGAGCCTGCCGGCATCACCGGGCTCGTGCTTCGTGTTTGGCGGACCATCGTTCTGGGGAGCGGGAGCTGGATCTTTTTTGTGAGCGGCCTCACGGTAGGCGTGCTTTTTCTGTGCGGTATGCTCACCTGGCACCTCGGCAACTATCCCGTCAAGCGCTGGCCGCTGCGCGCGTTTGCCTTCTTTGTCATTGAGTGCGCCGTGGAGATGGGGATGAGCTCCGTGCTCATTGTTTTTGGCCGCGAACGCTACGGGTCGCAGTTGGCCACCTGGGGGGATTGGTGGCCCATGGCCGGACAGGCGCTGTGGCAACGCGGACTCACCATCGTGCTCTTCACCCTCATTCTGGCGGTCGTGGTGCAACTGGTGCGCCGCGCCGTCGATCAGCGCCGCCCTGTACACGCTACGCCCAACTGACCGGGTGTTGATGTCTCTTCCACTTTTCACCGCGTCCCGCCCCATGCGTACGCTCTCCGTTCTGTTGCTCGCGGTTGCCCCGCTGGCCACCGCTGCCGCGCAACCCATTGCCTTCCCCGTCTCACCGGGGAGCCGCACGTCCGGGTCGCCGGCCGCCGACACGCTTCGCCCCTTCGGACTGCTGCGCGATCAGGCGTTTCAGCAGCAGAAATGGTTCGAGCTGCGCATGGAACGCACGTTGCCCATGCTCATGCGCCGCGAAGGTGTGGATATGTGGGTCGTGCCCATGCGCGAGTACAACGAAGACCCGCTGTTCAAGGCCATCACTTCGCCCACCACGTTTGCCGCGCGCCGTCGCACCATCTACGTCTTCTTTGATCGTGGCGCGCAGGGCGTGGAGCGTATTGCCCTGGGGGGTACGTCACAGGGGAACGTGTTCAAGGCCGTGCGCAGCATGAAGGCCGTCCCGCAGCCCGCGGCCGGCAGCCGCGGCAATGACCGACAGGCTGAACTGTGGGGCGACGAGCAATGGAACATCCTCAAGCAGGTCATCGAGGAGCGGAAGCCCAACAAGATCGCCATCAATACGTCGCGCAACTTCGCCTTTGCCGACGGCCTCTCCAGCGGCGAAAAGGAAGGCATGCTGCAGGCGCTGGGCGCCCCGTGGACGTCCAAGATCGTGAACGCCGAGGCGCTGGCCGTCGATCTCATTGCGGCGCGTCAACCCGAAGAAGAAGCGGCGTTCCGCGAACTCAACCGCGTGGCGTGGGAGATCATCACCGAAGCGTTCTCCAACAGGGTGATCACGCCGGGAGTCACCAAGACAGACGATGTCGTGTGGTGGATGCGCCAGCGGCTCGCCGACCTCGGACTGTCCACCTGGTTCCAGCCGAGTGTCGAGATTCAGCGCGCCTTTGGCAGCCCTGAACTGGTGGGGGTGAACCCCACGATTCTCAAGGGCGACGTGCTCCATTGCGACTTCGGCGTGACCGCGCTTGGACTGAACACCGACACCCAGCACATGGGCTACGTGCTGAAAGACGGCGAAACGGATGTACCGGCGGGGCTCAAGAAGGCGCTCGCCAACTCCAACCGCCTGCAGGATCTCACGGTAGAGGAGCTCAAGCCCGGCCGCACCGGCAACGACGTCCTCAAGGCCGTCCTCACGCGTATGCGCAGCGAGAAGATCGACGGCACCGAGTATTCACACCCCATCGGCCTGCACGGCCACGGCGCCGGTGCGTTGATCGGGCTGTGGGATTATCAGGATGGCGTGCCAGGGCGCGGCGACCACACGATCATTCCCGGCATGTGGTACTCCATCGAACTGCAGGCCACCACGCCCGTGCCGGAGTGGAACAACCAGCAGGTGCGGTCGGCGCAGGAAGAAGACGTGATCATCGACGCGTCCGGCAAAGTGCGCTGGGCGTTTGGGCGCCAGTCCAAATTCCATCTGGTGAAGTAAGCAGACACGTCGCCACCAGTACGCTCTCCGGACATGCCGCACGGCGTCCAGAGCGGTCAGTCACACATGCAGCAGCACCGCGCCCTCCTGTACATCACGATGGCGTGCGTGCTGCTGTTTGTGTTGTTGCGCATTCCCCTGTTTGTCTGGGGTGATACCTGGTTCAATCTCGTGCTTGGCCGCGAGGTGGCAGAGTCGGGAATGATTACCAGCAATCGCACGACTGCCGTTGGCTGGGGTATGCCCGTCGTTGACGTCCAATGGTTTGCGCACTACCTCTTTTTTGTCGTCGAGGGAGTGGTGGGTATTGCCGGGGTGATTGTCGCTGGCGCCGCGCTGGTTGCGGCAAGCTTCATGTGGGGGGCGCACTTCAGTGTACGCCACAGGGCCACCGCCGGTCGCACACTGCTGGTGACGTTGACGGCGTTTGCCGCCATGGGGGCCCAAGTTGTGCTGCGCGCGCAAACCTTGGCCTATCCGTTCCTGCTCCTGTTTCCGGCCATGCTCTGGCTCGACAGTCGGCACGCGTCCAAGCGAACCTGGTGGCTGGTGCCCGCCGCCGCTCTTTGGGCCAACCTACATGGCTCGGTCCTCCTTGCACCCATATTTGCGGGCGCCTTGCTCGTGGGGAGGCAGCTGGATCGACTGCGCGCAGGGCAGGGCATTGACGGACGCGCGGCCGCCAGAGATGCGGTACTCGCAGTTACACTGGCGGCGGCGGTATTTGCTACGCCTTATGGCGCCGATGTACTGCAGTACTATCGCAACACCGCCGGCAATCCGGTATTCCGCGATTTCATCACCGAGTGGTATCCGCTCTGGTCCAACGGAGACGTCGGGGGGATCGCCTTCCTCGCCATGGTAGTGACTGCCCTATGGCACGCTCGTGCCAAAACTGACGCCTACACCATGCTGATGTTGGCCGGGCTTGGCGTCATGTTCGCCACGTCCATTCGCCACGCTACGCCGCTGGCGCTGGCCTCGTTGGTTCTTTTGCCGAGGGTGCTGGACGAAGCGTTGGGGCAAAACTTTCCGCTGGAGTTTTCGCAAATTCGCAGCGCTGCCGCGCGCGTCGTGTTGGCCATCGCGAGCGCCCTGTTTCTTGTTGGCCTACCCTTGCTCGCATTAGATAAACAGCGCCTTGCTCAGCCTACCGCGTTGGTGGCCCGGGTTGCCGCCGCCGCCGTCCCCGGCCAGTGCATTCTGGTCGACGAGCAACAGGCCGATCGATTCCTGTGGTACTTCCCGCGCCTCAAGGGCATTGTGGCCCACGATGTCCGGGTGGAAACGCTGCCGGCCGAGTACCTGAGGGCACTCGGTCGTGCGTACGCCAACGCCACCCTCGCGGCGAGCGACCAATGGTTTCGCGAATTCCACGTCATCGTGATGGATGCGCGCATGCATCCGGAGCTCATTGCCGAACTGCATGCCGACAGCACATTTGTGACCATTGGCAGCGATGCCACCATTGCCGCGTTTGCTCGGCGCCATGCCACCACGACATTGTCGCCGTGCACCACCCCGTCTGAACTCCGGCGCGCCCCGTCGGTCACTGAAACGTGAATCGGGTGGTTGCCGTAGTGCGCTCCAGCCCCTAACGTGGACTTCATCTACGCGTTCCGGTTCGAATAACCGGGACGCGTTCGCGTGCGGGCTTCGCGATGTTCTGTTCCATTCCCCGTTGTTCGGTATCGGAGCGGCTCCATGGCATTAGGCGATTTCCTCCGCAAGCAGTTCATCGACGTCATCCAGTGGACCGAATCGGGCCCGGGTGTGCTCATGCACCGCTTCCCCATGCAGGACATGGAAATCCAGAGCGGCGCACAGCTCACCGTGCGTGAATCCCAATTGGCGCTGTTCGTCAACGAAGGGCGGGCGGCCGACGCCTTTGCGCCTGGCCTGCACACGCTCATCACGCAGAATCTGCCGTTGCTCACGAACCTCATGAACTGGGACAAGATGTTCCAGTCGCCGTTCAAGAGTGATGTCTATTTCTTCTCCACGCGCCTGCAGACCGGTCAGCGGTGGGGCACGCAGCAGCCTATCACCATTCGCGACCGTGAGTTTGGCGCGGTGCGGCTGCGTGCGTTCGGCATGTACGCGTTCCGCGTAGCCAACCCCACGGTCTTCCAGGCCAATGTGGGTGGCACCGACGCCGAGTACACCGTTGCGCAAATTGAACCACAGCTGCGCAACGCCATCATCAGCGGCTTCACGGGTGCCTTTGCCAACGCCAATGTGCCGTTCCTCGATATGGCGGCCAATCAGGCGCAACTCGCCACCCAGATTGGTGCGGCGGTCGCGCCGGCGTTTGAACAGCTCGGGCTCAAGCTCGATTCGTTCACCGTGGAGAACCTGTCGCTCCCCGACGAGCTGCAGAAGCGCCTCGACGAGCGCATCTCCATGAACATGATTGGCGACATGCGCACCTACGCGGCGTATCAGGCCGCGCAGTCCATCCCCATTGCTGCCGCCAATGAAGGGGGGCTGGCCGGACTGGGTGCTGGACTCGGCGCTGGCGTCGGGCTGGGTGGGGCTATTGCCAACGCCATTACGGGCGGCATGAGCGCTCCGTCTGCCCCAGGGGGGGCGGTGCCGCCTACGCGTATGGCCACGCCGGCAGAGCCGAGTGGGGAGAGCAAGTTCTGCATCAACTGCGGTGTGAAGCTGCCGGCGATCGCAAAATTCTGCTCCGCCTGCGGCACGCCGCAGGCGTAAGTACGCGCCGCCCGTCGTCACCCTCCATGACGACTTCCTCCTCCGGCCATGAATGGATTGTCGAGGCGTACGGATGTCACTCCGAACGCCTCGCCAGCCCTGCCGTGCTGCACGATCTGTTTGAAACCATCATACGCGAGCTCGCGCTGCACCCCGTAGGGGCGCCGCAGTGGCATCAGTTTCCCGCGCCGGCGGGAAGCGTCGCGGGTGGAATCACCGGCATGGTGATGCTGTCGGAATCACATCTCACCATCCACACGTTTCCCGAGCACGGCTCGGCGTGCCTCAACCTGTTCTGCTGCACCCCGCGCGCCGAATGGGCGTGGGTGGAGCGGCTCTCGGCGTTGCTGGGCGCCACCGACGTGCGCGTGCGTCACGTGGCCCGAGAATACGCCCCGCAGCCAGTGCCCGCCTCGTGATCGTTCCCCAGCCACACGGGGCGACCTGTCCCAATTGCGGCGCGCCGGTACGCTTCCTCTGGGCGCAAGCGGTGCAAACCACCTGCGCCTACTGCCGCTCCGTGCTCGTCCGACGCGACCTCGATCTCGAGCGCGTTGGAGTGCAGGCCGACTTTCCCGTCACCGGCTCGCCCATTCAGATAGGTACGGAAGGAAAGTGGCGCGGCAAAAGCTTCGTGGTGGTGGGGCGCATTACCTACGCGTGGGCGCGCGGCCGCTGGAACGAATGGCACTGCGTGCTGAACGATGGATTGAGCGCCTGGCTCTCCGACGCGCAGCTCGAATACGCCATGACCATGGTGTCCGAACCGCGCGGCAAGATGCCAGAGCTGCGCAGTACCTACGTGGGTGACAGCTACGTGTGGTACGATGTGCGCTATGAGGTGGCCAATATTCTGGAGGCCACTTACATCGGCACCGAGGGAGATCTCCCGTTTTACACGTACCGCAAGGACGCCAGCACCTTTATCGACCTGCAGAACGATCAGGGGGCCTTTGCCACGGTGGACGGGACTGAAACACCGCCGCTCTTGTACCTCGGAGAGTACGTCACCTTTGATGATCTCGCGCTGAAGAATCTGCGCGAGTTTGAGGGGTGGTGACCCGGTGGTGAACCCGGTGGCCGGTCAGGTCATTCCGCGTACGTCGGCCCTGAACTGCACGTCGTGCGGTGCAGGTATCGAACTGCACGCCCAGGGGTGGGCGGTGAGCGTGGTGTGTGCGGCGTGTGGTGCACAGCTGGATGCCACCGACGCCAACCTGCGCGTCCTGCAGTACGGCGAAAAGGTCACCTTGCAGCCGCGCATTCCGTTAGGCACCCGAGGCACGTGGAAGGGTGTGCCATGGGAAGCCATTGGCTGTCAGGAGGTCACGGTCACGGTAGAAGGGGTGGACTATTCGTGGACCGAATACGTCTGCTTCAATCCGTTCCGCGGGTTTCTGTATCTCTCGGAGTACCAGGGGCACTGGAACGTCATTGAAAAGCTGCGTCGGCGCCCCATGCAAAGCAGTGGCGGCGATCAGCCTACGTACACGCTTGACGGGCGCACCTACAAACACTTCCAGACGGCGGTGGCGCGTACCACGGCGGCGCTGGGCGAGTTTCCCTGGGAGCTGCGGGTAGGCGACAGTGTGGTGAGCCAGGATTACGTGGCCGCGCCGTACCTGCTCAGCGCCGAAGCGTCCGAAGGTGAGGTCACCTGGTCGCAGGGCACGTACACCCGTGGCGATGCCATTCAGAAGGCCTTTGGGCTCAAGCGCGAGTTCATGGCGCCCATTGGCGTTTTTGCCAACCAGCCCAATCCGTACAGCGATCTTCCCAAGCGACTCGGCGAGCGGTTCATGCTCGGCCTGCTCGCGCTGGTGGCCATGCTGGTGCTGAACGTCATGATGGCCAGCAACACCGAAGTATTCCGGCAGTCCTACCACTACGATCGCAGTGTGGGGGACAACGGCGCGTACGTTACGCCGGCGTTTGAGTTGGGCGGCCGCCCGTCCGGTGTGGCCATCGATCTCGTGGCCGATTTGGTCAACGACTGGGTGTTCTTCACCCTCTCGCTCATTAACGAGCAGACCGGCGAAACGCGCGAAGTCACGCGACAGCTGGAGTACTATTCCGGCAGCGACAGTGACGGGTCGTGGAGCGAGGGCGATCGCTCGGAAACGGTTCGCTTGTCGTCGGTGCCGGCGGGCCGGTACTTCTTGCGCGTGCAACCGGAGGGCGGCGAAGTGGGCCGTCAGTCGGTGAACTATACGCTCAGTGTGCGGCGGGATCCGCCGCATTACGGATTCTACGGACTGGCTTTTCTGGCCTTGGTGACGCCTATGGTGTTTGCGCTCTTCCCCGCGGCTGCGTTTGAAAACCGGCGCTGGGCCGAAAGCGACCACCCCATTGGTGGCACCACCAGCAGCGACGACGAGGAGTAGACACACGCATGATGGCCGCCAGAGTGTATACCGTGTGGGTCCTCGCCGTGGTGGGCGTACTGGGCATGGCCCAGTACCGCGGATGGACGTTCACCCGCAGCAACGAAACCCGCAACAACCCTCGCTCGGTACGCGACAATCCCGGCGCGTATCGTTCGTCGTACTACATCCCGGGGCGTACGCTCCGCGGCAAATGAGGAATCCCGCATGACGGAACAGTTCATGGCGAACGTCTTCAATTCCGCTGCGTTTGCCGGTATCGGCATCGTGATGTTCGTGGCGGCGTTCTTCATTATCGATATGCTCACCCCAGGCAAGTTGTGGGATGAGATTGCCGAGAAGAAGAACACGGCCGCGGCCATTCTCATGGGCTCGGTGGCGATCGCGCTCGGTATCATCGTCGCCGCCGCGATTCATTAGGGCGTGCAACTCGCGCTGTTCCTCTCGGTCTGTCTGATTGCCGCCTGCGGGCTCATTTATGAGCTCGTCGCCGGCGCGTTGGCGTCGTACCTGTTGGGGGACAGTGTCACGCAGTTCTCCACGATCATCGGGACGTATCTGTTTGCCATGGGCATTGGCAGCTGGCTCTCCCGGTTCGTGGTGCGAGGGGTGGTCACGCAGTTTGTGGTGATCGAATTGCTGGTGGGGGTGGTCGGGGGCGTCTCGTCGCTGCTGCTCTTTCTGGCGTTCGCCTACACCGAAGCGTTCCGCTTCACGCTGTACAGTCTGGTCATGCTCATTGGCACGCTGGTGGGGCTCGAAATCCCGCTGCTCATGCGCATTCTGAAGGACCGATTCTCCTTCAAGGACGTGGTGGCCAATGTGCTCACCTTCGACTACATCGGGGCGCTCTTTGCCTCGTTGCTCTTTCCGCTCTTGTTGGTGCCACGCCTTGGCCTGGTACGCTCGGCGCTGCTCTTTGGTGTGATCAATGTGCTGGTGGGGCTCTGGAGCACGTGGCTGTTTCGCGATGTGCTGCCACGCCGTCGCTGGTTGCAGGGCGCCGGTATCGCGGCGTTGCTGCTGCTGGGTGCCGGCCTGTGGAAGGGGCAGGCCATTACCACGCTGGCCGAAGAAGGCATGTACGCCGATCCCATCATTCTGGCCAAGGACACGCGCTACCAGCGCATCGTGCTCACCAGCTGGAAGGATGATCTGCGCCTGTACCTCAACGGGCATCTGCAGTTTGCCGCCCGCGATGAATACCGCTATCACGAAGCGTTGGTACACCCCGGACTGAGCGCCGGGCGGGCGCGTGGGCGCGTGCTGGTGCTGGGTGGTGGTGACGGACTGGCAGTGCGGGAAATTCTCAAGTATCCCGACGTGCAGCGCGTCACGTTGGTTGATCTAGATGAAGGCATGACCGCCTTGTTCAAGACGCATCCGCGGCTCACCGCGTTGAATGCCAAGTCGCTGCTGGACCCGCGGGTCGAGGTTGTCAACGACGACGCCTTCACCTGGCTCGACGCCCATCCGGCGCAGTTTGATTTTGTGGTGATCGATTTCCCCGATCCCTCCAACTATCACGTGGGCAAGCTGTATACGAGCGCGTTCTATCGCCTCGTCAAGCAGCATCTGGCACCGGGGGCGTTCATCGCGGTGCAGAGCACCTCGCCCATGTTCGCCCGCCAGTCGTATTGGAGCATTGTGACCACGCTGGAAGGGGCCGGACTGCGTACATGGCCGTATCACGTGTACGTGCCAAGCTTCGGGGAGTGGGGGTTTGTCATTGCGGGGCTGGACAGCTACGCGCCGCCGTCCTCGCTACCCGGTGGACTGCGCTATCTCACCGCGGCGTCGGTGCCGGGATTGTTCGACTTTCCCGCCGACATGCAAAGAGTACCGGCCGAACCCAACCGTCTCAACGACCAGGTGCTCGTGCGCTATTACGAGCACGAGTTTGATGCCATCAATCGCTGACACCAGGTCATGACGAGTCGGCGTGAGGCGCTGCGCACCCTGAGCGGACTTGTTGCAGCGCCCGCGCTGTTGGGATTGGCGCAGAAGGGGCGGGTGATTGGCGGCGGCTTTGCCGACGACGACAGTCGCGCCGGGCACGCGTTGCGCGACGGGGCATTGGCGTTGGCATCCAATCGTCCCGAGCGTCGGGTCAGTGTGGTCATTGCCGGCGGCGGCATGGGCGGGTTGAGTGCAGGCTGGCGCCTCGACGCCTTGGGACATACCGACTGGACACTGCTCGAGCTGTCGTCGCGCACCGGAGGCAACGCCCGCTCAGCATCATATCCCGGGTTGCAGGGGCAACGGGCGCCGTGGGGTGCGCACTACGTACCGGTGCCGTCGCACAACGCGGTGCATGTGCGGCAGCTCTTTCGTGAGTTGGGAGTGTTGCATGCCAATGGCGAGTGGGACGAGCGGGTGCTCTGTCACTCGCCGCAGGAGCGCATTTGGCAGCACGGGCGTTGGCATGAGGGGCTCGATCCGCTTGACGCCGCCACAGTGCAGGAGCGCGAGCAGTTTGCCCGCTTTCATGATGTCATAAGCGGGTGGCGCGAGACGGGCATGTTCCAGGTGCCGTCGTTCATGGGGCATGACGCGCGACGTAGCGCGCTACGTGGTGGTGGGTCGCCGGCTGCGCGGGCGCGTGACGTGTTGGCGCTTGATACCATGACCGCGCGCGAGTGGATGATCTCGCAGCGGTTTACCGCACCGGCGCTCCGCTGGTGGGTGGAGTACGGCACCCGCGACGACTACGGCGCCTCACTGTCGCAAGCCAGCGCGTGGGCGGCGGTGCACTATTTTGCCGGTCGCGAAAGTGAAGACGAGGGGCCGCTCACGTGGCCCGAAGGGAACGACTTCATTGCCCGCGAGCTCACGCGGCGGCTGTCGCGTACTCGTGATGCCCGTGGACAGGAACGACTGCGGACTGATGCTCCGGTCGTGCACATTGCGCGGCGCGGCACACAGTGGGTGGTGGATACACCGCGCGAGCGGGTGATTGCTGACGCCGTGATCTGGAGCGCGCCGCTGTTTTTGTTGCCGCGGGTCTGTCCCGGCGTCACGCTGCCGATCACGCTCGAGTACGCCCCGTGGGTGGTAGCCAATCTGGTATTGGATGGGTTACCCCAGGAGCGTGGTGCACCGCTCGCGTGGGACAATGTCATTTATGGCAGCCCGTCGCTGGGGTATGTGAACGCCCAGCATCAGCAGTTGGGCACGTCGTCGCGCGAGCACATTTGGACCTGGTATTATGCCGTGGTCGATCGACCTGCGGTGGAGGCACGCCGCTGGCTGCAGGCGCAACCTTGGACCCATTGGCGCGACACCATTGTTGCCGACCTGCAGCGCGCGCACCCCGACATCGCGCAACGACTGCTTCGCGTCGACGTGATGCGCTGGGGGCACGCCATGGCGCGTCCCGTCCCGGGCACACTGGATCGTGTGGCCCGTCTCCAGCAGTGGGCTCCAGCTGAGCGGCTGTTCGTCGCCCACGCCGATCTCAGCAACTTGAGTCTTTTTGAGGAAGCGCAGTGGCACGGGGGGCAGGCGGCCGATCGGGTGGTACAAATAGTTGGGTAGAACTGCATGACGAGGACTGCTCCGTGTAGTCTGACGGGGCGTCCAAACGAGGACTGGCTCCGGTATGGGCAGGCGGCGCACTGCTACGGCGGGGCAGTTCTTTTTTATTTGTTTGAGATCTTGAGGAGGTGGAGAGTGCGTTTCGCCTACACCGTCGCAGTCCTCGTTCAGACGCCCTGTCCGTATGTTTGGAGCAGTCCTCGGAATGCAGTTTAAAAGTCGCCCACACCGCAACAGTCCCATTACGCCATGAACACCGACGCCCTCACCTGGCCTGAACCAGCCCCTTCGCTGGCCCGTGCCGTGGCCGGCGAGTTCCGGCTGCTGCGCGAGATTGGCCGCGGCGGCATGGGTGTCGTGTTTCTCGCCGAAGACACACAGTTGCAACGTCGTGTCGCCATCAAAACACTACCGCCGCATCTCGCCGCCGATGCCGCGGTGCGTGAACGCTTCCTGCGTGAAGCGCGTACGGCCGCCGGTCTGTCACACCCCAACATCGTCCCCATCTATTCCGCGGCCGAGCGCGAGCGCGTGGTGTATTTCACGATGGGGTATGTGCATGGCGAATCACTGGCCGAACGGCTGCAGCGTGAGGGAGCCATGGAGGTGAACACTGCGCTGGCGGTGTCGCGTCAGCTGGCCCTCGCGCTTGAGGCGGCGCATGCGGCAGGGGTGGTGCACCGCGACATCAAGGCGGAGAACGTGCTGCTCGACGAAACCGGTCGCGTGTTGGTGACCGATTTCGGGATTGCCCGGCTCAGTGAGGCGCAACCGCTCACCGCCACCGGCACCGTGCTGGGTACCGTGCAGTACATGAGCCCCGAACAGGTCACTGGCGATACGCTCGACGGGCGCAGTGATCTGTACGCGCTGGGCGTGCTGCTGTATCACCTGCTCACGCACCGCTTTCCTTTAGAACGTTCCATGCCGTCGGCGGTGCTGGTGGCGCATGTGAACAGTGCGCCCACCCCCATGTCCACCTTACGCCCCGACATTCCGCCGGCGGTGGACGCGCTGGTCATGCAGTTGCTGGCCAAGCGTCCCGATCAACGGGTGGCGTCGGCGCGGGCGCTGTTGGGACAACTCGATGCGCTTGGCCAGGAAGCAACCACGCGGGAGGGGATTCCTGCGGTCGTGCCGCCCGCCCGCACGCCGTCGGCGCAGTCGTTGTCGTCGGCCGATGCGCAGGCGGTGTGGGCCCGGGCGGCCGAGTTGCAGGCGAATACGGGGATGATGGTGCCGCCCGCCAGCTTTCCCGCGCCGGTGGAGGGGGAGCCGCTCACGCGCGGCTACAACGTGGGGCTGGTGAAAGATGCTGCCGCCGAAGCGGGCATTAGCTCCAAGTATGTGGAGCGGGCGCTGGCCGAGCGCGATGCGGCGGTCGCCCCCGTGGCGACCGTGCGCGTGGAGGAGGGGCCATTCCTCAGGAAGAAAGTGAACGCGTTTTTGGGGGCGCCCACCAAGCTGGAATTTGAAGGGGTCGTGGAAGGCGAGCTCACCCTGGACGCGTTCGAGGATCTGGCCGACATGGCCCGACGGTCGCTTGGCGACATTCTGAGTGTGAGTGCTGTGGGACGGACGCTGACCATGAATACCAACGTCATGCGCGGTGGGCAGAACGGGCAGGGGCGGCAGCTGCAATTGACGGTGTCGGTGCGCAATGGACGCACCACAGTGCGGGTGCTGGAGGAATTCGGGGGAGTCGCCGGGGGGATGTTCGGGGGGCTCGTGGGCGGCGTTGGTATGGCCTTGGGAGGCATTGCCATGGGGTTGATCGCCAAAAGCGGGTCACCGGCGCTGGGCGCACTTGTCTGGGCGTCCATGGCTTCTTCCCTGTATGCCCTGGTTCGCTGGGGCTTTGTGCGGCACGTGGGCACCAAGCGGCAGGAATTGCGCGAGCTGGTGGAGGAGCTCGCGCGATTTGCCCAGGCAAATGTCACGTCGGCTCGTGGTGCCCAGGGGGTCCTGCCAGCAGGTCCTCCCGGGCGTGTGACCTCCACTGGTAGCCCTTCCGCCGGCCGCTAACTTTCCACCATGACCAAGAAGCGTCTCATTGTTGTCGGTGACCGGGTGCTCGTGAAACTGGAGGATGGCGAGCAGCGGTCCAAGGTTGGCTTGTATCTTCCGCCCACCGCGGTGGACAACCAGGCTGTGCAGGGGGGGAGATTGTCGCCACCGGCCCCGGGCTGGCGTTACCGGATCTGGCCGACCAGGGGGATGAGCCCTGGCGCATTGGCGGACAGGCCGGGCGGGAGGCGCGGTACGTGCCCATGCAGGCCTCGGTGGGCGACTACGCGCTGTTCTTCCGCAAGGCGGCCGTGGAAATCACGTTCGAAAACGAGCAGTACCTGGTGGTTCCGCAGGCCGCCATTCTGGCGCTGGTGCGAGAGCCCCGCGAAGATATTCCCGACTATTAACCGGAGCCTTCCATATGATGTATCCCGAACAGTTGCTCATCCCCATGCGTCAGGAGCTCACGCGCCTCGGCGTGGAAGAGCTGCGTACCGTGGCCGATGTGGACGCCAAGCTGGCCGATCAGAAGGGGACCGCGCTGGTGGTGGTGAACTCTGTTTGTGGCTGTGCGGCGCGGAACGCGCGGCCGGCCATTGCCATGGCGCTGCAGCATGCCACCAAGCCTGACGTGTCCACGACCGTCTTTGCCGGTCAGGATCGTGAGGCCACCGACCGGGCCCGTGGTTATTTCGTGGGCTACGCGCCGTCGTCGCCGAGCATTGCGCTTATGAAGGATGGGGATGTGGTGTTCATGCTGGAGCGGTACCAGATCGAAGGGCGCAGCGCGCAGCAGATTGCGGCCGACCTGACCAGCGCGTTCGACCAGTTCTGCACGTCTGGTCAGCCCGCCTGATTTTCACACCGCGTTGTCCTGCTTGACCGGAGCTGCTCATGCTGCACTATCTACGGTGGATGTGGCGGGATGCCCCACGGGCCCTGCGCATTGAGTTTCTCGTCACTATGCTGGTGATCGAGCTGCTGGCGCTGGCGACCATGGTGGTCCTGACGAATCCCGGGCCGGCGCCGGCAGTCGTGAATATGGAAGAGGTATCGACCGGTCGCTGACAGCGGCCGGTCGATTCTTTTTGTTTTCTGGAATGGATACTAAAGCTTTCCTAATGTTGCGAAGTGCAAGGCAGCGGGTCTTTCCTGCAGCACGAAGAATCTGATAGCGAATTCACGTGGTGTGACACGAAACTGTTGCATGGAGAATACCCGTGCAGCATGGGCCCATCAGTGAGACGGTGGTGAGACTGTACCGTTGCGTGGTTGCACCGAACTGTTGCGCAAACGCTTCGCATCGCACGCAAAGTATGAAAAGTACATCATGACTTCAACTAATGTGGAATATGGAGTATGCTTCATATCTGAAGCGGCCTTAACCGCATAAAGCACTGTTTTTCATAAGCTTAGTGCTGCGGAGAACGCCTTTACGGTTGAGTTTGCCTCGGGTTTTTACGCGTCTTGTGTGGATTTGACGTTTTGTGATCAGCGCATCATCGGTGGCGCGACGATTGCTCTGTCCTCGTTCCGTGCAGCGCATGCTGTGTTATCAACAGATGAGATCGCCGATGGTCTTATCGTCCCTACCAGGAGCCTGACCAATGTCCAGCCTCAAGAACACGCTTCGCCGGTTTGTCCGTGAAGAAGAAGGTGCGTCGCTCGCCGAATACGCCCTGTTGCTTGGCGTGATCACGGTGGCGCTGATCGCCGTTATCCAGGGGTTCCGCAACTCCATTTCGAATATTTTCGAGCGCACCACCAATACGCTGAACTCGGCGTCGTAAGCACCCGCAGCAATCGGCAGCACTGCGCTATCTCTCTCATCATTAACCACACACTGGAGTCATCATGTCCGCATTCAATCAGACCCTCCGTCGTTTTGTTGCCGAAGAAGAAGGCGCCTCGCTCGCCGAATACGCGCTGCTCCTTGGCGTGATCACGGTGGCGCTCATCGCCGTCATTCAGGGCTTCCGCAATTCGATCTCGAACATCTTCCAGCGCACGACCAACACGCTCAACTCCGCGAGCTAAGGCGTCGGCCTGGTTGTTCCAATGCCGCGCGCGGGAAGTTTCCGTCGCTGGTCAGACATTCGACGCCGCTTCGCACACGACGAAGGGGCGTCGTTGTCTGAGTACGCCGTTCTGCTCGGCGTACTCGCCTTGGCGTTGGTTCTGGTCATCACGCAGTTCCGTGGGGCCATCGGCAATGCCTTTGGACGATCGACTGACTCGTTGGCCAATGCTAATGCGTCGGCGGGCGGCCAAGGCGATTCGCCAACAGACGGCGGTGGCGCCGGAGGCAGCACGACCGGCAACAATGGTGGTGGACAAGGCAATGGGAACGGGCAAGGCAATCAGGACGGCAAGGACAACGGCAACGACAAGAAGCCGGATAAGGACAAGGATAAGGGCAAGGACTGACGCCGCTGACGCAGGGCGTGACCGGTACGGGCTTTCTCACAGGAAGTACGGATGATCTCTGATGTTCGCGTCGCCGCAGAAGGCATGGTGTTGGGTGCGTTGCTCTGTGCTGCGGCCATCAGTGATGTTCGTGAACGTCGCGTCACGAACGGCCTCAATCTGATCATCCTCCTCATCGGGTTTGTGGTATCGACACTCCAGGTTGGCCTCTGGTCCGGCGTGGGGCACGCGTTGTCTGGGGTTGGCGTCGCTTTGCTGATCTGGTTCCCCATGTTTGCGCTGCGACTCATGGGCGCCGGCGATGTGAAACTCATTGCGGCTGCCTCGACGTGGCTGGGGTGGCAGGGGGCGATCGTTGCCACGTTGGCAACGGGTGTGGCCGGCGGCGTGCTCGGTGCGCTCTGGCTGGTACGATCCGATGGCGCGCTCAGTGCCCTGCACACCGTGGGTACGGCGCTACGCTCTCCATGGCTGATGAAGATGAGACCTTTCGAGCCCCGTGAGCGTATTCCATATGCGGTGGCCATTGCAACAGGTGTAGCCACCGCATGGTGGTTCGTGAATGGGCAGCAGCTGCTCGGGGGGCGATGATGCTTCGACGATTCAAGACATCCCGGTTTGTACAGGAACTCGACGCCGGTCCGATCGTGGAGTTTGCGATCATTGTGCCCGTGCTGGTCCTCATTCTGATCGGGATCATCGAACTCGCTTGGGCTTTCAATACGCGTAACAGCTATGTCGGCGCCGTTCGGGAAGGTGCACGTTTCGCCGCAGTTCAACCCGCAGCGGCCGACCCCTGTACGGAATATCTCGCGGCTATCAAAGCGGTGGTTAAGTCTCGCGTCACCGCCGGGGTCGATTCTGTGCCGGATGCAGGTATCACGTGCGCCTTCCAGGGTGGGCAGGACATCACCGTCCGCATCGTCAATCAGCCTTATGTCAGCCGCTCAGGGGTCTCCATTCCGAGATTCCTGACGCGGGCCATTACGCTGAACGCGTCGGCAACATTCAGGTGGGAGCGTGCGCCGTGAGCACTGCTAAAGCATTCGCTGAAAATCACACTCTTGCAAACGTAGACACTCATGTTCGGTGATCGCCGCTATCGTTTCGTTCTGTACGTTGCCTTATTGGTTGCCGGTCTCGCCACGTTTGGCGTGTACCGCGTGATTGATGGCATGCGTGCCAGCAGCCGCATCGCTACCCAAAGTGTGGTGATTGCGTCGGCCGATATCGCCGAAGGTGAGGCGTTAACCGCAGCTACACTGGCCGTGGTGGAACTGCCCATTGCGGCAGTCCCCGCCGGATCTTTCACGGTCCCCGACTCTATCGTTGGGCGGGTGTCGCGCATCCCGATTTTCAAGGGTGAGGCGATCGTGCCGGGTCGGCTGGCGCCGGAAGGGACCGCCGGCGGCATCGAAGTGAAGATTCCCCCCGGCAAGCGCGCCATGTCGCTGCGCATTGACGACGTTGCGGGACTGTCGGGCATGGTGCAGCCCAATTCACGCGTGGACGTCATGCTCACCACCGGCGATTCGCGTGGTGGTGGCGGGCAGATCTCCAAGCTCTTCATGAGCAATATGCGGGTGCTCTCCATTGGTGCCCAGGTTACGCGTGGCGAAGACGGCCGGCCCATCAATGCCCCCACCGCTACGCTTGAAGTCTTTCCGGAAGAGGCGGAGCGGCTCGCTCTCGCCATGCGTGAGGGCAGCATTCAGTTGGTGCTCCGTGGCTACGGCGATCCTGATTCCGTGCAGACCAGTGGCGCCAAGCGTGAGAATCTGCTCAACGGCGTGACCTATCAGGCGGCGCCGGCTCCGGCCCCGGTGGTGCGCCGTCCCTCGGTACCACGGCCAGCGCCAGTCGCGCCAGCACCGGCACCCGTAACCGTGCCGGTACCGGACAAGACGGACTCGGTGGTCGTGCGCGTCTATCGCGGCGTGGATATGCAACAGCTGCGCTTCGAACAGGCTCGCGACAGCGCTCGTCGCGATTCGGTGCGCAAGGCGCAACTGCGTCGTGACTCCAGCTTGTTCCGGCAACAGTAACCCAACGCGTCTGCCGGACCCCCGGCTGCTCAATTCCTTCCCGATTTTCTGGAGTGCATATGGTGTGGTTCTCGCCGTCTCACGTATCGGCTCGCGGTAAACTCGTGGCGCTGGCAATGGCCGGCCTCGGGGCCCTGTCTCCAGTTGCCGCGGTCGGCGCACAGGCTACCCCGCCCAGCGCTCCGGCGTCAACTACGCCCATTGAGCTCATTGCATTATCGGTTGGTCGCGCGTTGCCGCTCGACTTTACCTCGGCGGTCACACAGGTCACGGTGGCCAATCCGGGTGTGGCCGATGTCGTGGTGCTCAACGAGCGCAGCGTGGTCCTCAACGCCAAGGCCCTCGGCGAGACCGACGTACTGCTCTCCGGCCCGGCCTTCGGTCGTCGCCATTTGCGCGTATCGGTGAACCAGGCCACCGAACAGCGCCAGATTGCCCTTGGCGTCAAGTTCGCCGAAGTGCGCAAAGATGCGCTATTAGAACTCGGCGTGTCTGGCAGCTACAAGTCCGTGAATGGAAGCACCGACGCTGGTACGGGTGTGCTTGCTCCGGGGGCGAGTACATCAACCGGCGCGAATCGCTTCTTGGGCGCCTTGCTGAACTTCGGCACACAAGACATCACGGCATTCCTCGACGCCCAGCAGCAGGCCGGAAGGGCGCGCTCACTCGCCGAACCCACGCTCATTGCCGGCAATCGTGAGGAAGCGACCTTCCTCGCTGGTGGTGAGCTTCCCATTCCCGTAGTGCAGCCGGGGCAGGGCGGGCAGATCTTTGTGGTCATTCAGTATCGGCCCTACGGCGTACAGCTCAAGTTCCGCGGCGAAGTCATGTCCGATTCGCTCATCAAGCTGAAAGTCACCCCCGAAGTCTCAACGCTCGACTTCACCAATGCCGTGCTCTTGTCGGGCTTTCGTATCCCCGCCATCCGCACACGGCGCGTGGAAACCACGCTCGATGTACGGCCTGGCGAGAGCCTGGTCATCTCGGGGCTCTTCAATGAAGAGCGGGAATCCATTCGTACTGGCGTTCCAGGGCTCATGAGCCTTCCCATCATTGGAGCGCTCTTCTCCAGCAACCGGTGGCAGAAGAACGAGTCCGAGCTGCTCGTCGTGGTGTCGCCGGAACTGTTCGATCCCAACGTTGCCCGCAGTGGCCGTACGCTGCGCTTCAAGCCCGACAGCACCATGCCTGCTGCGGATGCGATCAAGAAGCGCCTGCCCCCCGAGTAAGTGTCGTCTCTCCAGTCTTTCCGGTTCCGCTGATGCGTCGTGCAATCGTCGTTCGTGATGCGCTAGGTCCGCTCAATCCACTCATCCCGGTGTTCACCGGGGCCGGCTTCAACAAGCCGGTCGAAGTGGAGAGTCCTGAGGCATTGGTGGCGTTGGTCTCCGAGGTCGGTGCCGATCTCGTAGTCCTGTCGTTGGCTACCACCAGCAATCATGTGCTCGACGAACTGCAGGGCATGTTGCGGGATCGTGCCAACCTCGCGGCCATTGGTACGGCGCCCACACCCGACAGCGAGCTTATTCTCGCGGGATTTCGTCGTGGGCTCTCCGAATTTCTTGTGGTGCCCGCAGGCCCCAATGAGCTGGCCGGTGCGCTGGCCCGGCTCGAATCCAAGTGGGCGCGCGCGCCCAAGGGCGGACATGTCACGGCGGTATACAGCCCGGCCGGCGGAGCGGGCGTAACCACCGTCGCGGTGAACATGGCGCACGCACTGGCCCGCAGAAAACCAGCCGGTCGGGTGGCTGTGGCTGATCTTGTCGTTGGCTTGGGCGATGTGACGACCCATTTGAATCTGGCGCCCACATACGATCTCGGTGAGCTGGTGCGCAAGCTGGATCGCGCCGACGGTGAATCGCTGCACAGCATTACGGAGAGCGTGGCCGACGGTATGGACGCGCTGGCTGGCACCAGTGATCTCGAGCTGGGCGAAGAGGTCACGGCCGAGGCCGTGCAACGCATTCTGGCGCTGATGCGTGCTTCCTACTCCTATACGGTACTGGACGTAGAGCATACCGTATCGCCTCGCACCATCGCTGCCCTTGATGCCGCAGACCGTATTGTTATGGTCTTCCAAGTCACGGTGGCCGGGCTGCGTAAGGTAAAGCGCGCGCTCACCCTGTTCGAACAACTGGAGTTCCCCGCCGAGAAGGTTCTGCTGGTCGCAAACCGTGTTGGTGCCGGCGATGTCATGTCGTGGCCTGATGTCGCCAAGGCACTTGGGCGGAGCGTGGATTTCCGACTCCCCAACGCATTCCAGGGAGTTGCCGATGCCCAGACACGTGGAATTCCCATTGCGGCAAACGACAACGCGCCAGGGATGAAGGCACTGATCGACGCCTATAACCTGCTCGCTATTCGCATTATGGGGCAGCGAGGAACGGTGCCGTCGTCAATTGAAGAACCAGAGTCCTCGCGGACCGGTACAACGGCCGGATTTGGCCGTCTGCTTGGCAAGTTGAGGAAATAGCGATGGAACGTTCCTTACGTGACCGTTTGCTGGGGAAGCGCCCGGCATCGCCCGAGCAAGCCGCAGGGAATGGAGCCAACGCTCCGTCGCTGCCGGATGGGGCGGAGCCCGCGTCGATCGATCCTCTGGAGGGTCTCGATCCTGCCGCGCCCAAAAAGGAGTCAGGGAGCACCGAGCTCACCCCGGTCGATCTGCTCAAGCGTGACTTGCACCAGAAGCTGGTTGATCGCCTTGACCTGGCTGCGCTGGAAAAGATCCGCGACGAAAGCATACTGACGCAGCAGATCCGCACGGCGGTGCTGGAGTTTCTGCGTATCGAGCAGGCGCCGCTCTCGGCGGCTGAACGTGATGAGGTCGTTGAACAGATTGTCTGGGAAGTCACGGGACTGGGACCCATCGAGCCGCTCACGCGGGATGGCTCCGTCTCGGACATTCTCGTCAATGGTCCCAAGTCGGTGTATGTCGAACGGAAGGGACGTCTCGAAAAGACCAATATTACCTTCCGCGACAACGCGCACCTGCTCACGATCATTGATCGTATTGTCAGCAAGGTGGGGCGCCGGGTAGACGAATCGTCCCCCATGGTGGACGCACGCCTTACTGACGGTTCGCGCGTCAACGCCATTATTCCGCCGCTGGCCATCGACGGGCCGGTTCTCTCCATTCGCCGCTTCGGCGCGTCCATTGGACCACGCAAGCTGGTGGAGTTTGGCGCGCTGTCAGTGCCCATGCTACGCCTATTGGCTGCGTGTGTACATTCGCGGCTGAATATTGTGGTGTCGGGCGGCACAGGTGCCGGCAAGACCACCGTCCTGAACGCACTCTCCAGCTTCATTCCGGCAACTGAACGTCTGGTCACGATCGAAGACGCGGCGGAACTGCGCTTACAGCAGAACCACGTGGTGCGTCTGGAAACGCGCCCACCAAACACCGAGGGACGCGGTGAGGTGAGCGCGCGTGATCTGGTCAAGAACGCGCTGCGAATGCGTCCGGATCGCATCATCATGGGTGAAGTCCGTTCCGGTGAGGCCCTCGACATGCTGCAGGCCATGAACACCGGCCACGAAGGTTCGCTCACCACGATTCACGCCAACTCGCCGCGTGATGCCATGGCGCGTCTCGAAACCATGGTGCTCTTTGCCGGGACCGCGCTCCCCACCCGCGCCATTCGCGAACAGATGGCGAGCGCCCTGCACCTCATTGTGCAGGTGTCGCGCATGTCGGACGGCACCCGTCGCATTACGAGCATTACCGAAGTCTCCACGATGGAAAGTGAGGTCATCACCACCCAGGAGATTTTCCGGTATCGGCGTCGAGGTGTGTCCGATGATGGTACCGTGCTTGGCGAGTTTGAGGCCACCGGCGTTCGGCCGTTATTCATGGAACAGATCATCGCGCGTGGCATCCACTTGCCGCCGGAAATCTTTGCCTTTGGGTCAGCCAGTGAAGGTGGGCTTGCTGCAGCCGGTGCGGCGGTCGCCAGCGGACTCCTCGTATGACGGCGCTGGTTCTTGTTTCCGTTTTTCTTGGCGCCCTCCTGCTGGTGGTGGGGGCGTTTGTCTTCATCAATCGCCGGCGGTTGTCGGCCGCGGACGCGGCGCGTATTCGCGTTGGCGATTCTGGCGGTATCCTGCGCAGTGAAACCCCACTGTCCATTCTCAAGGACGAGCGGGTCTCTGATCTGGCGACGCTGAATCAGCTCCTCTCGGGACGCGGCTTTACGATTCTGCTGGAGAAGGAGCTGACGCATGCCGGGTCCCGGCAAAAGCCGGGCGAGTTCATTCTGTTCACGGTGTTGGCCGGGATGATGGGACTGACGATTGCGCAGTTCTTTTTGGGAGCACTCATTGGCCTGGTCATCGCGTTGGTGTCCGCATCCATTCCCTGGCTGTTGCTCAAGCGGAAACAGGGAATCCGCCGGCGGAAGTTTGAGGTGGGTTTCCCCGATGCGCTGGACCTCATGACGAACGCCCTGCGGGCGGGCTATTCGTTGCAGGCGGCCATGGAGTTTGTGGGGCGTGAATCGCCGGCACCGCTTCGGCAGGAGTTCCTGCGCTTCTACGATGAACAGCGCCTTGGCGTAGATGTACGGACCGCGCTCATGGCGATGCAGGAACGCATCGGCACCGAAGAGGCGCGCCTGTTTGTCACATCGCTGGTTATCCAACGGGAAACCGGCGGTAATCTTGTCGAATTGTTGACGAACATCGGCAACCTTATCCGTGAACGGCTCAAGTTCCAGGCCAACCTCGAAACGCTCACGGCAGAACCCAAAATGTCGGCCAGAGTGCTGGCTGGTATGCCATTTGTCATGTTCTTTGCCGTATACAGCATCAATCCGCAGTACATGCAACCGCTCATCAATGAGCCGATCGGCAAGTTGGTCATGCTCTATGCCCTGATCTCCGTCATTGTCGGGTATTTTATCATGAGCCGTATTGCTGACGTGGACATGTAGGCCGTATGACCAGCGAACTCCCCATTTCACTTATTCTGCTGATTGTCACGCTGATCATCGCCGTGGTAACGGTGTTGTACGTGGCAATCGCCGAGCGGCAGCGGCGCGAAACGTTCCAGCGCGTCTCGCCGGATCTGGAAGCGTCAAGGCTGGCAGAGCGGTTATTGCTCAATGAGGACGCCACCGCGTCCTCCCGCTTGGCGGCCTGGTTGCGGGAGCGGATGCCAGAAGGGTTTCTGGCCGACACGTCCTATGCCGGCAAGCTGGTGCACGCCGGATTCGACGGGAGTGCAGCGCCTGTCATCTTTGCGGCGCTGCGTATCGTGTCGGCCCTTCTGGTCCCGGTGCTCGCGTTTGTCGCCGCGCCGCGCGATAACCCCACGTGGCTGGCCATTGCCGTCGTCATGGGGCTGGTGGCCGGTGTTGCCGGCCCGCAGGCCGTGCTCGATCGGTTGGCTACCAACCGGCAGGATCGAATTCGTCGGGCGGTACCCGATGCGCTCGACCTGCTGGTCGTGTGTGTCGAAGCTGGTGTGTCGCTTGATGCCGCAATTATCCGGGTGGCGCGCGATCTGTCGAATGTGCGCCCCGAGTTGGCCTTGGAGTTTGCCCAGGTGGTACGCCGGGTCAATGCCGGTATGCCGCGTGAACGTGCGTTGCAGGGGTTGGCCGCTCGCACGGGCGTGGACGAGTTGCGCACGCTGGTGTCGAGCATGGTTCAAACGGAGCGCCTCGGTACGTCGATTGCGCGTGTCCTGCGGGTGAACGCGGAGTCATTGCGTCTTCGCCGCCGACAGAAAGCCGAAAAGCGCGCGGCTGAGGCCGCTTTGAAGATGATCTTTCCGCTGGCACTTTTCCTGTTGCCGGCGCTGTTGGCCGTGATCGTTGGACCCGCAGCCATTACGGTTGCTCGGGAGCTGGGTAATCTCGCGAATTAGCAGGAGGAATAGTGACGAACAACCGCACTCGCCATCCCAAGGGGCGCCGCGCTCGTCGGGGTGCCACGCTCGTTTTTGTCGCTTTTCTCTCGGTCGTCTTGGTTGGCGTAGCCGCCGTGGCAATCGACATGAGTCGGTTGCATACGGGATACAATGAGCTGCAGACCGGTGCCGACGCGGCTGCGTTGCGTGGAGCGCTGCAGCTGCAGCGAAACCGTGGCGTAAGCCCCGCGGACAGCGTCACACGCTTCGCGCTGCTCAATCAGGCGTTGAGCGATTCCATTCGTGTGCCGGGCGACAGCATCCTGCCAATCTTCTGGGATCCAGAGGTGTCGCCAAATGCCTCAGTGCTGGGCGCATGGGATGACGCCAACGCGGTACAGGTTACCGCGCCACGCGCAGGAGGATTGCTCTTCGGGCGCCTGCTTTCGGCGGGTACCGCCAATGTAGGCCGTAGGTCTATCGCCTGGATCGCCAACATTACGCGGGTAGAGTGCCCCGCGCCATGGGGTTTTCCGCTTAGTGAATTGAATTACAAACTTTTCGGGACCATCGACAGCACGAACGTTTCGGTAAACTCTTACGATAGGTTGCTAGATACCCTGCGAAACGGCGGAGCGCTGTCAATATCGATGGTCTTTCGTCCTTCAGATGCAACGGATGTCGATCCATCCGCGCCTTTTGAAGCAATCGATGACGATAACGTCAACATGAACGCCTATCGTGATCAGATCGCGGACGGGTCCACATGTGCGGCAGCGTCATCGGCGGCCATTGATACGGCGGAATCGTTTCCAGGTAAGGGCGGCGGTGCGGTACCCAAGAAGACTGCAGATGGCGCACATGGTGGACCCGGAGGGTCTACCGGTGGAAGAAGCCTTTGCGAGCAGGCTACGCCTGGCGGTGGACCTGGAAGAGGGGGGCCAGCCAAACGAGCAGATTGTTACCCGGTCGGCTCGAATTTCTCTGGTTCGCCTGGTGTGACGGTAAGTGTTTCCTGGATACGTGATCCAGCTCCCGGTGGTCGATCTGCGGTGGTGAAAACACTTAGTGGGTTCCGGGTGATGTGTGTGTTTCAAGGGAAGAACAGCGGCGAGGCTGATCCTGCCGAGCGGTGTGCTTGGTATTCGAGCATGGTCGATGCGGGATACGCTGCCACTCCCGCGATGCCGAACCAGTTCTCGGCCGGAACAATCGTTGGATATCCGGTTGAACTTGGCGAAACACTTGGCCCCGGTACGGCTCTTGGAAATGCACCATCGCTTGGCCAGCGCTTAATCCTCGTTCGGTGAAGGCACCGGTGCCGGCGCGACGTCTTGCATGCCTTATCGGCCTGACGCCCTTCTTGAGTGCTGGAGCGCAGGGACTCGACCCTTCTCCAGCCTCGTCTTGCGGCGTGCGATCGGCGGCGCCTCTCAAGCCAGACACGACGAGTAGCGACTCACGGGTCCTGATCCGCTTTTCGCCGGGGCTTGCTACCAACGCCGAGGACGCATTCCTCGCTCGCGCTCTGGGTACGCTCACCGCCGACCGCATTCAGCAAGCGCTCAACGTGGATGTCCGGTCGCGCGGGATTGCCGCCGGACCGGAACAGACCGATGCCTCCTCGGCTGTTGCCGAGGGGCGAGTGCTTGGGGTCCGCTTTGTTCTGGTAGGTACGGTGCGCAGCCAGGATGATCGGTCCATCGTGTCCTGGCGCCTCGTCGATGCCCGCTCTGGCAAGGAGATGAGCAACGGCACGCTCAGCCAGCCGGTGAGCGCGACAGACAGTCTGGTAGGGGCCATGACGGCCACGCTCACCCGGGCGTTTGGGAAGCCCACCTACGTGCCCCCGCCGCAGGATCGTGTCTCCACGCCGTCGCGCACGGCGTTACTGTCGTACATGCGGGCTCTGTCGGAGGTGCATGCGTTTGACCGCGCGCACCTGTTGCAGGCCGACAGCAGTTTGCAGGCCGCCATCACGGCCGACCCCAAGTATGTGGCCGCGCGTTTCCGCATGGCCGAATTGAGTGTGCGACAGTTGGACTGGGTGGAACAGCGCGATGCCGAGCGCAGCACCCTCGTTCGAAAGGGGCTGTGGTCCATTGGCAGTGTGCTCATGCGCGACCCGCTCAATCCACGTGCGCTGGCGTTGATGGGGCGTCTCTATTTGCACAGTGGAAAGCCACAGTTGGCACTGCCGGTCGCTGCCGCACTCGAGCGGGTGGCCCCATCGTCATCTGAAGCCATTACCCTGCGAGCGCAGGCACTGCGCGCGGTGGGACGCGATGAGGAAGCGCTGCGCGGACTGCGGGCCTCCTCGCCGGTGACTGAGCGCAGCGTGAACGCGCTCATGGTACGCGCCGACCTGGAACGTCGGGTGGGCGATCCGATCGCGGCCTGTCGGGTGCTGAACCGGGCCGTTGCGCTCGACCCGCTCTTCGCCCCCGCCTACGTGTGGCGCGCGGTGGTGCGCAGCACGTTGGGGGAGCGTCGTGAAGGGTGGTCGGACGCAGAGGTGGCCACACGGCTGGGGCGCGAAGATTGGGGGGAATTGGCGGGTGCCTTCATTGACCTGTCGGTGCGCGATACGCTCCGCACCAAACAGCGCATCAAGCCCCTCATGACCCGGGCGGCGTTGGAAGAAGCCGGCTGGATGGATCTGCTGCTCAGAGCCGCGGTGTCGTACGGCTTGAATACTCCGCAGCAGGCCATGCTGGTCGTTCGTCAGATTCCATGTACCGACCCGCGTCGGCCACAATTGGCCCGCGAACCGCTGCTGCGCTATCTCAAGCTGCCGGCGGAGTGCAGCGGCGCCAAGCCTCAGCCCAAGGCATAGCGCCGCGCGGGAACGCGGATCAGGCGTCCAGTCGGATCCAGCGAATGATTTCGCGGATGGACGGGCGCTTGCCGTACATCAGCAGAGCCGTGCGATAGAGACGTCCAGCCGCCACCATGGCCGCGATAGCGGTGAGCGCCAGCACGCAGATGGAGACCGAGAGCTCTTCCACCGGCACGCTCGCCATGCCCAGTCGCAGCGGCATGAGAATGGGTGACGAAAACGGCACCATGCTCATGGTGCGGGCAATGGGCCCGTCAGGGTCGGCCAACGCCGGCTGCAGCAGCGCCACACTGCCTACGAGCAGCATGATGACGGGCGTCTGTGCCTGCTGCGCTTCCTGCTCCGAGCTCACAATGCTCCCCACCGCCGCGAACAGCGCGGCATATAGCACGTAGCCCAGCAGGAAGAAGGCAAACAGCGGAATGAGGTCGGTGAAGGAGACGGCGGGAATGGTCATGTTGGTGGATGCCACACCCAGCGCCGCCAACACCCGCCCACGATTGGTGAGCAGTGTTACGGCCGACACTGTCCAGAATCCCAGTTGCAGCAACGCGACGCCACCTATGCCCAGCACTTTGCCTGAGAGCAGAATGCGCGGCGACACACTTGCCAGCACCAGTTCCGAAACACGCGACTGTTTCTCTTCGGTCACGGAGCGCAACACGATCTGGCCGTACAGCACAATGACCACGTACAGCAGAATGGCCACGCCCGCACCGAAAATCAGATTGACCTGTGCTGAGCCTGATCGGCCATCGCGCATGACACGCTCAACCGTGGCCGACACCTTTACCTTGGCAATGCGCTCGGCTTGCTCAATATCGAGTCCCGCCTCGGTAACCCGTAGCCGCAGCAGTTCGCGCTCCAGAGCGCGCTGAAAGCGCTCCGATGTCGCCAGCGGCGCGCTGCCACCCAACAACAGCCGCACATCCCCGTTGGCCACGGTCCGATCATCAACAAGGGCCACGGCGGGGAGTGTGTTGCTGCTGAGTGCCTGGCGCAACGAGTCAATCACCCGCCCGGCTTCCGGCCCAAGCACGTGAACGACTTTGGCGCGCCGGGTGTCGGTGGCCATGAGACCACCCGCCAATTCGGTGGCAATGCCATCGCCAATGCGCTGGGCCGTCCCGTCAACGATAACCAGTGCCGACAGATCTACCGAGCGCGAAGACTTGAACGCCAGATACGGCGGGCCAATGAACAGTGCGGCAAAGAGCAGCGGGCCAAAGAGTGTGGAGATGAGAAACCACTTGGACCGTACCCGTTCCCCGAATTCGCGGCCAATGACCGCCATCAACTTACCCATGGCCACTGAGCCCCGTTTCTACGCCGGTCGCGCCCACCCGCTCCAGGAAAATGCGATGCAGGGAGGCCTCTGTACGATCGAATTTCTTCATTTCCACGTCGTGAGCCACCAGCGCCTTGAGCAGCTGCTGTGATGTGGCGCCTGCGGCGAGATCCAGTTCGACTTGCTGCCCATGGTCGTCAATGGATGCCACCAGCGAGGGATCGAGCAGCACTTCCCGTGCACGGTCACGTCCGTCGCCACTGAAGGTGATGGAGACCCGCCCATGTCCGCCAAAGTCTTCCTTGAGCGCCTTGAGGGAACCGTTCGCCACCACTTCGCCGCGCGCAATGATGGCCACGGCGTCGCACATGCGCTCGGCGGCGTCCATGACGTGGGTGCTGAACACGACCGTGCGCCCTTCCCGGCGCAGATCCAGGACGGTGTCCTTGAGCACCTGCGCGTTCACCGGGTCCAGCCCGCTGAACGGCTCGTCGAGAAACACCAGATCGGGGTCGTGCAGCATGGTGCCGGCGAACTGCACCTTCTGCTGCATGCCGCGGGAAAGATCCTCAACCTTGGCCGTACTCCAGTCCTGTTGGGCGGTCCGCAGCCCCAGACGCTCCAGCCAGTGGTCAATGCGGCGATCGGCGTCTTTGGTGTCCAATCCCTTCAGGCGCCCGAGAAAGCGCAACACACGCCGGACCTGCATCTTGCGATATAGTCCACGCTCTTCGGGGAGATACCCCAGCCGGTCGCTGACCTGCGGGTCCCCGGCGGGGCGCCCAAGCACCTCAATGGTGCCTTGGTCGGGCACCATGAGGTTAAGCATCATGCGGATAGTCGTCGTTTTACCAGCGCCATTGGGGCCGAGCAAACCGAATACGGTGCCAGCGGGGACCGTAAGCGAGACGTCTTTAACCGCGATATGGTTCGCGTAGGCCTTGCGGACATGTTCCACGCGAATGGCAACGGATGATGGAGACACCACGGCAAACCGGAGAGATGGAAGTGCAGCGACCCGTGACCGACGGACCGGCCACCCTGGTGGAAGGTAACAGCGGTACCGTCCTCCCCGGAGGCTGGTGGCGCTGGGACGTGTTGTTGTGCCTGGTGGTGTCCATGGTGAGCGCGGCGCTGCTCCCGCTGGACGACACGGACCTGCCCATGCATTTGCGGACCGGTGCCTGGATACTGGAGCATGGCACGGTGCCGTTCGTGGAGCCCTTTGCGTGGACCCGCGACGGTGCGCCGTTTTACGCGTATTCGTGGTTGCCGGAAGTGTTGTATCAGCTGGCGTGGTCCAAGGGGGGCCCATGGGGCCTATCCCTTCTGCATGCGGTGTTCGTCGCTGGGGCAGTGGCGGCGCTGTGGGACTTGGCACGCACTGCTTGCTGGTCGCTGTGGGCCACCCGTCTCGTCGTGTCTATTCATTTGATCCTGTGGCTTCTGGTTCAGCCGGCAACCCGCCCACAGCTCATGCTCGCTATTGCTTTGCCGCTCGCGTGGGCCGGTGCGATACGGCTACGGGACCATAGCAGCGTCTCCAACCCGTGGCGCGGATTGATTCGGGTGTGGTTTGCGGCATTGCTTGCGGTCAATGCTCACCTGTTCTTCCTGTTGACCATTGTCCCGGGTGTCGTGCTGCTTGCAGCCAACCCTGTGCCATGGAGGAACGCGCTGCTGTACGTGGGCGCAACAGTTTTGGGCTGGCTCTGTACGCCGTATGCGCTGAAACTGCTGGATATTCTTCGCCTGTACCTGAGCCCGAACCCGCTGGTTGGGCTTGCCTCGCCAATCACCGAGCTTGAAAACGGCTTTGCTGTATTGATGCACTCGGGAATTGGTACGCGCATTCTGGTGGGGATTCTACTCGTGCTTCCCCTGCTGCCATTTATGTCTTCCCTGCGTCAACGGGAGAGATGGTGGTATGGCATGGCGTGGATGGCCGGCCTGGGACTCTATGGTCTCGCCTTACGGGGACTCTTGATTTGGTGGCTACTTGCACTGCCGTTGGTGGCCATGGCCTTTGCCTCCATTCCGCTACCGAGCCTGACGCTCACCAAGCGGCTGGTGGTGGTGGGGTGGATGGTCTCAATCGTGGGCCTCGTTGGACAGGGCCTTACCATGCGACAAAAAATGCCAAGGGTGGACATCCTTCCGCACTCCGAATCGCCGGCACTCGCCAAGGCGGTCGGGGTGCTGTCGTGCCTTTTTCAAAAAGACGCGAACTCGCAGCCCGTGCGTGGAACCACGGTGTTCAACTACGGGAGCTACCTTACGTGGCGAGTGCCGACCGTATCGTGGTCGGTAGACGGTCGCTCCATCTTTCCTGACTCCGTTGCCATGGCCGAAGTGCGGCAGGAGCTTCGGCATGGATCATTGGTGGAGCCACCATGGCGTTCAAGTGAATTGGCCCTTCTCCCGCCTGGTCACGCCACCATCGGCCACATTGCTGCTGATAGCGGTTGGGAGAGGGTGGCGTTCTCGCCCGATACCGCGGCGTCGGGCGCGGAGCTGTGGATCCGGAGATCACTCGCTCGCAAACACAACGAGTGCCTGTTAGTCGGTAATTCTGGAGGGGACGCTTCGAAGCCCTGATGCGCCCACGTTGCCGGATGTTTCTTCGTGATACTCGGCATCTTCGTTGACGCGCCACGGGTCGTGTAGGGACATGCCTGCCACAATGTTCTCTGCCGTCAGCAGTGCCGTCATCATGGCGTGGTCCTGATTGTTGTATTTGTGCATCCCATTGCGCCCGACCAAATGCAGGTTCGGGTATTCGGTCTGCAACGCATCGCGAATTACCTCTACATGCTGTGCATACGCGTCATCGTACACCGGGTATGCCTTCTTCTGCCGTACAACAACACCTTCAATGACGTCGACTCGTTGCGCCAGTCCCAGCTGTTCCAGTTCGGCAATGGCGCGCTCCACCAATGTGGTGTCATCGCTCGTCCAAAGGCCGTCTCCTTCGAAACAGAAATATTCCAGTCCGTAGCAGGTCAGTGCCGGATCAGGAATCATTTCCGGTGACCACGACTTGAAATTCTGAATGCGCCCCACCTTCACGCTGGGTTCGTGCACGTAGATCCAGTTGTCTGAAAAGCGCTGACGATCCTTGAGCACCACGGCCACCGTGATGAAGTCCCGATAGCCAAGGCTGTTTGCGGCGTGATTCACGCCTTCAGAAACCGGCGGGGTCAGTGCATTGACGATTTCACGAAGCGGGGCTGAGCAGATCACGTGATCGGCTGTCGAAACCTCCCGAGATCCGTCGGGGCCGCTATGAGTGACCAACCATTGGCTAGTCGTTTTATCGAACGACAACCCCGTCGCGGTGCGCCCCATCCGTATGACCCCACCCTTTGTCCGAATGGCTTCGGCACACGCATCCCACAGCATGCCCGGACCCAATCGCGGGTAGCGAAATGTGCTGATCAAACTCTTGATGGTATCGCCACCTGTTTTCTTTGCCGGGAGCAGGGCGCTGAGCACGGCCGAAACCAGCGAGACGCCCTTGATGCGTTGCGCTGCCCAATCGGCAGAGATGTCGGTGCACTTCATACCCCATACCTTTTCGGTATAGGTCTTGAAGAAAATGTTGTACAGCCGAGCCCCAAACTGATTGGTTACCCACTCTTCAAAGTTTCGCGGGTTTTTGATCGGATTCAGTCGAATCTGGATGTACGACGCGACGCACCGTAGCGACTCCAGTATTCCGAGATCCCAAAGCGCCTGCAGGGGCTTGAGCGGATACGCGAAGAATCGACCGTTGTAGTAAATGCGGCTCGAACGAGGGCGCTCGAGAAAGTCATTGGGGAGGATTTCCCTCCAGAGCGCCTCAATCCGCTCCGACTTGGAGAAGAATCGATGGCCACCAATATCGAAGTGGAATCCCTTGAATTCTACCGTACGGGAAATGCCCCCAACGTACGTGGGGTCGCTTTCCAGAACGAGCACGGGAAACCCGCATTGACTGAGGTGGTATGCGGCCGTGAGGCCGGCAGGACCAGCTCCAATTACCAGAGTGGTGGGTGGCATCTTTGAGGACAGGACAAACACGTGCTGCGCGGTACCGTCTCGGCAGCTATTCTAGGAACAATGTACCGCCTTTCCCATAGGACGCCCACGTCAGTCGGTGGTGACACGGCCAGTGGCCCACGGGTCACCTGGTTGGTGATGTGGCTGTCGTTCGCGGTCTTCCTGGTCATGCGTCCCTATGAGGGGATCGTGCATGACGCGCGGCTGTATGTGGGGTATGCCTTGGCACCATTGGATCCGGACGGAATCGGTCTGGACATTCTTTTCCAGCAGGACGGACAATCCGGATACTCCATCTATCCAGTCTTCTTGCGGGAGATGGTGCGCCTGATCGGTCCGGCGGCGGCTGCCATGGTCACTTCATATCTGGCACTCGCATTGTGGTTCCTCGGAGCCTGGCGCTTCGCAGGGCGGTTCGCTCCACGTGTAATGGGTGCTGGCGCACTGGCACTCGTTCTGGTTCTGGCAACCAGTCTGCATACCTACTACGGTGGGTCCACCACCTTCCATTTCGCCGAACCGTTTGCCTCGCCCAGGACACTGGCCGAGGCGTGTGTCCTCCTGGGACTGAGTTTCGCGCTCGGAGGGGCGGCTATCCCCAGTGCGTTATGGCTGCTCACGGCCATGGCCATCCACCCCTTGATGGCCATTGGCGGGGCGGCGGCTGCCGTTTTTGTCCTTCTCCCGTCGAACCGCATGCGCTGGTATGCGGCGGCGATGGGCGGGCTTGCTGTATGCGCACTGCTGTTGGGCGCTTGGTTCGGCGTACCACTGGGCGGGCTAACCGCTCGATTTGATGGGGAGTGGAAACGCGTCCTGCAGGATTACGGGTCTCTGGTTTTTCTGAGTGGATGGGAGCCGCTCGACTTCGCTCGGTTGCTTGTGCATCTGAGTACGGTGGCCATCGCGTACCGGCTGTTGACCGCAAAGGGCCAGCGCCTGCTTGTGGCCGTGGTGGTCATGGCCTGCTCCTCGCTGGCGCTCACCTTCGTTGGGGCGGATCACCTGCAAATGGTGCTGATTGCCCAGGCGCAGCCGTGGCGCGTCCTGTGGTTACTGGCCTTCGTCAGCGCGGTGCTGTTAGGAGTTATTCTCCTCTCGCTGCGTTCATCAGCACGCAATGCCAACGAAGCGGCCTTCCGAACTGCTGGCGCGTATACGCTGGTCTTGGCATGGTGTATGGTGGGCACCAGCACAGCGGCGGCAACGCTGTCGATGTTGGCCGCCTTCCTGTGGTGGCTACCCGCATTCCGCCCGGGCTTGACCGTCCCGGGCAGCTTAGTCCGTGTCGCACCGGTCGTGGCCTTGATGCTGCTCGCGGTGATTGCTGCGGCTGAAGCCAGCGTCGTACTGCCCCTCTATGCGGCGTCACCAGCGCGGGAAATGCTGTGGTTGTGGCCAACCTGGGTCCTGGCTGGGGTGCCACGCTTTGCAGTGGCGTGTGCTGTGGTTCCGGCGCTGGCTGGACTGTGGCCGGCCAAGGCCGCCCGGTCGTGGCAGCCGGTAACGGCGGCGGTACTGACATTGGCATTGTTCTTCACCTTCGACTCCCGGTCCCGTTATCAGCGTTCGGTTGAGCAGGGGTTGGTGCAACAGATGGCCACGGCCCGAACTGTCATCTCGGGCCCCGTGCTCTGGCCCGACGGTGAGCTTGAACCATGGGCTTTCCTGGGAAGTGCCGGCTACGGCTCAATCATCCAGGGAACCCCCCGGGTGTTCAGTCGGGACCTGGCGATGCAATGGGGGGCGAGAAGGCGCCAGCTGCTGTCGCTGGAAGCCAGCGTGAAGGATCCCCGCTATCGTCTTGGTATGGAGCGATTGTACCACTCGCCTGAGGCTATGCAGGAGCTCTGTTCGGCCGGCGATCCACCGACGGCCGTGGCATTGTTGGAGGCGCCCGGTTGGTCGCAGACGTCCACGCGGTTTGAGCTTCCGGCTCCACAGTTGTTGCCGCCTCAGGACCCTGGGCAACCCTGGGAGGTTCGATCGGTGGTGTACCTGGTGGCCTGCAGCGAATGGCAGGGGGCTTCGCGCCGGTGACCACCTGTCCCTGCGCTCGTCGTCAGTGGAGCTATCTAGATCCCTCCGCACGCTGATCTTATGGAACTGACCATTCTCATGCCCTGCCTGAACGAGGCGCGGACACTTGGCGTTTGTATTGCCAAGGCTCGCGCCTTTCTGGCGACGCATGCGATTACGGGTGAAGTGCTTATTGCCGATAACGGAAGCACCGACGGCTCGCAGACACTCGCGGTCAATGCCGGTGCGCGCGTGGTCCCCATCGCCGACCGTGGATATGGCGCCGCATTGCGAGGGGGGATCCAGGCCGCGCACGGCCGTTTCGTGATTTTTGGGGACGCCGACGACAGCTATGACTTTTCGGCGCTGCTTCCGTTTGTTGAAGCGCTCCGTGCAGGAGCCGAGGTGGTTGTCGGCAACCGGTTTCGGGGCGGCATTGGCCCGGGTGCCATGCCATTCTTGCATCGATACCTTGGCAATCCGGTCCTCTCCTGGCTCGGTCGTTTGTTTTTCAAGGTGCCGCTGGGGGACTTTCACTGCGGCCTACGCGGGCTGAATCGGCAGGCATTCGCGGCGGTGCCATTGCAGACCACGGGCATGGAGTTCGCTTCGGAAATGATCGTGCGTTCCAGTCTGCACGGTCTCAGGATCCGCGAGGTTCCCACCACGCTTCAGAAGGACGGGCGCGACCGCCCGCCGCATCTTCGCACATGGCGGGATGGATGGCGGCACCTTCGGTTCCTGCTGTCGTTCAGTCCGCGCTGGCTGTTTTTGTATCCGGGCCTTGCCATGATTCTTGGCGGGGGCGCGCTGATGCTGCGGCTCATGTATGGCCCGCTCCCAGTGGCGGGGGTGACATTGGATGTTCACACCATGCTGTATGCGGCCGCGCTGGTATTGGTCGGCGTGCAGGTGACGCTATTCGCCATCATGGCCCGCACGTACGCCATTACTGCGGGGCTGTTGCCGGCGGATCCACTGCTCAAGTCCCTGTGGCAGCGCATTACTCTGGAGACAGGTTTGGTGCTCAGTGCGGTCTTCATTGCGCTGGGAGTGGCGATCGGCGGCCTGGCGGTGGTCGGGTGGCGTGATCGCGCCTTCGGGTCAATCGATCCGGTGGACACCATGCGACTGGTGATCCCATCCATGCTGCTGCTGGTGATAGGGGTCCAGGGGTGCTTTGCCAGTTTCATCCTCAGTCTACTCGGGCTGCCCTCTGATCAACGGCGCGGCGCATGAAGTATCTGGATCGGGTCCTTCAGCGTTGGCGCATTCGTGTGGCCCTGGCACACGTGCCGCATGGTGCCGAGGTGTGCGACCTTGGCACGTTCGACGGGGCGCTGTTTGTAGAGGGTGCGAACAAAGGGATCTGGGGCGTTGGCGTGGACCCGGAAATTCACCGAACGCTGGAGCTCCCGCCGCGAGTCACCTTGGTGGAGGGGTACTTCCCCGATGCTGTGGATCCTGACCGTCGATTCGACGCGATCGTCGCCCTGGCGGTCATGGAGCACATTCCGCCGGACGCGCAACTCGCACTGTTGTCTGCCATACGGGACCGGCTCCGCCCGGGCGGGCTTCTCATCATGACGGTGCCGTCGCCGCTGGTCGACTGGATTCTGCCGGTGCTCAAGTTCCTGGGATTGATTGATGGGCAGAAGCTTGAGCAACACTATGGAATGGTAGTTCTTGAACTAAAAAGCAACTGCACGAAAAGCACGCTTGAACTAAAGGTTCACTCAAATTTTCAACTAGGACTAAACAATATCTTGGTCTTTCGAAGAACATAGTGCGAGCAATAAAGGCGGCGAGGAGGGAACAGGTAATACCAAGTACGTAGAAACTCTGTACGCGCGGGGTGTGAGCACGGCATTCACCTAACATAAGTGATGCTGTTGCCTACCCGCCAAAAAGTCCTCGGGTTCTGAGTTTGGATCTGGATTCAGAATGAACGCCCATCGACAAGTAATGGTTTGGGACAAAGAGCCAACTTATGGGGAGAAAGTCAGTAATGTCTTATTCAGACGAAGAAATCAATACAAGTAGCCGACCGATAGTTACAACTAACCATTCGAGCAGGGTTTCTCAACCGAGCATAGTATTCCTCGGTGCGTTAGGGCTTGGTGCAATTAGTTTGGGATTCATTCCGTTGGCTCAGTTTGCGACGCTTCTCGCCATTGGATTACCCTTTTGGTATTCAAGGGAGAATAAGCAGTTCATAAGAGTTGGGTTGTTATATTTTATCCACATTGGCGCTCTGGCGATATTTGTCGGCCTCCGAAGTTACGCGGACGAGACGGCACGCCCAGTGATTGTTGAGGCACCTATCACTTTTGATCTCTGGTTGGGCAATGGTCAACTTCCAACGCACATGCTACAGCAGTGGCTGTATAGCGAAGGCGATGTAGCATGGTATGATCAGCTCATGGCCGTTCTGTATGCCGGCCATTTTTTTGTTATCTGGCTTGCTGCGTTGTTCCTGTGGGCTAAAGATGAAGTGAGATTTTCTGCATTTATGCTGTCAAATGTACTTTGCTACTTCATTTCATTAGCTGTTCACTTCGCCTACCCGACGGCGCCACCGTGGCTTGCATCCCAGAACGAAGTCATAGAAAACGTTTCGCGAATTTTCCTGAAAGTTGGTAGCGAGCTTTCTCCCGAAGCCGTCAAGAAAGGAATAGATATTTCAGGGAATGATGTAGCAGCGATGCCGTCGGTACATATGATGGTGACTTGGCTCGTCTTTCTATCCGCAGCTAGAATCCACCTAGTAGTCTCGATACTTGCGGGCATATATGCGCTGCTCATGCTCTGGGGTATCGTTTACGGTGGTGAGCATTACCTAGTCGATGCCCTGATGGGAATCGCTATGGCGTCTTTCGGTTGGTGGACTACGCATCGTGTAATCCGTGGCCGATCAGATACCAAGTCTCGAAATTGAATGGGCAAAGTGATCTGTGGTCTGCAACCAATAGCCTGACCCAGCGCGACTCACATTTTGGCGGTAGTGTAGAGGCTGGCTCAAGCCCCGAGAGCGGGCGGAGGAGGACAGCAGATGCGGACCAGCAAGTACAGCCCGGAGCAGATCGCGCAGGCCCTGCGGCAGGCCGAGAGTGGCACGCCCATCGCGGAAATCTGCCGCAAGCTCCAGGTCACGGCGCAGACGTTCTACCGGTGGAAAAAGAAGTTCGGCGAGCTCGGCACCCCTGAGGTGCGCGAGCTGCGGCAGCTCGGGGAAGAAAACCGGAAGCTGAAACGGCTGGTCGCCGATCTCAGCCTCGACAAGACGATTTTGCAGGACTCCCTGCGAAAAGAATGCTGAGCCCAGCGCAGCGGCGGACGTGGGTGCGCTGGGTGCAGGAGGCGTATGCGGTCTCGGAGCGCCTGGCCTGTGATGCCGGCGGCGTCGCGCGCTCGAGCGTCCGCTACGCGAGTAGTGCGGCCCCGCAGGAGCCGCTGCGGCAGCGCCTGCGCGAGTTAGCACAGACGCGGGTGGCCTACGGGTATCGGCGTTTGCATGTGCTCCTGTGTCGCGAGGGCTGGCCCGTCAATCACAAGCGCGTGCAGCGGCTGTATCAGGACGAAGGGCTCACGCAGCACCGCAAACGACCGAAGCGACGCCGCAGCGCCGTACCTCGCGCTGCGCGCTTGCTGCCGGGCGCCGCCAACGAACGCTGGGCTATGGACTTCATCCACGATCAACTCGCCGATGGCACCGCGTTCCGCGTGCTGAGCATCGTCGATCTCTACACGCGCGAATGCGTCGGGCTCGTGCCGGCCATCCGGCTTCGCGCGGACGATGTGGTGGCCATGCTGAGCCGACTGCGCGACGAGCGTGGCATCCCCACGATCACTCAGTGCGACAATGGTGCCGAGTTCACGTCGGTCGCGCTCGACCACTGGTGCTGCTGGAATCAGGTGCGCGTTGACTTCAGTCGGCCTGGCAAACCGACCGACAACGCGGCCTTCGAAAGCTTCCACAACAGCTTCCGACGTGAGTGCCTCACGCAGCATTACCTTATCGATATCATCGACGCCCAACAGCAGATCGAGCAGTACCGGTCCGAGTACAATAACGACCGGCCCCACAGCAGCTTAGGTAACGTGCCACCGGCCCACTTCTGGGCCGCCATGGCGATCACCGCCAGCGTCTCCAGCTCCGCATAAAGTGAGTCTGGCTGGACCAGGTTTGGGGGCTAGAACAAACTAACCATCGGCCAACAGCAGGGGGGGGATCAGTAACTGGGGTCACGTCAAACGTTTATCCAGACTTCAAACGACGGTCTGATAGGTTCAAGTCAAGACTCGTAGAGCATACTTTGCTGAGTAATCCTTGTGGTCGAGTTGCACTGTGCGCCGAGTCAGCACGAAACGGACTTTTGGATCACCAAGCCATTCGCTTCTGATAAACATATTGCCCTTTAAGGCGGATATAGATGGAGCATAGTACAGATACCGCATCTCGTCTTGAGTGGGAGTTGAAAAGGCTGCTCGTCTTCTTCGCAATTGGCCTAGGGTACATAGTTGTCCTGAGAACGAGCGGCTTTATCGAACCTGACAAGAATTCTTTGCACATCTATTATCGGGTAATTGCAATCGCAGAGCCGTGGATTGTTACTTTAATGTTTTTTTTCTTCGCCTTTTTTTGGTGGAGCTTTCGTCGAGAAACGAGGAATGTAGCTAACACTATTGGATCCGAGCAGCACATCGAGAGGAACGTTAGCTGGTTTTCAGTTGGGATGGCCGCGTTAGGCATCGCTTTGGCCACATGGTTTGCGCGTGGCTTAATTACCGAAGGCACACTTTTCTCGATGGATGAATACGGTGCTGCATTACAATCAGAAATGCTGGCAAAGCGCGAGCTGACTTCGACATTCCCTGCTCAGTGGAAACAATGGCGAAATGCCGTTACACCTGTGTTCGTTCAACGGGGAAATGACGGTAGTTCATGGGTGTTGATGTATCTTCCAGGCTATTCGTTCCTTAGCGTACTGTTTAATCGCTTCGGTGCAGACGGATGGCTAAACCCATCCCTTACCGGTCTTGGAATGGTGGCAATTGCAGGGCTGTCCCGGCAGGAATGGCGCGGCCAAGCGGAGCGACAGTGGGTAGCTATCCTGGTTTACTCTGGGAGTACTCAGGTGCTTGCTACTAGTTTGACGGGGTATGTGATGCCTGCGCATTTGACCATGAATCTTTTCTGGTTATGGGCTCTCCGGTCAAAATCCCGAGTTAGATACCTCACTGCCCCACTTGGCTTTTTTGCGTGCGTTCTGCATCAGCCAGTGCCGCATCCGCTGTTTGCGCTACCATTCCTGACTCGCAAGTTGCGCGAGCAGGACTGGCGATTGTTGATGGCTTGCGCCACAGCATACGCTTGCGCTTTTACCTCGTTGCTCTACTGGTCTCATCTTGGGGGAGTGGTAAGAGGAGCACTCTCATTACCAACACTCGGGCACCTTTTCGTCCTTGTGGCGAACGTTGTTCTCCTTGCCGCATGGAATACGCCGATCGCGGCAGTTCTCTTAAGCATGGCCATAAAGGGCCGACGAAGACTGGAATCTTTTGAGGGCGACCTGTTTGCAGGGATTCTTTTGAGTCTTGGTTTCTATCTGTTCTTTAGCATGGTGAATCAAGGCCACGGTTGGGGGTGGCGCTATGGCCATCAGGTATTGGGCAATCTCGCCCTGATCTCGGCTGCTCTTTGGCCATGCTTTACCGCTCAAGTCGGTTCTATAGCGGCACGAAGGGCATTGAAGTCTTCCTTATTGTTTACCGTACTAGTGCAAGTTCCCTACCGAGCGTGGGAAGTACAGCACTTCACGCGACCGTTTACTCTCGCTCATAATTGGCTTAGTCGCGTCGATGCTGATGTGGTAATAGTCCCCTCCGACTCAGTATGGTACGGGCGTGATCTAATTCGAAACTCACCTGGTTTGTCAAACAGGCCCATTCTGGTGGATGGGGCCGTTGCCGCCGAGATTGGGATACAGCACTTGCCAGTCGACTCAAAGGCTAAGGTAATGCGCGTTTCGGTCGAAGAGCTTAGATCGCTCGGCTTGGAGGCAATCAAGTAGCTTACGGTTTGGTATGCCCACACCCCTCTCCTTCTCCCGTAACGAACTCGCCGGTGCGTTCGGTGACCTCGGCACCGATCTCCCCCTTTTGGTCGGGGTGGTGATGGCCACAGGCATGGACGCCCCCGCCGCGTTTGTGGCCTTCGGGTTACTTCAGATCGGTTCGGGGCTCATTTACCGGCTCCCTATGCCGGTGCAGCCGCTCAAGGCCATGGCTGCGATTGCCATTGCCGGGAAAATTGCGCCCGCGCTCCTCGCGGCGGGGGGGCTCATCGTCGGCTTCACCATGCTCGCGCTGGCCAATTCCGGCGCCCTAGAATGGATTGCCCGCACCGTTCCCAAAGCGGTGGTGCGCGGTATTCAGGTGGGACTGGGGCTTCAGCTGCTCAACCTAGCCCTCACTCGCTTCATTCCGGGAGGAGGCACCAGCGGATGGCTGCTCGCCGCCGCCGCCATTGGCCTTATTGTCGCTTTGCGCGGAAACCGACGCCTACCTGCGGGCATTGCCGTTCTGGCACTCGGGCTCACTTGGGCCGCCTTCAACTGGCCCCAAGACTTCCCCGAACTTTGGGGCTTCCAGCTCCCTTCGCTGCCTACCCGCTGGCCAACCCCCAATGAATTTGGACGCGCCGCCCTGCTGCTCGCGCTCCCACAAATTGCGCTCTCCCTAGGCAATTCTGTGCTCGCCACCAAACAGGTAGTGGCTGACTTGTTTCCTGATCGAGCCCCCCTCACGGTAAGCCGCATTGGAAACACCTACGGCCTCATGAATCTCCTCGCCGCCCCGTTGGGTGGGCTACCGGTCTGTCACGGGTCGGGCGGTATTGCTGCTCACTACTTCTTTGGCGCCCGCACCGGCGGCAGCGCCGTGATTTACGGAGGGGCGCTGGTGTTGGCGGGGCTCTTTCTCGTGGGAGCGCCCAGCGCCTTCCAGCGCCTGGTGCCCGGCCCTATCCTTGGGGCGCTCCTAATCGTGGAGGCCCTCACCGTGCTCCTTTTGGTCCGGGATCAATGGCGCACCCCGGCGGCGTTTGCTCTCTCGATCGCCTGCGGCCTGACTGCCGCCTTCGCTCCTTACGGGTATGCCGTCGCCTTATTGGGAGGTGCGTTCGTAGGCCGTGTCATGCGACGTCAGATGGAGTCATCTGTCCCCAGTTGAACGTTTATATGTGTTTCATGGACGCAGTCTCGCAATTACCATCGACGCTCCGCACTCGTAGGCTGATGGGCCTCATCATAGCGTTATTCGTGGCGATCGAAAAGAAAACGGGTCGTCTTAACAGGCCGCTTTCGATACACAAGAGCATGGCCACCACAAAAAAGCGTGATGAAATCCAAAATTGGAGCGGCGCCAACTTAAATATGTATTCAATTAGGCACGACACGTCTGTCACGCGATTGCCCAACCAATGCGTTCAGATGGCTTAAGGTGGGGATCAGCAAGGCGAGGTAAGGCAAGAAAAAAAGTCTAGGGATGAAATGCATATGCTTTAATGACATGGCAGGCATGGTAGCAACCCAGCAAAGGGAGCAAACCATACATAACGCAAATGTACTGAATGGACGAAGAGCGTCTCGGCGACTTACAATCCATCTCGGACCGCGGAGCGCAACTAATGACAGCCAGAGAAACAATGGTTGCCAGCCAAAGTGTCGTGAATTTGGAATGAAAAACTCTCTCAAGTATCCTTGAATGGCTTGCGCCACAATAACTCTCGATGCGAGTCCACCATTGTCATGTACTCTGTGAGTAGCTCGTCCGAACCAATCGGCGAACGCAGAATCGAAGTTGCCATAAAATGATACTACCTGAAGAAAATGCAGCGAAAGTGCCAACACGAAGCATCCCCCCGCAATCAAGGCCGCTTCTAGTGACAAACGGGGAAGTGTTCTCTGGTCCGTTACGTTGCCCATGATCATCGGCAAAAGAACCGGGGTCGCCGTAACAATAAAGAGATAGTCGAATGATAGGCATCCTTGAAGGAAGCATATCACTGCCATTCCTGATAACTTCCAACGAGTATAAGCGTTACTGCTGATTGCTCCGACTATTAGCCAACATTCAATTAGGTATAGCGACAGCGCATAACCTTGATAGTGAGTGCCCGACATGTATTGAAATGTCATGGGAAGCGCGCCAGTGAGCAGCACCCCTAGATGGCCCGCTGGGCCTCCCACAGAATCACGAAGCCGTGTGCACCAGAGTGAAAGTGAGAGCAGTCCAATAAGGACAGGCAAAAGTCGGAACAACTGTGGATGAAACCCAAAGCGCTGCTCCATTGCCCCTAGCATTAACATCGGAAGCGGCGGATAGCGGGTATACACACCGTGCGGAAGGTCCGTGGCATCAGAATTCGAATCTCCAGTCTCAACCTTGTAGCGAAGGTCGGCGACCCACCCATCGTCTAAAAAGCGAGGTACTGATAGTATGTCAGGGAGCCCCACATTGGACCACAGCCCGTGTTCGGCGTAAAAGCCACTTGCTCGGAACGCGTCGGCCTCGCTATACGGGTCGCCAATGTGACTCGGGGAGAGGCCGGCGCCAATTCTTTCCAACAAGAGGAACTGTCCTGCCGTTAGCAGGCACAGGGCTAGTATAAGACTCCAGTGGCGTCGAAAAAACATTGCCATTCAAAACTGAGTATTGATGTATTTCGCCATGATAACTTGTGTGATAAATGAAGAATATGCTCATGAAACCAATCAATCTGACGTGACCCCAGTTGCTGATCCACCCCTGCTGTTAGCCGATGGTTGATCAAGAATGTACAGCGTGTAGCTGATCCTGCAGGTACGCGACGTATTCGTCTGGTGTTCTTCCTCCCAGTTGTCCATGCGGACGGACCGTGTTGTAGTCCAGTCGCCATGCTTCAATGGTGGCCTTGGCATCGGCCAGGTCGAGGAACCAATGCTCGTTCAGGCACTCGTCCCGGAAGCGTCCATTGAAGCTCTCGATGAAGGCATTCTGCACGGGACGTCCTGGTTCGATGAACGCCAGTGTGATACCGTGGTGATCGGCCCACTGATCCAGCGCTTCACTGTGGAACTCGGGCCCGTTGTCGCACACGATGCTGGGCGCGTAGCCGCGCGACCGCGCCACGCGATCCAGCGCCGCGATGACGCGCTCGGCCGGCAGCGAGCGCTCCACCTCGATGACGAGGCACTCCCGCGTCGCGTCCTCCACCACGGTCAGATTCCGAAACCGGCGCCCATCGGCCAACGCATCGCTGACGAAATCCATGCTCCATCGCTGGTTGGCCCCGCTGATGGCCAGCTTGGGGACGCGCTCGAGTGCCACACGCTTCCGTGGTCGCTGGCGCACGTGCAGCCCGGCCTCGCGGTAGACGCGCTGCACGCGCTTGCGATTGACCCGCAGCCCTTCGCGGCGCAGCAACCGATACAGCCGGCGATAGCCCCACCGCGGGCGCAGGATTGCCAGCGTCCGCAGGCGCTCGCCCAGCGCCGCATCATCCTTGGTCGACTGGTAGCGCTGCGACGAGCGCGCGAAGCCCGTGTAGCGGCACGCTTGGCGCTCCGAGAGGCCGGCGGATTCCATCGCGTGCTCGACGACCGTCCGCCGCTGCTCGGGCGTCACCACTTTTTTCCCAGCAGGTCTTTCACCACCTGGAGATTCAGCGCTTGGTCCGCCACGAGCCGCTTGAGCTGCCGATTCTCTTCCTCGAGCGCTTTCAGCCGTTTCGCTTCCGAAACCTGCAGGCCACCGTACTTCTTCTTCCAGCGATACAGCGTTTGCTCAGTGACCCCGTGGCGCCGTACCAAGTCCGCCGTCTTCGCCCCCGCGTCCCACTCGTGCAGCACCGCCACGATCTGGGCCTCCGTAAACCGACTCTTCTTCATGCGTCCCCCTTGGGCTGGGACTAACATGCAGTCTGGATCAGGATTCGGGGGTCACGTCAAATCTCCACTTGTCTTCAGGCTTTGGGTTTGAGGAAGCTGATCTACACTGCCACCCCTCAAAAGTTCGTTGCGAGAGTGGGTTGTGGGCGTGATTACCAAAAAGTGGAACCACTCACGGTCCGCCGGATCGGCAATACCTACGGCCTCATGAATCTGATCGCAGCCCCTCTGGGCGGGCTGCCAGTCTGCCACGGCTCCGGTGGCGTGGTGGGCCATCACTTCTTTGGCGCCCGCACCGGCGGCAGTGCCGTGATCTACGGAATGGCATTGGTCGCGGCCGGATTCTTCCTCGTGGGAGACCCCGCCGCGTTCCAACGACTGGTGCCCGGCCCCATCCTCGGCGCGCTGCTCCTCGTCGAAGCCATCACGGTGCTGCTCCTGGTCCGGGATCAATGGCACACCCCGACCGCGTTTGCCCTCGCGATAGCCTGCGGGGTCACCGCCGCCTTCGCCCCCTACGGGTATGCGGTCGCGCTGTTGGGCGGTACATTCGTGGGACGCGTCATGCGACGTCGTCCGGAGCCCCATGTCCCTGCCTGAATTGTAAATCGGAGTTTATGCCAGCAGGTTGGGTACTGCCGTCGCCGCTCCACACTCGTCGCCTGCTGGGCTTTGCCCTCGCGACGTTTCTGGCGCACGCGCTCTCCCTCTCCTTCATCCGCTTTGGCGGTCCGCTCGCCCCCGCTTGGCCGCCCGTTGGTCTCGCCCTCGCCGCGCTCATTTCGCTCCCGCGCAGCCACCGGCCACTGATCATTGGTGGCTACATCGCCATCGATACGGTCTCCAATCTGTTGCAGGGCTTCGCGACCCCTCCGGCCATTGCCTACCTCGGGGTGAGTCTGGGCGAAATGCTGCTTGCCGAGGCGCTGCTGCGACGCTTTGCCTCCTTGCCGCTTCGCTTCGCCCGCCTGCGCGATGTTTTTGTGCTCCTCGCCGCAACCGGTGGTGCCACCGCACTCGCCAGCATTCCGTCTGCATTCATCGCCCGCTCTTTCAGTGGCGCGCCGTTCCTCGAATCAGCGGCCGTGTGGTGGGTTGGCGACGTGATTGCCTTTGTCGTCATCACCCCGCTTACGGTCCTCGTGCTCGACCGGCCGCCCTCGCGTGCGCCGGGGCGGACCCCGGTGGGGTGGGCGCTGGAAACGCTCCTCATGCTGGTGGTGATTCTCGCGGCATCGGTTGGGTCGTACCTGGAGCGAGGGCTGGTTGGTGAAGTGAATATGGGCCCCTACATGATGGTGGTCCCGGTGCTCTGGGCCACGCTGCGGTTCGGGCAGATTGGCGCCATGCTGTCGGTACTGGAGATCGCCGCAGTGGGCATGACAATGCTCATGGCCGATCACCCGTTGGCGTTTGGGGGTAATACCCCGGCCGGCTCCCTCATTGTGCTCCAGGTGTTTTTGGGCGTGCTCGCCATTACGTCGCTCGTGCTGGCCACCGCGCTGCGTGAGCAGCAGGAAACAGCCCTTGAGAATGCCCGCGTGGTGGAGGCGCTAAAGACCAGCGAGCAACGGCTCCGCCAAAGCCAGAAAATGGAAGCCATTGGCCAGCTGGCCGGCGGCGTGGCGCACGACTTCAACAACGTGCTCGCCGCCGTCATGATGCAACTGGAGGAGTTGCGATTGGTGCGCGAGATGCCCCGCGTTGCCCGCGAACTCATCACCGATGTGGAAACATCGGTACAGCGCGCCGCGCGACTCACCCGACAGCTGCTGGTCTTCAGCCGTCAGCAGGCCATGCAATCGCAGGTGCTCGACCTCAATACGCTGGTGCGCACGCACGCCAAACTGCTCAAGCGTGTGGTTCCCACATCGCACACGCTTTCCGTGTCGTGTCACCCGGGCCCGCTGGTGGTCTCGGCCGACAGCGGCATGGTGGAGCAGGTGCTGCTGAATCTGGTGCTCAACGCGCGCGATGCACTGCCCCAGGGGGGCAGCATTGTGATAGCCACCGCCCTGCGTGAACAGACCAGTACGGCGCCTGACTTGCCCGCCGGTCGTTACGCGGTGCTCAGTGTGCGAGACAACGGCACCGGCATTGCCGACGAGCACATGCCACGGTTGTTCGAGCCATTCTTTACCACCAAGCCGCCGGGACAGGGAACGGGGCTCGGTCTCGCGACCGCGTACGGCATTGTGCAGCAGCATAAAGGGACGCTGCGTGCCACATCCATCTTGGGCCGCGGGACCACCATGGACGTCTGGATCCCGCTCTCCAACGAACCACTGCCAGCGGATCTCGTCGCCGGCGGCGAGGCGCTCAGTCACGATTCGGGGGAGCACCAGCTCCGGGCCTCGGTGCTGGTGGTGGAAGATGAGCCTACGGTGCGTCGGCTCATGGAACGGGTGCTCGAACGTGAGGGGTATGTCGTGTATTCGGCGTCCACGGGCGCCGAGGCGCTGGAATGGTGTGCGCGAAAGGGGACGACCCTCGATCTGGTCATTACGGATCTGGTCATGCCGGGCGGCATGAGCGGCACGGCGCTGGGGCGCGAGCTGCGACAATTGTTCCCCGAACTCCCCGTGGTGTACACCAGCGGGTACGATCCCGAATACGACCCGTCCGACGTGACCATGCTGCCAGGGGAGAACTTCATTCCCAAGCCGGCCAGTACGGAGCAGATCCTGGCGGTGGTCAAACGCCAGCTGGCGCTCCGCACCCGCTAACCCACCCCCTCACATCCGGTTATCGGTATCCGGAAGGCGGCGGGGCACCGGAAACCCGGGCCCCGACTGCCCCGTACCATGGCAGGTCTGGTATCTTTTGGCTGGTCAGCCGTGTAGCAGTGTCTGTTGGCTCAGGCCGTTCCACCCCAGCGCGTGCCGCTGGTCACATCTTTCCTTTTCGAGCGCCCCATGAACATTCGTCGTCGCGTTGTTGCGGCTCTTTCCATGATCGCCGCGTCCGCCAGCATCGCCGTTGCCGCTCCGCGTATCCTGGCCGATGTCTCCGGCAAGTGGGCCGTGACGGTGGCTACCCCCGATGGTGGTACGCAGCCCTCCACCATGACCGTCACCCAGAAGGCGGACTCGTTGTCCGGCTCCATTGAATCGCAGCTCGGCACGGCGCCCATGACTGGCGTGGTGAAGGGTGACTCCGTGATGTTCGCCTTCCAGCTGGACATGGGCGGACAGGCCTTGGTGATCAACGGCGCGGGCGTGCTGAAGGACAAGGACAACATGAGTGGTGTGCTCGACGTGAGCGGCATGGGCGCGTTGCCCTTTACCGCCGTTCGCCAGCCGTAACCCCGAGCGCGCGCCACCGTTCCACCAGCTGTACGAACTCGGCGCGATAGCCTCCAATGTCTTCCCCCAGCGCCGCGCGGGCCTGCTCCAGGACCTGCGCGGCGCTGCTGTTTCCCTTGTACTCGCTGTCGCGCAGCAGCATGCCGAAGCTCGCCACGGCCGACACGAAGCGCATGTCCTGACTGGCCCGCACCGTGCGCGACGGCACCGCATGGGACATGAGCTGACTGGTGGACTGCCCCGGACGCTTGTAGCGCAGTTTCACGAAGAGCAGTTCGTCGGCGCCTCCTGATGCCGGTGCCCCCATGCTGCGATCGGGGGTGACATAGCGCAGCGAGTCGATGCCACGAATGTTCACCGTGCCACGCACGCCCACCGGCACCACCTCGTAGAGTGCGGTGACCTGATGCCCTGCGCCAATGTCGCCGGCATCCTTGGTGTCGTCGTTGAAGTCTTCGGTGGCGAGCAACCGGTTCTCGTAGCCAATAAGGCGGTACGCCTGCACCGCGGCCGGGTTGAACTCCACCTGCAGCTTCACGTCGTTGGCCACTGTGAGCAGCGTGGCGCCCATCTCTTCCACGAGCACCTTTCGTGCTTCCGAAATGTTGTCCACGTAGGCCGCGTTGCCGTTCCCCACCTTGGCGAGCTTTTCCATCTTCGACGCCTGGTAGTTGCCGGTGCCAAAGCCGAGCACCGTGAGATAGGTGCCCTCGCGTCGGCGCTGCTCCACCATGCGTTCGAGTTCGGAATCACTGCTGGGCCCCACGTTGAAGTCGCCGTCGGTGGCGAGAATGACGCGGTTGTTGCCGTTGGGGAGGAAGTGTTCGCGGGCGGTGCGATAGGCCAGGTCAATGCCCGCGCCACCGGCCGTGGAGCCACCCGCCTCCAGCCGATCGAGCGCGCTCAGTATGCGCACCTTTTCGTCGCCACTGGTGCTGGGGAGCACGAGCCCTGCGGCACCGGCGTAGGTCACGATGGCGACGCGATCCTGCGGCCGCAGCTGATCCACCAGCAGGCGCAGCGCCTGCTTCACCAGTGGCAGCTTGTTCCACTCGTTCATCGAGCCCGACACATCGAGCAGGAACACAAGATTGTTGGGCGGCAGGTTCGCGGTCTCGATACGCTTGGCCTGCAGCGCCACGCGCACCAGCTTGTGCTGCGGCTGCCACGGCGCGGCAATCACTTCACTGCTGATGGACACCGGATCGTTGCCGCGTGGCTCGGGCAACTGATACGGGAAGTAGTTGATGAACTCCTCAATGCGCACGGCATCCTTGGGCGGACGCGTGCTGCCCTGGAGGAACCGCCGCACGTTGGTGTACGAAGCGCGGTCCACATCGATGGAGAAGGTGCTGAGCGGGTTGTTCTTGACGCCGAGGAACGGGTTGTCCTCGATGCGGTCGTATTGCTCGCGGTTCATGCGGCGAATGGTGCCCGCCTTTCCGTTGTCGGCGGCCACCCTTTCACCGCTATTGATCGGACGCACGGCCACGATGCGTCCCATGGGTGCTGGCGGTGCACCGGCTACGGTGGCAATGGAGGCCGGCGCGTTGGAGGCACGCTCGGGGCGGGATCGTTCCGCCGTTACCACCGTCTGACTGAGTGACATGGTTGTACGCGCCATTGTGAACGACACGTTGACCGTATCGCCCGGCGCCAGCCGCTGCACTCTCGACATGGCATAGCCAATGAGTCGCGCGGTGAGATATACCGTGCCGCCGGCTGGCCGTGTCGCGAGCGTGATTGTATACCTTCCGCCAACATCCGTGATGGCTCCTGCTTGTCTTGCGTTTGTGCTGGCGTCGGCCATCACCGCGACTCCCACGTTGGCCAATGGCAGCTGTGTTGCGGCGTCACGTACGAAGCCGGTGATAACCAACGGCCGTGCTTCGACCGGCGCCGTCATTTCGCTCGCCGCCGCTACACGCAAAGCGGCGACGGGCGCGGTTGACGCCACCGCTGGCGGCGCTGGAGCGGGCGCTGCCTGCGCCACCAACGATGGCGCCGTTGGCCGAGGCGCCGCTCCGGCCGCGAGATCGGCCGCTTCCGCCACTACTTGTGGGCGTGCTGCCTTTGCGGCCACGCGATTGGCTGCGGCTTCCGCCGTGCGCGCCATGGCTTTAGGAGCCGTGGCGGGTGCGGCCACAGACGGGGTATCGGCACGCGGTGGCGCCGCCGCCACTACCGCGGTATCGGCAGCGACGGGCATGGGCTCCGCGGCGACGGGTTGCGGCGAGGCGGGTCGTGGGGCCGTACCACGATCGCGCAGCACCACAGTGCCCCCCACCACGAGGAACAGCGCGGCCGCGGCGCGAACCGTCCACCCCTGAGTCCAGCGCGACCGGGGCGCTGATCCTGCCGCCACGCGCATGGCGGTGCGGGCCGCATCGGCCATTGGCACCACGCCTCCCGGCACCGTATCCAGCCCACCCAGAATGCGGCTGCTGGCCGCCATCAGGCCACGCGCTTCGGCCACCATGGCCCCACACGATGCGCACGTCGCCACATGCTCTTCCACCCGGGTGGCCGACGCGGTGTCAAACGCCCCGTCCAGCCACGTGTGCACCGTGCCTTCATCCACATGGCCGGCCGCGTCGAATACCGGCTCCAAACGCTCGCTGGAGACTTCAAATTGATTAGGCAACACCTGACCCCTCCTTGGCGGCGCGGTCGCCCGTACGGGACCGCTGCAGCGCTTCGTAGACCTCAACCAGGCGGCGACGGGCGCGCGAGAGCGTTGTGCCAACGCTCCCCACGCTCAGCCCGAGGGCCGCAGCGATTTCGTGATAGTCCAACCCTTCTTCGCGCAGCAGCAGCGCCATGCGATCGCGTTCGGCCAGCGCATCCACGGCCTCGCGGGCCAGCGCCTGTTCGCGCAGTTCATCAGCCAGCCGTTCTGCGGTCACGGTCTCCGGCTCCGCCGGCCCCTCGGCATCCACCTGGGCCTTGATCAACGAAAGCCGTTTCCGTTCCCGGGCGTCCCGGCGGGCTTCGTCGCGTACCAGGTTGGTGGCCACCGCAAAGAGCCAGGCACGCTCCCGCGCCACCGGCCCGTGCCGCATGGCCCGCAGGAAGGTCTCCTGCGCCAGCTCCTCGGCGAGATCACGGTCGCCCAATCGTCGCGTGAGGTACCGCACGACGGGCCCGTGATACTCCCGGAATAATCGTTCGAGATAGTCCATGGTTGGGAAATGGTGGTGACGTGCTCACGACCCGGGTGCCACGACTCAGTCACCCTGTAGGACGCCACCGCCTCCGGAACTTGCACACCGGCCGCCAACAGGGGATCCTTCGGCTTCCCTTTTCCCTCCCAACGCCCCTATGGCCCGCTTTACTCCTGTCGCCGTCCTGTCTCTCGCTGCCGGTCTAGGCGCCACCTGGCTCGGTGTGCGCGGCGTGGGCGAGGTACCACCGCTGGGCGCCCTGCTCTCGCCGGCGGTGGGGCTCTGGATCAACACCACCGGTGACCTGCCGGCACAGGCCTCGGCGAACATCCCCGGTCTCACTGACGCGGTGGACATTCGCTACGACACGCGCAGCGTGCCGCACATCTTCGCCAAAACGGATCTGGATGCGGTGCGGGCGCTCGGCTACGTGGTGGCACGCGACCGGCTCTTCCAGCTGGAACTGCAAGCACGGGCCGGCGAGGGGACTCTCACGGAACTCGTCGGTGATGTGGCGTTGCCCGCCGACCAGGAAACGCGACACCTGGGGATGCCGCGATCGGCGGAAGCGCGCATGACGGCCATGGATACCACCGGGATGCTGTACGGCATTCTGCGGGCCTACGCCGATGGGATCAACGCGTATCGGACGTCGCTCTCCACGGCGCAGCTGCCTGTGGAGTACAAGCTGCTGCAGAAGACACCACGCGAGTGGTTGCCGGTGCACTCCATGCATCTGCTGAACCGCATGGGGTACACGCTGGCCCATTCCCCGCTGGAGCTCGATCTGCTGCAGGCACGCGCCCTGGTGGGCGACAGTGCGGCCCGGGCGTTCTGGGATAGCTCGTCGCCGGTGCAGGAGCCCATTCAACCGGCGCCGCGCAGTGCGTCACGTGAGGCACTGGCATCGCTGCCGGCACCCGGTACACCGGACAGTGCCGCCGCGCGCATGGTGGCGGCCCTTGGGGCACAGAGCGGACCGCTGCTCTGGACCCGCGATGCCACGCTCCCGGTCAATCAGCGCGCCGATGTACAGCAAGAGCGGGCCTTTGCCTCCAACAATTGGGCCGTGTCACCCTCGCGCAGTGCCAATGGGTTGGCGCTGCTGGCGGGTGATCCGCACCTGGAGCTCACGCTCCCCAGCATCTGGTACGAAGTCCACCTGGTGGTCCCCGGCGTCATGGACGTGGGCGGGGTGACCATTCCGGGTTTGCCCGGCGTGACCATTGGCTACACGCGCAGCTTTGCCTGGAGCTTTACGAATACCGGCGCCGATGTCATGGACTTCTGGCGCGAAACGGTGAACGATGCGGCGCGCCCCACCACGTATGAACTGGATGGTGCGCAGCAACCGCTCGAGACGCGCGTGGAGCAGTACCGCGACAAGTCCGGGCGCGTGATTGCCACCGACACGGTGTACTTCACCCATCGTGGTCCCATGCGGAAGCAGGGAAGCGAATGGCTCTCCATGCGCTGGACGGTGCTGGAGGCAGGCAGTGAACTGCTGGGCTTCTATCAGGGGATGCGCTCAGCCACGGCCGAAGGGTTCCTCGATTCCCTGGCAACGTATTACCAGGCGCCCGCACAGAACATGATCGTGGCCGATACGGCGGGCACGATTGCGATTCGCAGCACGGGGCGGCACCCCATTCGCGCCAACCGCGGGCGTGGTACGGAGATCCTTGATGGGCGCACTCGCGCCAACGACTGGATGGGCTTCCGCACTATCGCACAATATCCGCAAAGTGTTCGGCCGGCGCAGGGCTATCTCGCCTCCGCCAACCAGGAGCCCATCGATCCGCAGTACGATTCGCTGTATCTGGGCACCGATCCGCACTACGAAATCTGGCGTGCCCTGCAGATCAATCGCTTGCTGCGGGCTGACAGCAGCATGACGCCCGACAAGATGCGGCAGTTTCACACCAACCCCGGCAGTGTACGGGCCGACCGTCTGGCACCGGCGCTGGTCGCGGCAGCCAAGGCGCGCATCGCGCAGGGAGATACGTCGAAGTCGCTGGCTGCGGCGGAAGCGATGTTGTCGGCGTGGGATCGTCGCTACACGCGCGACAATACGGGCGCGCGGCTGTTTGAAACGGCGCTTGGTCGTGTAGTAATGCTGTTGTGGGATGAGTTCATTCCGACCGGCAAGGATGCGGCCCTGGTGCGTCCCTCCGAGTCGCGGTTGCTGCAGCTGGTGGCAGACTCCGGCAGTGCGTGGTGGGATGATCGTCGCACGACCGGCGTGCGAGAAGATCGCGACATGTTGCTCGCGCGCGCGTTGGTAGCCGCGTACGACACGCTGGTGGTGGACTTTGGCGATCCGGCCAAGACACCATGGACGTGGGGCACGGTGTCGCCCGCCAAGCCACGACATCTGTTGCGGCTCGACGGCTTCTCGGCACCCAACATGCCCATTGATGGCGGACGCGGCACGCTCAACCCCTCGGTGGGTTCGCGCTTCGCGAATTTCGGCGCCAGTTGGCGTATGGTGGCCGAGATGGACGCGCAGCCACGCATCATGGGCGTGTACCCCGGCGGGCAGAGTGGCAATCCGGCGAGCCCACGGTATCTCGATCGCCTCGCCATGTGGGGGAACGGACAGCTGGACAGCGTGCGCACACCGCGCACGCCTGCCGACCTGTCGGCGCGCGATCTTCGCGCGACACTCACTCTGACGCGCTGAGGCTCCGCATCATGTCCAAGACTCCGTTGTTCATGACCGCGCTGGTGTTGCAAGTCGCCGCGCAGGCGCTGGGTGGGGTGTGGGGTGCGGCGGTAGGCGGGCTGCTCATCGGGCTCGCCCTCCGTCAGAAAGGCGCCTTCCGCATTGGCTTTGGTGCCGCTGCTGTCGCGGCGGCACTGCTGCTGGGCATGGTGGCCATTCGTGGCGGCAATGTGCTCGGTTTTGCCGGCATGCTCGGCGCGAACTTCAAAGTGCCAGCAACGGTCATCGTGCTGATGACGCTGTTGCTGCCCGCCTTGCAGTCAGGCGGAATAGCAGGAGGAGTCGCGCGGTTACTGCGGAGTGACGCGTAACTGCGACATGTAGAAGCGCGTAGGAGCGTTAGGGGTCATGGGTCAGCAGGTCACCGAGTAACTGCGGAATAGAAGCGAGACACCGCAGTGCCCGCAGTTACTCGGTACCCCGGTAACCCATGACCCATAACGCATTTACAGCAGTTACTGCAGTTAGCGGTTGCCTGCGTCCATCTCTGCCCACACTCGCCGTATGGCTATGGGCGCTTGTTGGTCCGCCAGGAACCACGTGCCCACGTCGCCCCAGTTGGCGCGCTTGGTGGCTTCCTCGAGCGTGAGGCCGAGCGTCTTGAGTCGCTTGCTTTCCGCAATGACGCTGGTGATGGCGTCGCGGAAGGTGATCAGTTCTTCGCGCGAGCGTTTGTCCTTTTCGATGAACCCGTGGCCGGGCACGAAGCGCTTCACGCGCGGCAGGGCGAGCGCCGCGTCCACTGTGCGGGCCCACTCGGTGGGGTAGGCGGAACGCATGGCCGGGAAGACACGATTGAGGAAGGCCTCGCTCATGAAAAGAATCTGCTCCTTGGGCAGATGCACCATGAGGTCACCGCCGGTGTGCGCGCGACCCAGAAACCGTACCACCACCTGTGTGGTACCGAGGTCGATGGTCTGCTCTGATCCGGTCATGGCTGTGGGCGGCACGACAACGGTGCGTCCGGCGGTGGCCGCCGCCGAGTCGCGCTTGAGCTGGGCGAGCGACGTGGGGTGTACCACCCACGTGAGCCCACCGGGGAGCACGTGGTTGCCCGCGGTATGATCGCCATGATCGCTCCCTACCACGTACCACTTGATGGGGAGCGGCGTGATGGTGCGAATGCGGTCGAGCATGGTTTGCGTCGCCGCCGCAGACCCCTGCGCGTCGGCGATGAGCACGCCGTCCTTGCCGAGTACGATCAGACTCACGGTCGTGAAGCCCGGCTGTCGGATTTCCTCGTAGCCGTAGACGTGCTTGGACAGCTTGACGAAGCGTGGGAAGTCTGTAAGCGGTACGCCGCGCAACGCGGGGTCGGCGGTGCGGACCTGCGCAGAGGCGGTCCAGGGGGCAAACACGGAGACGGCGGTGGCGGCCAGGAACAGCATGGAGACCAGCCGGCGGGGCAGGGAATTGACCATGCCCGATTATGGGGGCCAATGCGCTCCTCGGCAAACACCACGGTGGCTCGCGCTCCCTCAACTCTTCAGTCGCACTTGTGACACAGGCTGTCTCGCGCCGGACCGCACCGGCCCCTACAATCCTTGTGCCACGCCCGCCGCCTTCTTCCCGCCCTCACTCCCCCGCTCATGCCCTCCACCGTCACCGGTGAATTTCTCGGCACGTTGATTCTGCTGCTGCTTGGCAACGGCGTCGTAGCCAACGTGCTCCTTACCGATACCAAGGGGCACAGTGGGGGCTTGATTGTGATCACCGCCGGCTGGGCCTTTGCCGTGATGTCCGGCGGCATGGTGGCCGTGGCACTCGGCGCGCCCGGCGAACTCAATCCAGCGGTGTCGATTGCCAACGTGGTGACCGGCGTCTATCCGCTGGCGACGGGGCTGGCGCATGTCGCGGCGCAGATGCTGGGCGCCATGTGCGGGGCCACCCTGGTCTGGTTGCACTATCTGCCGCACTGGGCCCGCACCAAGGATCAGGGGCTCATCCTCGCCAGCTTCTGCAACGCGCCGGCGGTGCGCACCACGGGCCCCAATCTGTTCGCGGAAATCATTGGCACCGCGGTGCTGGTACTCGTGGCCGGCGCCATTGGCGCGCGCGGCGTATTGGGCGCCACGCCGGCCACGAACATAGGGTCGTTCCTGGTGGGCTGTCTGGTGTGGGGCATTGGTCTGTCGTTGGGCGGCCCGACGGGCTATGCCATCAATCCCGCACGCGATCTGGGGCCGCGCATTATGCACGCGCTACTCCCGATTGCCGGGAAGGGCGGGAGCGACTGGGGCTATGCGTGGATTCCGGTGGTGGGGCCGGTGGTGGGGGCTAGTGTGGCAGCGCTGGCATGGGCGCGGCTCACTTGAACTTCGGTTAGGGTTGCCTGCAACTGCGGTTCGGGTTTGGACCTGCCACTGCAGACTTTGGACAGCCACTGCGGTTGTGGACTGCTACTGCAGTTGAGGAACACGGCAGTTTGGGTGTCTAGGAAAGTGCCGCCCGGCTTCGCCGTGGCGGCACGCTTCTGGTGGTTGATGTAACCACCACTGCCGTTGCAGTGAGACAACCACCAAGGGAACGCGCCCGCCCGGCATAGCCGGCGGGCGCTTCCATTTCCACCCAAACTGCCGTGCTCCTCAACCGCAGTGGCTGTCCAGAACTGCTGGTGTCTTCCAAAACCGCAGTGGCAGGTCCATACCCGAACCGCGGTGGCAGTTCAAGAACGCGTTGAACTGACCCAACCTCCGCACATTCGATGACTGTGGAAAGGCCGAGCCGTTGTATGCTCGTACCATGACAGACCACCGCAAACTGAAAGTCTGGCAATTGGCACAACAGGTGGCGGAAATCGTGTGGCGCGAAACCATGTCTTGTGCCCCGGGGCTCTCGATGCACACCGTGAGACAAATTCGCACTTCGTCCGAATCTGTTGGGGCCAACATTGCCGAAGGGAACCGTCGTACGCCCAAGGAGTTCCGACGCTATCTCAATATCGCGTTGGGGAGCGCGAACGAAACAGACAGCCATTTGGTGACGCTCATGAATCGCGGGCTCATCGACTTGCGCATTGCCCTGCAGGTTCGCGACGATCTGGCGACTCTCAAGCGAATGATCATCGCGCTTCAGAAGACACTCCTTTAAGGCCGCGAACTGCCACTGCGGTTCAGGTTTGGACCTGCCACAGCAGTCTTTGGACAGCCACTGCGGTTCTGGACTGCTGCTGCAGTTGAGGAACACGGCAGTTTGGGTGTATGCGGAAGTGCCGCCCGGCTTCGCCGTGGCGGCACGCTTCTGGTGGTTGATGTAACCGCCACTGCCGTTGCAGTGAGACAACCACCAAAGGAATGCGCCCGTTCGGCAAAGCCGACGGGCGCTTCCACACAGACCCCAACTGCGGTGCTCCTCAACTGCAGTGGTGGTCCAAAACTGCAGTGGCAGTCCAGAACCGCAGTGGCAGGTCCAAACCCGAACCGCAGTTGCCGTAAACCCGAACCGCAGTCGCAGTTAGCCCGAACCGCCGTCAACCCATTCCCTTCGAGCGATAACGCGAAAGCCACCCGCTACTCCACGCCCCAAACTCCCCGGCCGCGAGCTGCTCCCGCGCCTTCGCCATCAGCGCCATGAGGAACGTCAGGTTGTGCAACGCCAGCAGGCGTGGTCCCAAAGGCTCTTCGGTCACCATGAGATGCCGCAGATAGGCGCGATCGTATTGCATGCACGCCGGACAGGCGCAGTCGTCGGTGAGCGGGCGCCGGTCGGTGCGGTTGCTGCTCTTTTGAATCTGTACTTTGCCGTCGGAGGTGAACACGGTGCCGTGCCGCCCCATGCGCGTGGGCGCCACGCAATCGAACAGGTCCATGCCACGCGAGACGGCTTCGAGCAGATCGTCCGGAAAGCCCACGCCCATGAGATAGCGGGGTTTGTCGAGCGGGAGCAGTGGCGCGCAGGTGTCGAAGGTGTCGTACATCGCACTCTTCGCTTCACCTACCGATAAGCCGCCCACCGCAATGCCGGCCCAGTCACCGCTCTGCAGAATACCGTTGATGGACGCCGTGCGCAGGTCGGCGTAGGTGCCTCCCTGCACAATGGGAAACAGCGCTTGCGGCGGGGCCACCACATCACGCGTCATATCCTGCGTGGACAAGGCGGGCGCGCCATCCGGCACCGTCAATCCCCTCACTGGCGCCCGCCCGTCGCGATCCAGTCGTTCAAACTCCACCCGACACCGCTCCAGCCAACGCAGGCTGCGCTCCATCGCGCGATACGATGCCCGATGCTCCGAGCCCCCTTCAATGAGCTCGTCCAGCTGCATGATGACATCGGCGCCAATGTTGCGCTCAATCTGCATCACCTTCTCGGGGGTGTACTGGTGCAGCGACCCGTCGATCTTGTTGCGGAACTCCACTCCCTCTTCACTCACCTTGCGGTAGCGCGCCAGCGAAAACACCTGGTAGCCGCCGCTGTCGGTAAGCATGGGGCCTTCCCAGCGCGAAAATGCGTGCAAGCCCCCAAGGGCCCGCACCATCTGATCGCCGGGACGCAAATACAGGTGGTACGCGTTGGCCAGAATCATCTGCGCCCCCGCGTCGCGAATTTCCTGCATCGCCAACCCACGCACCGATGCATGCGTGCCCACCGGCATGAACGCCGGCGTCTCCACCACACCATGTGGCGTGGTGAACCACCCCAGCCGGGCGTGACCGTTGGCGTGACTGGTGCGAAACCCGAACGCCGTCACAACGACGGGTGACGAGTGATGCGGTCCTGCTCCTGCGCCCGACGTTCAGTCTCCTCATCCAGCACCGCCCGGATGGTCCGCAAAATGGGATCGTCCGTCGTGTACTTCGCGCCGTACTCGAGGTTGAACCGGAAATCGAAATCCGCCGGCATCGCCCCCTGATTGTGCTGCAAAATGGTCTCGAGCTTGTCGAGCCCCTTGGCAATGCGCGCCTCCAACGACGCCGCCTGCTCGTATTCATCCCACAACGCCACGATCTCCTCGCGCGTGTGGGGCGGCAGCGGTTCGGTCAGCTGCAACAGGTCGCGGCGCTCCTGCTCGGCCTTGTTGGGCATATCCACCTGCAGCTTGGCAGAGATATCCCCGCCAATGGCTTCGCCCAGGTCGTGCACGATGCAGATGCGCAGCAGCTTGCCCACGTCCACACCGGGAAAGCGCGGCGCAAACACCATGGCCATGAGACAAAGCCGCCACGTATGCTCGGCCACCGTCTCCTGTTTGCCGGTGGAAGTCCACGCCACCCGCGTCGTGTGCTTCAACGCCTCGGCGGCCCGCAAAAAATCCAGAATGCCGAGCAGGTCGGCTGATGGGATGCTCATCCCGAAGATTACTCGTGTCGTACCGGCTGAAGCCACCGCTGCACCGCCGCCGCCCCGCCGTGGCGCACCAGCCAGGCCAGCGCCATGGTGCGGGTGAGCCGACCGGCCAGCAGCGCCAGCGTGAAGACCACGAAGGGCACACCTGCGGCGCCCGACGCGATACTCGTGAGTTTCGTGGACAACGGGCTCATGGTGCTGGCAAAAATGGCCAGCCCTCCCCACTCGGCGAGCCGCTCGCGGTAGGCGTGCAGGTCACTCGGTGACAGGCCCACAAAGCGCGATAGTGGCCCTTCCAGCCACACTAGTGCTTCGGCGCCCACCCAATACAGCACCACGCTGCCAATGAGCGTACCCGCCGTGGCCACCAGCGCCAGCCGGTAGGCCCTCTCGGGGCGAGCGAGGGAGAGCGGCAGGAAAAAGAGGTCGGCGACCCCGGGGAAAATCACCCCCTGCAGCAACCCCCATCCAAAAACCACGCCGTTGGACCAGCCGGCGTCGGCCCACTGTTGCAGGCGGTCATGGAGGCGGCTGAGCGGGCCCGGGGAATGCATGGGACAAAACTAGTGGCCACCGGCTCAGGTGTTGATGGCTGGCACCTTTGAACTGCATTACGAGGACTGGCCCGTGGCAGCGGACAGGGCGTCTGACCGAGGACTGCGACGGCGAGGGCGACGAGCACTCTCCACCTCCGCGAAATCCAAAATCAAAAAATGGACAACCTCTCGGCTTCAGTACGCCGCCCGACTCATACCGGAGCCAGTCCTCGTCTGGACGCCCCGTCCGCCCACTCGGAGCAGTCCTCGTCATGCAGTTCCAGCGGAGCCAGCCGTCTTTGGGCGTTATTTTAGGGAATGAACCGTCTCTCTACCGCCGTGTGCCGCGTACTCGCGACGTCCATCGCGCTGGCCGCCTGCGCCACCACACCCAAACAGGGCCCGCTGCGCTTTGCCCCGCTACAGCTGCCGCCCGGGGTGGCCGACAGCGTGCGCACGGAAATGATCGCGCCGTCGGCTCGGCTCATCACCTTGGTCAATACCGCCGCGCCGTGGCGCGCGTATGTCCTGGAGGTGGATATGACCTGCGGCAGTGTGCGGGCACTCAAGGGAAGCAGCACCGCGGTGGGGCGCACCAGAACCAGTGCCCTGCTGGCCGGGCTGCCCCTGTCGTCGCGCGCCTTTGCCGCCATCAACGCCGATTTCTTCGAGTTTGCGCCGCCGGGCGTGCCCACCAACCTGCATATCGAAGACGGGCTACTTCTGGCTGGCCCGGGGACGCGCCCTGTCGTGGCGTTTGATGGATTGCAGCAGCTGGTTTTTGATTCCGTGCACGCCGAAGGCACGCTGGTGCAGGGCACACGCAGCATTTCGCTGGGGGCCTGGAACCGGCCCGTACGCCGCAGCAATGGCGTGGTGGATGCCCGCTGGGGTGTACCGATCGATACGCTGGTACGTCGCCGCACGTGGCGCCTGGAGCCGGTGGCCAACCGCGCGGGCGCCGCGCGCACCATTGATGGGCGTTACGTGGTGCGTCCGGCCGGTGCCGCCGATACGCTGGTGCGCGGTGATACCGTGCTGCTGCACCTGACACCTCGTGAGGCTGCGGTCACGGTGGGAGACACGGTCACTCTCCGCGTACGCATCATCAGCAGTCGTAACAAAATGGTCCCCCGTGACGCCGTCGGGGGGCGGCCCATGCTGATCGTGGACAGCGTGGTGGTGAACGATGTGGAGACGGAAGGAAACGCCGGTTTTCGTGGCCTCAATCCGCGATCGGCGCTGGGGCTGCACCCGGGGACGAAGCGTTTGTGGCTGGCCGTCATTGACGGACGCAAGCCTGGGGTAACGATGGGGACCACCTTGCGACAGACCGCCGACCTGCTGCGCGCCCTCGGGGCCACACAGGCGCTGAATCTCGACGGCGGCGGTTCGAGTGCGCTGGTGCTGCGCGATTTGACCACCGGGACGGTGCGCGTGGTGAATACGCCCTCTGATCCCACCGAACGGGCCGTAGGCAACGCGTTGGCGGTGCAGGCGTCCTGCAGCCGCCTGTAGTACGGCCATCACCCCTTTCCACTTCGTGCCGCATGACAGACCACATCGCTGACACGCTCCGTATTGCCGGTGCCCAGCTGGCGCCGGTGTGGCTGCACCGCGACGGCACGATTGCCAAAGTCGTGCAGGCAATTGCCGATGCGGCCAAGCAGCAGGTGCAATTGCTCGCCTTTCCCGAGGCGTTCGTGCCCGGCTATCCGTTCTGGATTGAGCATACGGATGGGGCGCGTTTCGACAGCGTGATGCAGAAAACCATGCACGCGCATTATCTCGATCAGGCCGTTCAGATCGAGGCCGGGCATCTTGAGCCGGTGGTGCAGGCGGTCGCCGCGCACGGCATCACCGTGGTGCTGGGCATTATCGAGCGCCCCGCCGATCGTGGCGGGCACAGCGTATTCGCCAGCTGTGTGACCATCACGCCTTCGCAGGGTATCGTGAATGTGCACCGCAAGCTCATGCCCACCTACGAAGAACGCCTCAGCTGGGCGCCGGGTGATGGGCACGGTTTGCGCACCTTCCCCGTGGGACCGTTCACACTGGGCGCTTTGAATTGCTGGGAAAACTGGCTGCCGCTGGCCCGTGCGGCGCTCTACGGGCAGGGCGAGGATCTGCACGTGGCCATCTGGCCCGGGAGTGTGCGCAACACCGAAGCCATTACGCGCTTCCTGGCGCGCGAAGGGCGCTCGTATGTGATGTCGGTGTGCGGCGTGCTACGCCGCGAACATATTGGCGATCACGTGCCGCATGCCGAGCTGCTCCGCGAACGGCTCCCCGAGATCATCAGCGAGGGGGGCACCGCCATTGCGGCTCCCGACGCTTCCTGGCTGGTGGAGCCCACGCCGCACGAGGAACGGTTATTCGTGGTGGATATTGCCCACACCCGCGTGCGCGAGGAGCGACAGAACTTTGATGTGGCGGGCCACTATGGCCGCCCCGACGTGCTGCAGTTGCACGTCAATACCGAGCGGCAGGCGAGTGTGCGGATTCGTTAACGCCGCCGCTGCATGGCCGGTCGCTGGCAATAGTGCTGGGGCTACAGACACTCTCCACCGCCTCTCGATCCGAAAATCAAAAGTGATCGGGCTCGCCGCCGCAGTACGCCGCTTACCCATGCCGGAGCCAGTCCTCGTTTGGACGTCCTGTCCGCCCAAGCCGCGCAGTCCTCGCAATACAGTTCCAACCCAAGCCGGCCGGCAACAACGGTGTTCGTAAACGCCTACGTGCTGAGGGCTTCCCGCAGCGCCTGCCACGGCATGCGCGCGCAGCCGTGACGCCCGGCAAATGGCGCCACGCCACGCAATGGTGCCAACCCATCAGGTAGTGCACCGTCGGCGCCGGTCAGCATCCGCTCCACCTGCTCGGCCAAGGCTACGGCATCACCAACGGACTGCCCCACCGTGGCATCGGTCATCATGCTGGCGGACGCCGTGGCAATGGAGCAGCCACGGCCCGTAAAGGACACATCCACCAGTTCGTCGCCGTCCACGCGTACCATCACGCGAATTTCGTCACCACACACGGGGTTCTTGTGCACTGCGCTCGCCGTCGCGTCGCCCATCTCGCGCCGGTTGTGCGGCGCCCGATGATGGGCGAGCAGAGCGTCCTGGTACATGGCCGCCATTGAGGCGGCACTGGCTTTCCCGCTCATGGCCAGCGACTCAGTCAACGGCGGCAAAAATCTGCTGTGCCGCAACGAGGGCCGTGACCAAGGCCTCGACATCGCTCTCGTCACTGTACACGTAGAAGCTCGCGCGCGCGGTGGCGCTCACCCCGAGTCGACGCATGAGCGGCTGCGCGCAGTGGTGTCCGGCGCGAATGCACACGCCGTGCTGGTCAAGAATGGTGGCCAGATCGTGTGGATGCACATCCGCTACCGAGAAGCTCAGCACACCGCTGCGCTGGGCCACGGCCGGCCCGTACACGGTGAGACCGGGCAACGCCCGCACGGCGGCCTCGGCCTTCTCCAGCAACGACAGCTCATGGGCGCGTACCTGATCCATGCCCAGCGCTTCCAGATACCGTACCGCGGCCGCCAGACCCACGGCATCCGCCGCGTTGGGGGTGCCTGCCTCGAACTTGTGCGGCAGCACGTTCCAGGTGCAGTCGAAGTCATGCACCCATTCAATCATGTCGCCACCAAACTGGTACGGCGGCATCTTTTCGAGAATGGCGCGGCGACCGACCAGACATCCGATCCCCATGGGGCCCAGCAGCTTGTGGCCGCTGAACGCGTAGAAATCGATATCGAGCGTATCAAAGGCAACGGGCAGATGCGGCACTGCCTGCGCGCCATCCACCACAATCACCGCCGCCGAACGCGCGCGAATGATGTGCACCGCCTCGGCCAGGGGCGTAATGGCCCCCACGGCATTGGAGACGTGCGTGATGGCGACCAGTTTGGTGCGGGTGCTCACCACGTCGCGCAACTGATCGAGGTCGATGCTCTGGTGCGCCGTGAGCTCCACAATGCGCAACGTGGCACCAGTCTGCAGCGCCAGTTGCTGCCACGGCACAAAGTTGGCGTGGTGTTCAAGCGCGGTGACCACAATCTCATCGCCCGCCTGCACGTTGGTGCGCCCCCAGCTGGAGGCCACCAGATTCATGGCCTCGGTCGTGCCGCGGGTAAACACCACGCAGTCGCTATCGGCCACCCCAACAAAGCGGGCAATCGTGGCGCGCGCGTCGTGGTAGAGATCGGTGGCCTTCGCGCTCAGGGCGTAGGCGCCCCGATGCGGATTGGCATTGGCCGTTTCGTAGAAATCCCGAATGGCGTTCAGCACGGCCGCCGGCTTCTGCGACGTGGCCGCGGAGTCGAGGTAGTGCAACCCGGGGGTGGCCGCCAGGAGCGGAAAGTCGGAGCGGGGGGCGAGGCTGTGGCGCATTGGTTCGTGTACCTGAGTTGAACTGATCAGTTCCGGGTTCTGAGTTCGGGTTACGAGTTCTGGGTGCATCCCTTGAACGCACATCTCAAACACACAACCCACGACTGATCAGTTACTGTTGCTGCTGTCGATACCCGTGGCCGCTGCCGGCCCCACGAGCACAATCCCATTGACCTGCATGACCGGATACGTCGCAATGGCATCGCCTTCGGCGGGGCCCTGTGAGCACTGCCCGGTGCGCAGGTCGAAACGGGCACCGTGCCACGGACACTCGAGATGTCCTGCCACCACGTCGCCACCGGACAGCGGAAAATCGCGGTGCGGACAGCGGTCTTCGACCGCGAACACCTCGCCATGGAGTCGCACGAGGCAGATCCGTCGACCATCGACCAGCGTGACCGCCAGCGGAATATCGGTGGGTACGTCGTCGGCGCGGGCGACCTGTTCCCAGGTGCCCGTCGACGTGGAACTCCCCTCGTGGCTCATTCCGTACTGACGGGCGCCAGCACGCCTTCGCTTTCCAGCGCGGCCTTGAGCGTGTGCCACGATAGCGAGGCACACTTCACGCGCACCGGAAACCGGGACACGCCGCTAAAGACCACCAGCTGGCCGAGGTCCTTCCCGCCCTCCGGATCCTGGCCCAACACGAGCGCATGGAAGCGCAGAAAAAGCGCCTCGACATCAGCCCGCGACTTCCCCTTCACCGCCGCCGTCATGAGCGACGCCGACGCCTTGGAAATGGCGCAGCCGTGGCCCGTGAACTTCACGTCGGTGATGACGTCCTGCTCGACCACCAGCGCCACATGCACTTCGTCTCCACACAACGGATTCTTGCCGTCGGCGTGACGATTGGCCCCCGCCAGCTCACCGAAATTGCGCGGCTTGCGGTTGTGGTCGAGGATGACGGATTGGTAGAGCTCCTGGAGGTCGGTCATGGCGTTTCAAGCTGAAGACTGAAAACTTCGACTGAGAGCTGATGACTCCGACTGAAAACTGAAAGCTCGACGGCCCTGAAAGTTCTCAGTGGTCAGTCAGAGATTTCAGTCGTCAGTTGGAGTTGTCAGTTGTCAGTTGCTCAGTGATGCGCACTGCCCGTGAACCGCTCCACGGTCAGCGTCTCGAGCGCTTCAACGATCACCGGGTTGTCGATCGTTTCCAGCACGTCGGCGGCAAAGGCATACATGAGCAGCTGCTTGGCGAGCGTCTTGCCCACCCCGCGGCTCTTGAGATAGAACAGTGCCGTTTCGTCCATGCGCCCCACGGTCGCCCCGTGCGTGCACTTCACATCGTCGGCAAAGATCTCGAGCTGCGGTTTGGTGTCGATCTGCGCCTTTTCGGACAGCAGCAGCGTGTGGTTGGTCTGCTTGCCGTCGGTCTTCTGGGCTTCGGGGTGCACATACACCTTGCCGTTGAAGACACCGTGCGCGCTGTCGTCGATCAACCCCTTGTAGGCTTCGCGGCTGAAGCAATTCTCCTTCACATGCTCCACGCGCGTCTGGTGATCGCCGTGCTGCTCGCCGTCCAGCATGTAGAGGCCGTTGATCGTGCAGCCGCATCCCTCGCCGTCCAGCACCGTGTACACATTGCTGCGCGACAGGTTGGCGCCGGTCTGAAAGGTGAACGTGAGGAAATGGCTGTCGCGACCCTGGCGCGCTTCCACCGTGCCCACATGGTTGGCCTGGCGTGACTCGCGCTGAATGCGAATGACCTGCAGCGTGGCCCCGTCTTCCACGAACGCTTCCACTACCGCGTTGGTGAAATACGGGACGTCGGCCACACTCACGTAGCTCTCCACCACCGACGCCTTGGCGTGACGCTCCACCACCATGACGTGGCGCGGGTGGCTCATGATGTTGGCCCCCTGTTCGTCCATGACATGCAGGAGGTGGATGGGATGCTCGATCACCATCTCCTTGGCCACGTGAATGAACGTACCTTCGCCGGCGAACGCCGCATTCAGCGCCGTGAAACCGTCGCGGGTGGCGGGCGCAATCGTCCCGAGGTACTTGCCCAGCAACTCGGGCTCTTCCGCCGAGGCCGTAGCCATGTCCAGCACCCGGATCCCGGCCGGCAGGGTGTTGAGCGTGGACAGGTCCGGGGCGAAGCGGCCATTCACAAACACGACCAGCGGCCAGTCGGCGCCAAAGGTGAAAGGCGCCAGCGCGTCGGCGCTGATGGCACCCACCGGGCTGTCGATGGCCGGCAGATACTGCCCCGACGAAATGGCCGACACGTTGGTGTAGTGCCAGTCTTCGTTGCGCGTGGTGGGGAAGCCCAGCGTCTGAAACGCGGCGCTGCCTTCTGCACGCAATGCCTTGATGGAGCCGGGCGCGTTGGCGGCGGACGCCTCGACGGCCTGCTCAGCGAAACGGAGTCCCGTGGTCACGCCACCGTCTCCAGAATCCAGTCGTAGCCACGCGCTTCGAGCTCGAGCGCCAGCGACTTGTCACCACTCTTGATGATGCGGCCACCGGCCAGCACGTGCACGAAGTCGGGCACGATGTAGTTGAGCAGGCGCTGGTAGTGCGTCACCACGATGGCGGCGTTGTCCGGGCGCTTGAGCGCATTGACGCCCTCGGCCACGATGCGCAGCGCGTCGATGTCGAGCCCGGAGTCTGTCTCGTCAAGAATGGCCAGCATGGGCTGCAGCACGGCCATCTGCAGAATTTCGTTCCGCTTCTTTTCACCACCCGAGAAGCCCGCGTTTACCGAGCGGCTCAGCATGGCCGGATCCATATCCACCAACTTGAGCTTCTCTTCCACGAGGTCGAGGAACTCCATGGGATCCACTTCTTCCAGACCCTTGGCCTTCCGGATCTCGTTGTAGGCGGCACGCAGGAAGTACGCGTTCGTCACGCCCGGGATTTCCACGGGATACTGGAACGCCAGAAACACGCCGTTCTGGGCGCGCACTTCGGCATCCATCTCCAGGAGGTTTTCGCCGTTGTACAGCACCTCGCCGCCGGTGATCTCATAGGCCGGATGGCCGGCCAGCACCTGCGCAAGCGTGCTCTTGCCCGAGCCGTTGGGGCCCATGACCGCATGCACTTCGCCGGCGTTGACGGTGAGCGAAATACCCTTGAGGATTGGCTTGCCGTCGATGGAAGCCTGCAGGTCGGTGATCTGGAGCATATATCGTGAACGGAAAGTGAAGTGTGTAGGCGGAGTAGTGGTGAGTTTTCAGTTTGAGTTTTCAGTTGTCAGTTCGAGTTCTCAGTTGTCAGTTCAACTGATTACTGGTAACTCGAACTGATAACTGACAACCCCAACTGAACACTGAAAACTTCTGCGACGATCAGGCGGGCTTTACCCCACCGACCCCTCAAGCGTGATGCCCAGCAGCTGCTGCGCTTCGAGCGCGAACTCCATGGGCAGCTCCTTGAACACTTCCTTGCAGAAGCCGCTCACAATCATCGACACGGCCTGCTCGGCGTCGAGACCGCGCGCCTTGAGATAGAAGATCTGGTCTTCACCGATCTTCGACGTGGACGCCTCGTGCTCCAGCGTGGCGCTGTTGTTCCCCACCTCCACGTACGGGAAGGTGTGCGCACCGCAGGCGTTCCCCACCAGCATCGAGTCGCACTGCGTGTAGTTGCGCGCGCCCTCCGCCTTGGGCAGGATCTGCACCTTGCCGCGATAGCTGTTCTGCCCCTTCATGGCACTGATGCCCTTGGAGACAATCGTGGACTTCGTGTTGCGCCCGATGTGGATCATCTTCGTGCCGGTGTCGGCCTGCTGCATCTTGCTGGCCACGGCCACCGAGTAGAACTCGCCGACGCTGTTGTCGCCCTGCAGAATCACGCTGGGATATTTCCACGTGATGGCGGAGCCGGTTTCCACCTGCGTCCACGACACCTTGGCGTTGGTCATCGCCTTGGCGCGCTTGGTGACGAAGTTGTAAATGCCACCAAGACCATTTTCGTCGCCGGCGTACCAGTTCTGCACGGTGCTGTACTTCACGGTGGCGTTGTCGAGGGCCACGATTTCCACGACGGCGGCGTGCAGCTGATTGGTGTCGCGCTTGGGCGCGGTACACCCTTCGAGATAGCTCACGTGCGAGCCCTCGTCCGCCACAATGAGCGTGCGCTCAAACTGTCCCGTTTCCGCCGCATTGATGCGGAAATAGGTGGACAGTTCCATGGGGCACTTCACCCCCTTGGGGATGTAGCAGAACGAGCCGTCGGAAAAGACCGCGCTGTTGAGCGCCGCAAAGAAATTGTCGCTGTACGGCACCACGGAGCCCAGGTACTTCTTGATGAGTTCCGGATGCTCGCGCACCGCTTCACCGAACGACATGAAGACGATGCCGTGCTTGCCCAGCTCTTCCTTGTAGGTGGTGCCCACCGACACGGAATCGAACACCGCGTCAACGGCCACGTTGTTGAGGCGCTTCTGCTCGGTGAGGGAGATGCCGAGCTTCTTGTACGTCTCGAGCAGCGTGGGGTCCACCTCGTCGAGGGAGCCGAGGGGCTTGGACGTCTTGGGCGCGCTATAGTACGACGCGGCCTGATAGTCGATGGGGGGATAATTGACGTTGGCCCAATGCGGCTCCTTCATGGTCTGCCAGCGACGGAACGCCTTGAGGCGCCAGTCGAGCAGCCATTCCGGCTCCTGCTTCTTGGCCGAAATGAAGCGGACCGTGTCTTCGGTCAGCCCGGGCGGCAGCGTATCGGACTCGATGTCCGTGCTGAAGCCGTACTGGTACTCGCGATTGACCAGTTGCTCGATGGTCGAACTCATGCCTGCTCCTGTTTCACCGTCGAAAGGTGACCTGACACGCCGTATTCACAGTGACCGCAGCCGCCCAGCCGGTGCGCACTGCGCACCAGCGGAACACCCAGCAGCCGTTCAACGAACTTTGCTTCCACTGCGCAGGCCTCGGGAAAGCGCTCGGCGATTTCCCGGACTGCACAGTTATGAATGCGCAGAGTGAGCGTGGGAGTTGCCTCAATTTCCGAGAGCATGTCCACACCACCCGCGTCCTGCTCCACCGCACGCTCAACACGCACGGCTTCGGCCATATAACCCTTGGCGGTCAACAGCTCCGCGACCAGCGGCACCCGCTCATCCAACGGCAGCGCCTCGAGCACCGGTCCGGCCTCATCGGCCAGGCGGCGCCATTCGGCCTCCAGCACGGCTTCCACTGCCTGATCGCCGGTCTGGGACCGCAGGGCGTCGAGGGCATTGGCAAGCACCTGGACGTACGAGCGGGGGAAGAGTGCCTCACCTGCCGGCGTCAACGAAAAGGCGTAGACCGGTGCCCCCACCCCGCGCACATCGCGCTGGTAGCGTACCAGACCATCCTCCTCGAGGGCCTTCAAGTGGCGGCGGAGGGCGTTGGCCGTGAGGCCGAACTGCTCGCCAAGCTCCTGAGCCGTCAGTGGTTGCGCTTTTTTGAGCGCCACCAGCAACTCGGCTCGAACCCCCCGAAACCCACCCAGTGCCCCGACGACGTCCTCCATGCCGACAGTATAACTCGGCTTTATGGTGTTCGTCAACGAAACTGTTCACTAATCGGAGATGGTGGTGTTGGTGATCAAGACTTCATGTGGTCGACTCAACCAAACAGTGGCAGCTTTGTGGTGGTAAGGGGCGAAAGGATCAGCGGTTCAGCGGAATTCCTTCGCCACTCGTACCCGAATCATGCGATCCGACTGTTTCGCGTATCGCGGTCCCGGTGTACTGTATGCCGAGTGCGTCGGCAGTCCGTCACGTCCGGTCCCCCGCGGTGTTCATTCGTGTGACAGGACGTGTGCCTGCCAATGGTGGCCGCGACACACGTCTCCCCATTTCCCGAGGGTGCTGCGGTAGTGCGTCTGTCCGTTTCAGTAGCCATCGTCGTATTGCTGCTTGGATTGTTCGCCCTGGCGCGTGCAAGCCGGTTGAATCGTGCGTCCATCGAGCGCGACGGCCTGTCGCGTTTCCGCGATGCGTTCCGGGGGCGATTCCCGGAGATCCTGTTGGCGCAGGTTTACGGGTACCTCGCCGAACGGCATGGGGCGCAGGAGCCGCACTACATCGTGAATCCGCAGGACGATCTCCAGCGCGAGTACGGTCTGGTGGATCTCGACCTCGAAGACGCCGTGCTGGTGATTGCCGACCGCGCCGGCGCCCGCCTGCCGCGGGCCCACGAACTCGACGGCCTCAAGACCGCCGTCCGCAGCGTCGAGGATCTGCTCCACTTCCTGGAGCCGTATTTCCGCCCGGAAGTGGTTAAGGGGTGACGGTCGGCGCGAACCGCTTGATCAGCCTGAACCGCTTGAACGGCGTGAACAGCACCACGGATAGGAAGAGATGGGTCACGGATTGAACGCGGATCAAGCAGGGTGTATCCGTGTGCACTCCGTGACCCATCAGTTTTTATCCGTGGTGCTGTTTCGTCGTTTTTTACCAGTATGGCTCTTTGGTGTTTTATTACTGTCTTCTGCGTGTTCGAGAAACAGGCCAGAAGTTCAACCGGCACCCGTTGCCGAACCAACGGCACCAGCGGTTCGGGCGCCGCTTGGCCCGGTACCCACCCACGCCGGACCGCGTGGTGCGGCCGTAACCGATGAGGATCTGGCGCGGCTGTGGGAGCGCCAGCTGATGGTGCCGGTGGAGGGGTTCACCCCCCGCATGCTGCGCGACAACTACACGGCCGGCCGCGGGGCGGGGAAGATTCACGGGGCGCTCGACATCCTGGCCCCCCGCTCCACGCCGGTGCTGGCGGCGGCGGACCACGTCATTGGGCGGCTGTTCGAGGGCCCGGTGGGCGGGATTGTCATTTACGCCTATGACGAGGACGGGCAGTTCGTGTATTACTATGCCCACCTGGAACGGTACCGCCGAGGGTTGGCCATCGGGGACCGAGTCGCCAAGGGATCGGTGATTGGCTACGTTGGAACCACGGGGAACGCACCACCGAACGCCCCGCATCTGCATTTTCAGGTGATGAAACGGGGGCGCGGGCGCGCCTGGTGGGACGGGCCCCCGATCAATCCGTATTCGTTTTTCGCACTCGACGGGGTTCGTCCATGAGTATGACCGGCAAGGAGCGCGCGGAACTGCGCTCCGAGGCACATCATCTTGATGTGCTCGTGCACATTGGCCACGCGGGGCTCACGCCGACGCTCCTGACGAGCCTCGACGACGTGCTGCGCACCAAGGAGCTGGTCAAGGTGCAGGTGGCCAAGGCCGGGGAGCTCACGGCCAAGGAGGCCGCCAACGAAGCCGCCGAGCAGATGGGCGCTGAAGTGGTGCAGGTCATTGGCCGAACCTTCACCCTGTACCGGGAAAACCCGGAGCTCAAGAAGAAAGGCGACCTACCCCCGTGGCGCCGCTGAGTAGTTCGGCACCTTTCCCGCTTGTCGCACGTTCCCCCCGTAGTATCTTCCCGACTTCGACAGTCACATCCATTTCGGTCGGTCTGACCCGAGCTTCGCCACATGCCCTACGTCATCACTGAAGCCTGTATCTCCGTCAAGGACAAGTCGTGCGTGGACGTCTGCCCCGTGGATTGCATCTACGAGGGAGCGGACCAGCTCTATATCCACCCCGACGAGTGCATCGACTGCGGCGCCTGCGAGCCCGAGTGCCCCGTCACCGCCATCTTCCCCGAGGAAGATGTGCCCGTGCAGCTCAAGAGCTTCATTGGCAAGAACAAGGACGTCTTCAACGGCGAGAATCCGCCGGGGCGGCCGACCCGCTAAGGGCAGGGACTGCAACTGCGGTTCGGGTTTAGAACCACTACTGCAGTTCTGGACTGCCACTGCGGTTCTGGACCACTACTGCGGTTGAGGTGCACCGCAGTTCGGGTGGAAATGGAAGCGCCCGCCGGCTTAGCCGGCGGGCGCATTCTTTTGGTGGTCGTCCCACCTCAACTGCAGTTCGCAGTTTCATCAACCACCAAGAAAGAGCCGCCACGGCGCAGCCGTGGCGGCTCTCCCACTTCCACCCCAACTGCCGTGCACCTCAACCGCCGTGGCAGTCCAGAACCGCAGTAGCAGTCCAGAACTGCCGCAGCGGTTCCAAACCCGAACCGCAGTCGCGGTCCAAAACCGCAGTTGCAGTTAGAGCGTTCCCTTGTACCAGAACGCCCCAATCAAGACGACATACTGCAGGATCGTGGACCGCTCGCTCCAGATCGCTTCCTTCCAGTCGTGCTGCCCCTGCGTCGCACCGGCGGGCGGGCGGCCAAACCAGCGTGGGGTGCGGGCCTTGTAGTCCAGGTATTCCTGCCCGAAGATCGATTCCAGCACCCCTTCTTCGTAGCGCACGATGAGCGTGTACTCGATGGCGAAAATCACGATCGCCACCGGAATGAACCAGAACACGCCGCTCACCACCGTAAAGCCGATCCAGGCGAGAAAATTCCCCACGTAGAGTGGGTTGCGGCACCAGGCAAAGGCGCCGTACGTCACCAGTCGCTGTACGTCACGCGAGCGACGGCGCGTCACCGTGCCGGCGGCGGCCACGCCCGCGGTGCGGATCATTTCGCCAATGGCCACGATCACGAGCCCCACGATCCACGTGGTGGCCGTCTGCACCCCCGGCAGCAGGAGCGGCACCGCCAGAAAAGGGACCGGCAGCCAGCCGCGATTCTTGAAGAGCACCTGCCCGATACGGGCGGCGCTGGAGCGTTCGGCTTCGGAAATGGTGGGTGCTGCAGCGTTCTGGGTCATGCCAGCGTGGCGAAGAAGTCAGAGAGGGCGTGCGTGGTGGCGGCAGGCCGTTCGAGGCAGGGCACATGACCGGCGCCGGCGATAATCTCAAGTCGCACGCGCGCTGCGGAAGGTAATGCCTCCGCGATCGCCCGCGCCTCTTTGATAGGGGTCAACACATCGTCTTCCCCCACGATCACCAGGGACGGAACGCTAATCGATTGCAGTGTGGCGCGTGAGTCAGGGCGGTCCCGCAACGCCTGCAGCGCCCCTGCCACTCCCGCGGCCGACTGCCGCCCCATCATCGCCCGCAGCGTCGCTACTACTTCGGGGCGCTTCTCCCGGGTCGCCGGTCCAACCATGCCGCCGATCTGCGCGTCGGCAATCACCCGCGTCCCGTCGCGCTTCACCAGCGCCATCAGCGCCTCACGCTTGGCCTTCCCGTCGTCGGTATCCGCCGCTGCCTTCGTGTCGCAGAAGACAAAGGCCCGCACCCGGTCCGGATGACGACGCCACATGGCCATGGCGATGTACCCCCCCATGGAGAGTCCGCACACCACCGCCCGCTCGATCTGCAGCCAGTCCAGCAGTGCCGCGAGATCGTCCGCGTATTGGTCCATGGAATAGGGCCCGTGGGTGGACGAATCCCCAAAGCCACGCACATCCGGCACAATGCACCGCGCCTGGGGCGCCAGCGCCAGCCGCTGCGCCGCCCAAAGCGTGCGGTCGTGGGGGAAGCCATGGAGAAACACCACCGGCAGGCCATCCCCCTGATCGTCGTAGCCAATCTGAAAGCCGGGCAGCTGCGCAATCATGGGTGCCCCCCCCCCTCCGGCCGCGACGGCTCGTCGGGCCCACTGTTGGCGACTTCCATGACCTCGTCAGGCTTTACATCGGCGTGCATCAGATCCCGTTGGCTTTTGTGCTGCTTGACCAGCGCCTTTTCCCGCGCGTTCTCCCGCTCGGCCATCATGCGCAGCGGGACCAGCACCGCCGCCGTCAACGGCACGGCCACCATCAGCCCCAAAAAGCCGAAAACCAGCGTCATGAGCGTCTGCGCGACAATCGTAATGGCCGGCGGCAGGTCCATTTCGCCCCGCATCAGATACGGGATGAGCAGGTTGTTCTCCACAAACTGGATGCCCCAGTACGCCAGCCCCACCGCCAGCGCCTTCTCCGGGGAATCCACGAAGCCCATCAGGATGGCCGGTACCGCGCTCAGGATGGGACCCACCGTGGGAATGAACTCCATCAACCCCGCAATGAACCCCAGCGCAAAGGCCGCCTTCACCCCCAGCAGCATCAGCACCGTGAATGACACCGTCCCAATGACCACCATGGCAATGAGCTGTGTCACCAGCCACTTACGGAGCACCGTGGAAATCTCGTCCAGGACAATGCGCACTTGCGCCCGCGACGTGGCCGGCACCATCGCCAGCATCCAGCCGCGATAGACCTCCGGTTCGGCCCCGATATACATGGCTAGGAAGATCAGCAGCACGAAGGCGGCAAACGCGGCCAACGTGTTGGAGACGAAGGAAAAGAGGTACTTGGTGGCGCTCCCGATGCCATCGGTGAGCCGACGCTTGATGGCCTCGGTGGCCGATTCCGGCGCCGTCGCCACTGGCGGGGCCGTTTGCGCCCCCGCCCGCCCGATCGCCGTCCCTGCCGTCCCCGCGCCACCTGCCGGCTCGGTAGGCGCCAACGCCGCCGAGGTGGCGGAATCCAGCGTCTGCGCAGTACCGGCCGCCGACGAAATCAGGGAACCCAGCAGCCCCCCTTTCCGGCTGTCGATCCAAGTCTGGACCTTGGTCACGGCAGCCGGAAACTCCCGGCGCAGCTCCTGCCCCTGCTCAATGAGCGTCGGGGCAGTGAGCGCCAGGACGCCGCCAATCGCCCCCAGCGTCCCCAGGACCAACAGCGCCGACGCAATCCCTCGGCGAATGCGGTAGCGCTCCAGGATGTCCACCCCCCGGGCTACCGAAATCCCGAAGAGGGCGGCCAGGAACACCAGGATGGCCAGCGACCGGACCGACCAGAGCAGCTGCAGGCCGAACCAGACCGCCAGGATCGTGAAGGCCGCCCGGGTCAGGTCGGCGGTACGCCAGCCCCGGCGCTCCGGCGCGAGGGGCTCGGGAAGTAAGGTCTCGTCAATACTGGTCATGGTCCCGAAACTACCCGCCGTTGTAGCTTACAGGGAGACATGTCTTTGCCTCCCGCACCACTCTATCTCGACACGGCCGACGCCGTTGATCGCTTTCTCTCCGGTCTCACCGGCGTGCGCACGCTCGCGCTCGATACGGAAGGCGCGAGCTTCCATCGCTTTGTCGATCGGATTTATCTGCTGCAACTTTCCACGGAACATCACGAAGCGGTGATCGATCCGTTGCCCATTGGCACGCCACTGCAGCTCGGCGCCCTGCTGGAAGATCGCAACGTGGAAGTGGTGCTGCATGACGCGGATTACGATCTGCGGTTGTTGCATCAGGATTACGGATGGCGGGTCACGCATCTGTTCGACACGCGTGTGGCGGCGCAGTTGCTGGGGATCAAGGCGTTTGGGTTGGCCGCACTTCTGGAACAGTTCTTCGGACTCAAGCTCGACAAGAAACACCAGCGCGCCGACTGGAGCATGCGACCGCTCACGGCCGACATGCTGGACTATGCCGCGCAAGACACACGCCACTTGTTGGGGCTGCGTGATCGTTTGCACCGCGAGCTCGAAAAGAAAGGGCGTTGGCACTGGGCAAAGGAAGAGTTCACTCGCGCCGAAGGCACGAAGTGGGACACCGATGGTGCCGACCAGGCCTTCCTTCGACTCAAAGGCGCGCGCGATCTCACGCGACGTGAACTCGCGCGCTTGCGTGAACTGGTGAAGTGGCGTGATACCATTGCCGCTGAACTCGATCGCGCCACCTTCCGCGTCGCCGGCAATGAAGTCCTGCTCGATCTTGCACGTCTGGCGCCCACCACGCGCGATGCTCTTTTCAACGTCAAGGGATTCCCGCGCGGCATGAACGACGCGCGCGCCACTGACGCGCTGCAGGCGGTCGTTCGTGGCAACGCCGTGCCCGATTCCGAGTTGCCCCGCTTTCCCAAAAGCGCTCGCTGGGATAAGGAACCCGATTTCGATGATCGCGTGGGGCGCCTCAAAAACGTGCGCGACGTGGCCGCCGCTCGGCTTGATCTCGACCCCGGAGTGCTCTGCTCCCGTGATCGCATGGAAGCGGTGGCGCGCCGCAAGCCCCGCCATGTGGATGACCTGGAAAGCATCCCGGAACTCCGCAAATGGCAAATCGAAGTGCTGGGTGAGGAGTTCGTCAAAGCACTGGCCAGCTTCCCGGCCGACGATTCGCCCTACAAGCCGGGCTGACCTTCCTCCACGGTGATATCGGCTGTGGCGTACGCGCCACGCCGTGTCGCCCGGGATTTGCCGATCATGTGGCAGCAATCCCACGGCTGTATTTCAGGTGAATGATGATTCATCTGGCGATTGTCTCGTAAGTTATTGTATTGCAGTTGCTTAGGAGTTTCCCGATGGCTTGGCGAGCTGAGCCATGCGAGGGGTATGGAGCGGCATGTTAGGTGCGTGAGGGAAGGCAAAGCGCAGTTGTCCCCTTCCGGTTGCCTGACGCATGCGACTTTCCCGCCCATCCGTACCCAGTGCGAAGTTCCTTCGGGATCCCGTGACCCGCCGCTATCTCGGCATCGCGGGCGCCGCCTGTATGGTTGACCTGCTCACCAAGGAAGTGGCGGTCCGCGTGTTGGGCGACCACGGGGTCGTCTCGCTGACGGAGCGGCTGTCGCTCACGCTTGTCTGGAATACCGGCGCGGCGGGCGGCGTCTCCATGGGCCCCTACACCTGGCTCATCAACGTTGTGGTCACGGTGCTGGCGCTCGGACTGGTGCTTTCGGTCGTGCGCCAGATGGCTGCTGTCGACCCGCGGGCCACGATGGCGCTCGGGCTGGTGAGCGGTGGTGCGGTGGGCAACCTGCTCAGCATTATGGCGGGGCCTTTCGGCGTCGCGGATTTCATTGGAATTCGCCTTACCGCCGATACCACCATGGTGGCCAATGTCGCCGACTTCTTTCTGTGGGCTGGATCGCTGATGCTCGCCCCCGTTGGGGCGAAGCTGGTGCGCTTGGCCCGCGCGGAGCGGGCCCAGCGCATGGCCCCCCGTGCGATGCCGGTGGATATCGAATTGGCTTGAGCGCCGGCGAACGAAAACAAAACGGGGACCGCGCTCAGGCACGGTCCCCGTTTTTGTCTTTCCTGATGTCGTTCCGGGTGCTAGAAACCCATGTAGGCACGAACGCGCGGTTCGATGCGCTCGGGCGTCCAGGGCGGCGACCAGATGAGATTCATCTGCACATCGGTTACGCCGGGCAGCGTGCGCAGCTGCTGCTCCGCCTCGCCCATGATTTCGGGGCCGGAGGGACAGCCGGGAGAGGTCAGGCTCATGTCCACGCGCACCACGGAGTCTTCGACCGTGATGTCGTACACGAGCCCGAGATCCACGATGTTGAGGTTGAGTTCGGGGTCTTTGACCCGACGTAACACCAACCGCGCCTGATCGGCTGACACCACCCCACCACTTTGGATGGTGCTGGCGTCCACATCGCTCGGCGTCGCTTCAGTCTGTTCGTCCATGACGTAGTCCGTGGCGGAGTCCATGCAGAACTATAGCGATGGGGGCAATGGGTAGTTCCCTACTCGGGATTATTCCCAGCCAAAACAAAGGCCCGGATCAGCTCCGGGCCTTTGTTTTGGTCGTCTTGCTGGTCCCCGACTTCTTGGGGGGCGATTTCTTGACGGTCGCCTTCTTGGCCGTGGCCTTCTTCACCGTGGCCTTCTTCACCGTGGCTTTCTTCACCGTGGCTTTCTTGGCGGTGGCTTTGGTGGCGCTGGCTTTCCTCGTCGGCGATGTCTTGACCGAGCCAGAACTTTTCTTCTTGACGACCGCTTTACGGGTGGCGGCGCGCTTGGCTGCGGCGGCTCGGCGACGGGCGGCCGCACTGCTGGCACGCCGCGAGCGGAGCGGGCGGTTCCAGTCCTGGGCCAGATCGGCCCGGAAGCTGGCGGGCATGGCCCGGACCCCTTCGGGATCATCCATGACGGCCAGCACGGCGGCGTCTGCCAGGTCGTTCCGCACGTCTGCTATGACCTTGCTGGGACGGCGGGCACGGGCGGCGTGCACCCGATTGGTGAGCAGCACCACGAACATCTGCCGGTCGGGGTCAATCCAGAGCGACGTTCCCGTGAAGCCGGTGTGGCCAAAGGCCCGCTCCGACATGAACTGCCCACAGCCAGCCCCGCCGTCGCAGGTATCCCAACCCAGAGCACGGTGGCCGGCCGCCCGCTTCGTGAACAGCTGCACCGTACTGTCGGCGATGACCCGCACGCCATTGTACTGGCCGCCGTCCAGCAGCATCTGGGCAAACACCGACAAATCGGACGCGGTGCTGAACAGACCGGCGTGACCGGCAATGCCTCCCAACGCAAAGGCGTTTTCATCGTGCACTTCGCCACGCAGCGGGTAGCCACGGGGCGGGGCAATTTCGGTGGGGGCGGTACGCAGCATGTCCAGCTCTGACACCCGGAACTGGGTGTCATTCATCCCCAACTTCTGAAAGACGGCCTGCTGCAAAAAGACATCTAGCGACTGGCCACTGACGACTTCGGCAATGAACCCCAGCAGGTCGGCGCCCAGATCGGAGTACTCGTAGCAGGCGCCCGGCGTGCAGTTGACCGGTGATGACAGCACCGCAGCCCGGGCTTCAGCCGGAGAATCCGCAATGCGCCATAGCTCCCGTCCTGCCGACAGGCCGGCACGATGAGTGAGGAGGTGGCGTACCGTCACCTGATCCTTGAGGCCACCGCTGAACGTCGGCAGGTACGTTGAGACCTTGGCGTCGAGATCCACCTGCCCGCGGTCGTAGAGCACCATAAGGGCGGTCGTGGTGGCCACCACTTTGGTAAGCGACGCGAGATCGTAAATGCTCTCCTGCGCCGAGACGCGCATCTTCCGCGTCCAGTCGAGCGTTCCAATGCCCCGGGAGAACACGGAGTACCCTTTGCGTCCAACCACGACAGACGCCCCAGGGTAGCCCCCGGCCTCAACACCGCGCTGCACCACCCGATCAATAGTCCCCAGTCGCTCCGCCGACATGCCTACGGCCGCGGGCTCCCGCTCGGGGAGTCCGGCCGACATGGGCATCGCCACGCGCGTGACATCAGCAGCGGCAATGACAAGCGCAGTGAGTAGGAACACCAGAGAAACCGGCCGTAGGGTATCGCGCGAGTGCAGACCCCGTCAGCAATCCGTGCCGACGGTGTAACTGTCCTTAAGTCATCTAAGGCGACCAATCATGCCCGTCAATACCCCGGACGCCCTCAATGAGAGCAAGGCAACGGGAAAACCATGTAACGGCGTCATGGGTTATGGGTTATCGGGTCACCGCGTAATAGCGGGATGAGACCACTCCGTCGCTTTTCCCGCTGTTACTCGGTCACCTGGTAACCCATGACCCATAACGCCGTTACGCTGTTCCGCCGTTACCCGGTAACCCATGACCCATAACGCTTTTACGCAGTTGTCCGCCGTAGGCAACCCTTCGGGTTGCCCCGGTGACAGATTATTCGAACCCCATGGAGACTGACGCCGCCATTGTGAGACGGGCGATCGACGGGGACGAGCGCGCCATGCGGCTGCTGTGGAATCAGCATGCCCCGCACGTGGACGCGGTGGTCCGCCGACTCGCCGGAGATCCCGACCTTGCCGAGGATATCGCGCAGGAGGTCTGGATCCAGATTTTTCGTGCCCTCCCGTCATGGCGGGGGGACGCGAAGTTCAGCACCTGGATTCATCGGGTGGCCATCAATCGCACGCTCAACGCCCTCCGCAGCGTGAAGCGGGTTGCTGCGGCCGAAACGGCAATTGAAGAGGATTCCGCCGTGGTGGAGCAGGACGCCGAGCGCAGCATGCTCGCGCAGTCCATCGAGGACGCCGCGCGCCAGCTCTCTCCGGGGGCGCGCACGGTATTTCTGCTGCACGACGTGGAAGGCTATACCCACGAAGAAATCGCGGTGGAGCTGGGGATCACCCCCGGCGGCTCCAAATCACAGCTGTTCAAGGCCAGGGCAAAGCTGCGCCGGTTGCTTGCCCCGCTGGTGGAATCGATGTCGTTCCAAACCGGTCAGGATCGGAGCTATGCAGGTGGATACGCAGGTGGATATGCAGCCCAGTAATCCGCACCTCACCACCGAACGCGTGGCGGCGTTCGACCACGAGCCGTTCACCGCCGAGGAGCTGGCGCACCTTGCCGGCTGTGAGGCGTGCCGTGCTGAACGGGATGCCGTCGCCGCATTGGTCGGGTTGGCTGGTGCACTCGGGCAGCGCGAGAGTGATGCGCAGGCGCCGCGGTTGGTGGAGTGGGAGCAGATTGCGGCCGGCCTGCGTGGCGATACGCCGGTGGTGTCCGCGCCCGTACGCGCAGCGGCCCCGGCGCGTCGCCATTGGGCGCCGCTGTTCCGACAGGCGGCTGCAGCGCTCCTGCTCGTCGCTGGCGGCGCTGTAGTGGGTCGCCTGACTGGAACGATGTCCGCTGCGCGCGCGTCCGGTGCCTCGCTGGCCGATGCCTCGCTTGGCGCGGTGGCCGAGTCGCTGGATGCGGCGGGTGTTGCGGTGCGCCCGGTCGCGTTTGGCAACGAGAAGGACTTCGGCAGTGTGGACGAAGCCACGGGTGTGTTGTTCCGTGCGCAGCGCGACTACGAACGGGCATCACTGTGGCTGGCGTCCAACGATACCACGCTGCGCGATTCGGAAGTGTATCGCACACGGCTGGCCGCGCTGGATCAGATGATGGAAGCGTCGCGTGCCGCGCTGCGTGATGCTCCGCAGGATCCGGTGCTGAATCACTACTACCTTGCGGCCTACACGGCGCGTGAGGCCACGTTGCAGGCGCTCGGTGGCGCGCTGCCGGTGGACAAGATCATTGAACGGTACTGAACGATGCAGGCACGGATCATGACAGGGGCACACTGGCGGTATTCCGCAGTGGGTGTGCTGGCCGCCGGAGTGCTGGCCTCGGCGGTTGAGGCGCAAACACCGGTCTCCACGACACGCCAACGCGCGTCGGTCAAACGACTGCCTACCAGCAACAACGTCTGCATGGAGTTGGAGTCGTCGCCGTCGGCGCTGGTGAATGCGCCGGAGGGGCTCGCGCTCTTGCGTCTCAAGCGGGAGCTCGAAAGCGCAGCGCTCACGCTTGAGCAGCAGCGTCAGCTGGAAGGGGCGCAGGTGCAGCGCATCTCGCAGGTGCAGCGCGGCATGGATTCGCTCATGCAGATCGTCGTGCGTTTCACGCAGGATGAGCAGGGCGGGAATGTCTTCGTGCGCCGCAGCGACGGCCGTGGTGGCGCGCGGCCTTTTGACAGTGTGCGCGTCACCATGAGGCCGCTTGATGATTCGCGTGGTCTGTTCATCGCCATCGATAGCACCATGCGTACGGGAGCACCGAGCATCAGCCGGTTCATTCGCTCGCTGCAACCCCAGGTGGCCGCGTTCGCGTTCGAAGCCGAGTCGGCGCTGCCCAACGGGGTGACGGCACCGTCGGGGTACATGGGGCTGTCGTTGTCGGGGGCACAGATCCGCATTGTCACGCCGGACGGTGTCATGACGAGCCACTGCGAGTATCCGCTGGTGGAAACGGTTGATCTCGGTTCGCCGGCGGCCCGTGCCGGTCTCACGGCGGGCGATACGCTGGTGGCGTACAACGGGCGCGATGTCATGCAGAGCGCCGTGAACTATGCGGAGCTCATCACGGCCGGCAATACGGTTCGTATCCGGGTACGGCGCGCGGGCAAGCCACGCGAGGTGCCCGTGACGGTGGGGGCGCGCAAGGAGGAACGCGCCATGGTCTTTGTACGCGCTCCGCAGGCCCCCCTGCCGCCGTCGTCGCCCACGCCCCCACCCATGAACATGTTCAGCGGCAGCGGGGTGGTGGTGATTGCGGGGGCACAGTTTGCGACCATCGACGACGAATTCGCCGAGAGCCTTGGCCTGGAGCCCGGGGTGCTGGTGTTGCGTGTGCCGGCGGGTACGCCCGCGGCTGATGCGGGGCTGCGCTCGGGTGAAGTGGTGCGGTCGGTGAACGGGACGCCGGTGCGTGACGTCACGTCACTGCGGCGGACGTTTTACTCCGCGCGCGAGGCACGGCTGCTGGTGCAGAACAAGAGTGGCGCGTCGCGCACCGTGGTGCTGGAGCTGCGGTAGAACCACGCGCTCTACTTCAGCGACCCCGCCGGCACAGAATACACGAGGCGTACGGTAGCACGATCCGCCTCACTCAATTCTCGCACGCGAATCCGCGCCGACATGATGTTGTCGGGATCGCTGGTGTGATCAAGTCCGAGCAGGTGCCCCACTTCGTGCAGCGCAATGGCCCGCATCTGTGGCGGCGTGATGGATCCGCCATTGGGATGGGTCACCGCGAGCTGAATGTCACTCGAGAGCAGCCAGTGTAGTCCATCGCGGCTCCACACCGTTTTGCCGCTGATGCCGTTGGCGAAGCTGCTCACGAAGCGGACGTGAATGTCGGCTGTGGCCGAGTCACGCACGAAGGTGAAACGCACCGGAATGCCCGACTGCACCCAAGTGTCAAAGGCATCACGCACAGCGGGCGTGAAATCGGGGTTCCAGGACTCCAGCTCTTCGCTCTCCCGCACATGCACGCGCAATGGCCGGGACAGGCGGTCGGGCCAGCGGGCGATTGCCGAATCGCGGGCTGTCAGCAGCTCGTGGATGTAGGTGCCGTCCATGCCCATGGCAATGCGGCGCCGCGCGTCGTCCACATCGCGACGCGGCCGTTCGGCGGGCGCATTGCTGGTCACCAGCCGTTCTTCCCCATGGGCCGTGGACAGGCGTTTGGCCGTCGGGGCGGCCGTTGAGTCCAGCGGGCCGACACGCGCCGGGCGCGTGGCAATCGTGCCACTCGATTCGATCAGTACCGAGGACCCCCGCGCACCAACGGTCTGGCCGCCAATGAAACAGGCCAGGCCCACCACGCAACAGGCCAACAGAGTTTCGGCGGTCTTCATGAAGGCGCGACGTCAGGAAGCGGGAGGCCGCCCAAGGGCGGACGGTCCATTGACGACGAGCGGATGGCGGGGCGGTCACTTTTGGTGCAGGTGGGGTGACCTGCAACTGCGGTTCAGGCTTGGACCTGCTACCGCGGTTCTGGACTACCACTGCAGTTCAGGACCACCACTGCGGTTGAGGAACCGTGCCGTTTGGGTCGCTGCGGAAAGTGCCGCCCGGCTTCGCCGTGGCGGCACGTTTTTGGTGGTGAATGCAACCGCCACCGCAGTTTCGGTGAGACAACCACCAAGGAATGCGCCCGCCCGGCGAAGCCGGCGGGCGCTTCCATGTCCACCCAAACCGCCGTGTTCCTCAACTGCAGTGGCAGTCCAGAACCGCAGCGGTCTTCCAATTCCGCAGTGGCAGGTCCACACCCGAACCGCAGTGGCCGTTCAACGCCCTTTCGGGAGAATGTATCTGTCAAAATGCTGCACCAACTTCCCCAGCAGATATCGGGCATGTTGCGGTCGCGCAGTCCAGCCGTGCGTGGCGGACGGCGCAATGACCAGATCAAAATCCTTTCCCTGCCGCATCAGCTCTTCGGCCAGATCGGCGGTGGTCTTGAAGGGGACAACGTCGTCCATCAGACCGTGAATGAGCATGAGATGATCACGCAATCCACCGGCGTACTGGAGGGCGCCGCGCTTGAAGATGTCGGGATGGGTGAGGGGGCGGCGCGCAATGGCGACGTCGTCACTGCCAAAGAAACGCGGATCGGTGGCCGACGCGCCGGCCACACCGGCTTTGAAGAGCCCCGGGCGCTTGAACAGCGAATACACGGTAATGAGTCCGCCGTACGACGAACCAAAGATCCCCGTACGCGAGGTGTCGGCCCACGACTGTGCGCCCAGCCACTGCTTGGCGGCGGCGAGGTCGTCGAGATCCCGTCCGCCCCATTCGGCGAGGAAGGCTTCCCGAAATGCCCGCCCGTATCCCGTGGAGCCACGCACGTCCACTTGAATGACCGCATAGCCACGCTGTACCAGCAACTGCTGCAACAGGCCGTAGGTGCCGCCCCAGCGATTGCGCACCGTGTTGGAATAGATGGGGCCAAAGACCACCGGCACCCGCTCACCACGCTGCGCGGCGGCGGGAAGCCACACCTTGGCCCGCAAGCTGTCGGCCCCTGCCACATCACCGGGACCAGCCATCGTCACGTAACGCGGCGCCACGAGTTGGGCACTGCCAAGTCCGGGTCCGCCCGGTGCCGTGACCACCTGCTCGACGCCACCGCGCATCGGTACCAGAACCAGATGCGGTGGCGTGATGTCGTCACTCACCAGACTGGCCACGGTGCGCCCATCCGGCGAGATCATCACGCGGTGCGTCCCTGCCCGGCGCGTAACCTGTACCGGCGACTGGCCACGCGCCGCGCGCCACAACTGACGCTGCGACACAGAAGGTGCAGCGGAAAGCCAGGCCACATTGCCATCGGGCAGCGCCATCGCCTCCCCCTGGACATCACTGGTAGCCGGCGTGAGCGGCACCGGTGTGCTGTCGGTCAACGACACGGAGTACACGCGATAGCGATCGTCACGATCGGTGGTGAGCAACAGCGAGGTGCCGTTGTGCGACCACGCCGATGCGTGCTCGGTGTAAATGCGCGAGGCGCGTTGGTCGTGATACACCACACGCGGCGCCGCGCCCGGTTGCATCACGTGCACCCATCGCTCGGTGGCGTCGTCGGCTTCACGATCCACCATCAGCACGCCCTGCGGTGACCACGCGAAGTTGAGCACCTGCACGGCGGTGGGTTGTTCAAAGGGCAGGACCGTCATGGTGCCCGACGCCACATCCACTAGCGCCATCTGCCGCGATTCGTTGGCATCCCCGGGGTAAGAACGGCGCAGCAAATTCACCTGTGTTTCGGCGCCGAGGTAGTACGGGAACGGGACCGTCCGCACCGCGCGCCGATCCACCACGTGCACCGCCAGCGTTCGCCCGTCTGGCGCAAAGGCAAACGAGGGCGCGGCACTGCTCCAGGTGCCAGGGCCAATCTCCCGGTCGAGTCGCGCGTAGGTGCCCAGTGGAACCGTCGCAATAGAGGGGACGGATACGGTCGTGAGACGGCGCGGCGCCGTGCCGGGGGCGTCAAGACGTACCATCCAGACGTCACCATCGCGCAGATACGCTGCTTGCCCACCCACTGGCGACAGCGTGAAATCGTGGGCCTCGCGTCCAACCATGGCGAGCGTGTCCAGCGCGTTGGTCGCCAGCGTCAGTTGCACCAGCGCGTCGCCCTGTAGCGCGTACAATGCACGGGCATCCGGTCGCCACGACACTTCGCGAATGGCGGCACCTCCAAGGTTCGCAATCACTCGGCGGCGCGTGCCATCGTGTTGCACCAGCCACAGCGCACGATTCCCGGCGCCGGTGCTGTCCCAGGTGAAGGCCAGTGTGCGGCTGTCGGGCGACCATGTCACCGCGCCGGGCGTGGAGCCGGTAATGGCCCCCGACTGGACGACCTGGTCGAGCGTGAGCGGTTGGGCGGCGGCCACCGGCGCGCCGAGCGACAGCAGCACGGCATACGCTGCAACGGAAAGGTGTGGGGTACGCATGGGCCAAAGATGCATACCGCACCGCCGCCGAGTCACCCCTTTACCACGGCCGTACCTGATCGATGAGTCGCCCCGTGGCAATCAGTTCGTGCAGCGCTTCGCCAAGCACACTGGTCATGGCGTTCACGCGGTCCCAGCGGGCAAACCGCTCTCGGTCGGTAAGCGCATAGAAATCGCGGCGATCGGGAATCTTGCCACCCGGCAGCTGCGCAATGAACGCCGGGCTGGGTGCTATGAGCAGCGTGCGGGAAAAGTTGCGGGCACCGGCCCGTCGCCACGGGAGGGACTTGTCGAACCACCCCGGCACCACGTGTTCGAAGAAGTGCGGGAAGAGCACCAGCCCGTCGCCGTCGCCGAAGTCGAGGTCGAGATGGTAGTCGGTGACCCCGCCATCCCAGTGGACACCGGGGGTGTCCGGGATACGCACGCCGTCCAGCAGGAGGGGAATGGAGCCTGAGGCAAGCAGCGCAGCTCGCGCATTCTGCTCGGTGAGGGTGCGGTGCACCGTGGGCAGATCCCGCAGGTGCAGGAACGGCGACTCGTCGGCGGCGGCGTGAAAGATTGTACGACGGACCTGCAACGCGAGGGTGCGCCGCGAAATCAGATTGGCCGCAGCGGCAAAGGCCATGGCCGTGGCCAGAACCAGTCGTTTCTCGCTGGCAGCGGCGCCGCGGGCCTCAGCGGTAATGATGTGCACGCGCACGGTGGGGTGATGAACCATCTCCTCCACGCCGGTAGGCCCCAGCAGATGATCGAGGCACCGGGTGAGCACCTCAGTGACTTCGCGCGGGCTCGGATTTTTGCTGTACACCTGATGGTGGGTGTACGCCTCATGTCCACGGGCGAGCGCCGCCAGGGGGTCCCGTTGGGCCAGGCAGGCCATGCGCCAGCTGCCAATGGAACTGCCAATGCCATGCAAGGGGCGGGTGCGTGGCGCCTGGAGAAATGTGCCAAAGAGGTAGCGATCCAGACCGGCAATCCCCAGCCATTTGGCGCCGCCGGAGGCGCCGGGCACCACATCCACATCGTCGGGGCGCAGCCCGCGTTCGCGCAGCAGGGCGAGCGCCGTCGGGCCGGCGCGCAGTGTCAGGACAGATCGCGACATGCTCGCAATGTCACCAGCGGATCAAGGGCAGCGGTGGCCCGTAGTTGCGAACCAATCCCGATTGACTGATTCGGGTATGCAGGGTTAGGATGCGTGCACGGTATTTGATAGTCGTTCTCAACTAAGAGTCACCCGTTCACTCCGCCCGCTATGCGCCGTCTCCGCCCGTTGCTCTTCTGGACCCATCTCATGGCCGGTCTCCTCTCCGGCGTGGTGGTGCTCATCATGTCGGTCACGGGCGTGCTGCTCACCTACCAAAAGCAGATGACACTGTGGGCCGACCTCCGGGGGGTGCAGGCCGGGCCGCCGACGCCCGGAGCTACCAGGCTCAGCGCCGATTCGCTGTTGCGGCTGGTCGCTTCCCGCGAGAGCAAGACACCCACCACCGTGGTATGGCGTCAGGGTGCCGCTATGCCCGTGGAAGTGCAGTTCGGCCGGGCCGGGCGCCAATATCTCAATGCCTACACCGGCACCGTCGTGGGCACGGGTAGCGCCTCCATGCGCAAGCTGTTCAGCGTGGCGACCGACTGGCACCGCTGGCTGGCCACGAGCGATGAGTCCCGCAAAACGGGGCGTTTGGTCACCGGCTGGTCGAACCTCGCGTTTCTTGTGTTGGTGCTCACCGGCATCGTGCTGTGGTGGCCCCGTGTGGTGAAGTGGAGCGCGCTGCGCCAGGTACTGTGGTTCCGCCGCGGACTGTCTCCCAAAGCGCGCGACTTCAACTGGCACAATGTGATTGGCATTTGGAGCGCCATTCCGCTGGCCATCATCGTTGCCAGTGCGGCGGTGATCTCCTTCCCGTGGGCGAGTGATCTGGTGTATCGCGCGGTGGGGGACACGCCGCCAGCGCGGGCGCCCGAAGGGGCGCCGGTCGGAGGGGCGGCGGCGGGTCGGCCAGCCTTGGGCACGGAGGGAGGGGCCGTCGTACCCCTTGTCGGTGATGTCGCCGCCCTCGCAACGGAGCGCATGCCCGACTGGCGCACGGTGTCGCTGGCATGGCCCAAGAACGCCGAGGCTCCGTTGGTCTACACGCTCGACCGTGGAATGGGCGGGGAACCCCACAAGCGTGCGACACTCACCGTCTCGCGCACCGGCGAGCCTGCCAAGTGGCAGCCGTTTTCGTCGCAAAGTGAAGGGCGGCGTGCTCGCTCCATCATGCGATTTGCGCACACCGGTGAAGTGCTTGGCTTTTGGGGGCAGACCTTGGCGGGGCTCGTGTCGCTGGGCGCCGCCGTTTTGGTCTACACAGGTCTCTACCTCTCGCTGCGCCGGTTCTTGGCCTGGCGGCGGCGGGCGAACACGGTGCCTGCCGCGACCACGGCGTAGTCCAACCGGAACGCAAAATCCCGACCCACCACCCACAACTGATCAGTTCCGGGATGTGGGTTCGCGTTTTTGGTTTGAGTTCGTTCGTGCTGTCGCGGCTCTACACAGACGCCGAGTGGACGTGGCTGCAGGCGCATGAGGCGCCGAGGGGTAGCAGGGGCTATGACTCACAACTGAAAACTCCAACTGATGACTGACGACTTCAACTGAAACTGAGAACTCCCCCGCCAACCGCGCGGAGTTCTCAGTCCGAGTTGTCAGCCATCCGTTCAACTCCCCATCCCCACGCACCCCGCCGTCAGCGTCCACAGGCGTTCGCCCAATGCCTGGTCCTGCGCGCGCGCGGTGAGTTGCTGCGCAAATGCTTCGCGCCCCTCCTTCTGGCGGTTGCCCCAGCTCCAGTGCACTCCGCTGCGGCTCCCAAAGGCCGGATCAGCAACCACCTGCGCCAGGCGGTCACCCGCCAGCTCCTGCGTCACGTACCCCTTGGTGATGTTCTTTTGAAACCACGGGAAGATGCGCTGGAATGCCGGCGGTGTGTGCCGGAACAGCGGCGTGTCAGCCACACATCCGGGATAGAGCGTGTTGAAGACGATCCCCGTCTGTCCGTGATACCGGCGATGCAGTTCACGCCCGGTGATCATATTGCACAGCTTGCTGTCCTTATACGCTTTCCCCGGCTTGAACGCCTTGCCGTTGAGCATGGCGATGGGCGCCAGAAACCCGGCTTCCAGCCCCTCGAGGTTGCCGAGGTCTGCCGGTGCCGGAATGGGGATCTTGCCGCCGAACTCTTCGTAGTTGGCGGTTACCGTGCCCAGAATGATGAGGCGGCGCGACGCGTGCGTGCTGCGCTGCAAATCGGGGAGGAGGAGATTGGCGAGCAGAAAGTGGCCGAAGTGGTTGGTGGCCACACTGATTTCGTAGCCCTCCGGCGATCGCATGGGCTCCGTGAGGCGTGGCAGGTACACGGCTGCGTTGCACACCAGCGCGTCGAGCGCCCGGCCGGTGGCGCGAAAGGCCTCGACAAAGGCGCGCACGCTGGCCTGGGAGCCCAGATCGATGGGCATCAGGGTACGGCTCGCCTTGGGGATCCCCAGGGCGTCTGCGGCCGCCGTAGCCTTGGCGAGATCGCGGCAGGCCATCACCACATGCCAACCACGAGCGGCCAGTGATTTGGCGCCGTACAACCCGACGCCAGACGAGGCGCCGGTGATGATACAGGTAGGAGCAGTCGACATGGGGCTCGACAGGAAGGTCGGTGGAAAACCAGGCCGGCAGGATACGGGAGAGATCTGCTCGACTATTCCCGGCGGAATATCTGATGTTCCGGCCGGGCACGCCAGACCGGCCTTCGGTCCCCAATTCGGCACACGGTTGGGGTCGGCGCTTGCCGCCGTCACCCCGCGGCATCATTGTGGGGGTATGGTGTCTGTTCAAGATGTAAGCCCCCCCGTGGTTCGCCCTCGCGACGACGAGCTCGATCTCTTCGGGCTCACGCACACTGGTCGTGTGCGGACGTCAAATCAGGATCAGTTTCTGCTGTGCACCGTGCACCCGCAGGTTGTGGTGCATGGCACCAGTCTCGCCGACACCTCGGCCATCACGCTGCGTGGAGAGCGGGTCGCCACCATCATGCTGGTCGCTGATGGTGTTGGCGGTAGCGCCGATGGCAGCGAAGCCAGTCGACTGGCCACGATCGCGGTAACGGAGTACTTCGCCTCGGCCATGAAGTGTTGGCATGCGGCGGGTTCAGCCAGCGAAAACGAGTTCACGGCCGCGCTGCGTGAGTCGGCCATTGAAGCGCATCGTCGCGTCAAGGAGCAGGCGGCGGTGCAGATGGAAGGGCGCAAGATGGCCACCACGTTGTCAATCGGCATCGTGGTGTGGCCGTGGCTCTATGTGGTGCAGGTGGGCGACAGCCGCTGCTATCACTTTCAGGACGGCGAACTCCGTCAGCTCACCCGCGATCAGACGCTGGCCCAGGAGATGATTGATCGCGGTGCGCTCACCCCGGAGCGCGCGCACAACTCGCCGCTCAATCACGTGCTATCGAGCGCCATTGGCGCTGACGATGCTGTCCCGGAAATCTCACGCATTGACGTGAGCAAGCGTGGCAGCATCACGCTGGTGTGCAGCGACGGACTCACGAAGCATGTCACTGATGCCGAAATCGCCGATGCGTGCGGGCGGCTCATGTCATCCGAGCAACTCTGTCGCGAACTGGTGGATCTCGCCCTCGAGCGCGGCGGCAGCGACAACGTCACGGTGGTGGTCGGGCGGGCGTTGCCGCAGGGGTAGGGCGAAACGCAGAAACCCACAACTCTTTACTCAAACGCACCACCCGGAACTGATCAGTTTCGGGTGGTGCGTTTGAGTACTGAGTCGTGAGTCGTCACGTAATCACCGTTGGCGCCTCACGCCCGGTCCGCTCGACAATCTCTGCGAGCTCGAGCGCGGCGGCCACCAAATCCCGAAGCGCCTCCGCCGTCTCCATACCCAGTCGGTCGCTGGCCGTTTCCTTCGACTCTATATACACGCGAATCGTCGCGCCCTCGGTGCCCGTGCCGGACAACCGGTACACAATGCGGGCGCCATCGGTGAAGAGCACCCGAATGCCCTGCTTGGCGCTCACGCTGCCGTCGATGGGGTCGGTGTACGAAAAATCGTCGGCGGCCTGCACGGTGCGACCCGTAAGCACGCTGCCGGGCAACGACGACAGTCGGTCACGGAGCAACGCCATCACCCCGTTGGCGGCGTCGCTTGGCACCGCTTCGTAGTCGTAGCGCGTGTAGTAATTGCGCCCGTACGTGGCCCAGTGCGCGCGCACGATCTGCTCCACACTCTCCCCGCGCGCGGCCACGATGTTGAGCCAGAAGAGTACCGCCCACAGGCCGTCTTTCTCGCGAACGTGATTGCTGCCGGTGCCAAAGCTTTCTTCGCCGCAGAGGGTAATGCGCCCGGCGTCCAACAGGTTGCCAAAGAACTTCCACCCCGTGGGCGTTTCGAAGCAGGGAATGCCCAGCGCCGTCGCCACGGTATCGACGGCGGCACTGGTGGGCATGCTGCGCGCCACGCCAGCCAATCCGGCCCGATAGCCTGGGACCAGTGTGGCGTTGGCCGCCATAACGGCCAGGCTGTCGCTGGGCGTGACGAAGAACCGCTGCCCGAGAATCATGTTGCGATCGCCGTCGCCATCGCTGGCCGCACCAAAGTCCAGTGCCTGGGCACCGAACATTTCTTCCACCAACTCATGCGCGTACGTAAGGTTGGGATCGGGGTGCCCACCACCAAAATCCGGGAGTGGCACGGCGTTGATTACCGTGCCGGCTGCCGCTCCCAATCGGCGCTCGAGGATCTCCACGGCATAGGGGCCGGTAATGGCGTGCATGCTGTCCATCCGCATGCGGAATCCACTCGCAAACAGCTTCCGGATGGCGTCGAAGTCAAACAGCGACTCCATCAGGCTCGCATAGGCCTCAACCGGGTCCACCACGTCAATGGTGATGCCCGGCAACTCTACCGTCCCCTGCACATCCAGATCAAACGCCGGCAGTTCGGCAATGCGATACGACGTGAGCGCTGCTGCACGCGCGGCCACCGCATTGGTGTACGACTCGGGCGCCGGGCCACCGTTTGCGGTGTTGTACTTGATCCCGAAGTCGCCGTCTGGCCCGCCGGGGTTGTGGCTGGCCGAAAGAATGATGCCGCCTGCGGCGCCCTGTCGAATGAGATGCGACGCCGCCGGTGTGGAGAGCAGGCCGCCGCGTCCCACCACGACATGACCAATGCCGTTCCCGGCCGCCATGCGAATGATGGTCACGATCGCTTCGCGGTTGAGAAAGCGGCCATCGCCGCCGACTACGAGCGTGGCGTCGGCGGGCAGGGCGGCTTCTTCGAGCAGCGCCTGTACGAAGTTCTCGAGATAGTGCGGCTGCTGAAACACGGGAGTGCGCTTGCGCAAACCCGACGTCCCCGGCCGCTGGTCAGCGAACGGGGACGTGGAGACGATCTGCATGCTGGTCACGCCATCAGGTCCATTTGAGATCGGCCTTGGACAACGGCAACTGCCGCACGCGTTTGCCCGTAGCCTGATAGATGGCGCCCATGAGCGCCGGAATGAGCGGAGGCATGGCGGGTTCACCAATGCCGGTGGGAGAAAACGTGGTCTTCTTCCAATGCACTTCCACGACGGGTGGGGCCTGCTTGATGCGGAGCAACGGGAAGTTGGCGGCCGACCCACTGGCTGTGGTGGCCGGGGCGAAGTTGCCTTGATCGGCCTTGCCGGCCGTAAAGGTGATCTCCTGCCCATACGCCTGGCCGAGGCCATCGAGCACCGCACCCTGCACCTGCTGTTCGGCGTGGTTGGGGTTGATGATTTCGCTGCCCACATCACCCACCGCCCACACCTTGTCCACCTTCACTTCACCGGCCTTGCTCACGGTGGCCTGTACCACTTCGGCGAAGTAGCCACGGTGGCTGAAGTAGAACGCCACGCCCATCCCGGTGCCCTTGGGCAGTTTGGTTTTGCCCCACCCGGATACGTCGCGCACCATTTCGAGAATCCCGATCACGCGCTGCGCATCCATCTGCCCCGCCTGCTGCTGCGGCGTGAGGGGCTGCGCCGGTGCAATTTCCGCCTTGAGCATATCAATGCGGAACTGCAGCGGATCCTTGCCGGCGGCTACTGCACACTCGTCGATGAAGCCCTGGAAGGCGAACGACAGTGCGTTGGAGCGCGGAGCACGCAACGCGCCGGTCGGCACACCCAGCGGCATGACCGACACGTCCATCTTGAGATTGGGCACGAAACGCGCGGGGTACTCACCCGGACCAATGTCGGCGCTTGAGGCAAACCGCTCCCCCTGCCCGAACGTGGCGAAGTGGTTGCGGAACGCCACCAGCTTGCCGTTGGCGTCGATACCACCGGTGAACTTGTGGAAGCCACCCGGACGGAACTGATCGTGCCGCATATCGTCTTCGCGGGTCCAGATCAGCTTCACCGGCACCTTGGCTTCGCGGGCAATGAACGCCACTTCGGCCAGTGGTTCGTTGTACAGGCGACGCCCGAATCCACCGCCGGCGCGCATCATGTGCATCACCACCTGGTCTTCCTTGAGGCCAAGCGTGGTGGCCACAAGCGCCCGCCCACCCTGCGGCGTCTGCGACGTGGTCCACATTTCGCACGTCCCGTCGGCATTCATGCGCGCCGTGCAGTTCTGCGGCTCCAGCGTGGCGTGATTGATGAACGGATAGCTGTACTCGGCTTCCACCACCTTGGCGGCTGACTTGATGGCCGTGTCAAAATCCCCGTCGTTGCGAATATTGCGATGCGGGGCCGCGGCAAAGAACTCCTTGGCCTTGGCGGCGAACGCGGCACTCGACTGCTGCGACGTGGGATGTTCCGCCCACTCCACCACCAGCTTTTTGCGGGCTTCCTGCACCAGCCACCAGTTCTTGCCCACGATGGCGACACCGGCCTTGAGACCAGCCAGGTTGTCGGTGCCGTCTACCACGAACGCGTGGGTGACACCGGCTTGCTGCTTGATGAGGTCGAGGTTGGCGCTCTTCACCTTGGCGGCATACACCGGCGCTTTGACAAACGTGGCGTAGTGCATGTTGGGCACGGTCACATCAAGGCCGAAGAGCGGCTTGCCCGTGAGAATGTCCTTGATGCCAACCGTCTTTTTGCGCGTGCCGATGATCGTGAACTGCTTCGGGTCCTTGAGCGGCACCGTGGCCAGATCCGGCGGCGTGATGCTCGCCGCCGCAGTGGCCAGCGCACCGTACGTCGCCGTCTTGCCGGAGCTCTTGTGCGTCACCACGCCCTTGGCGGTGGTAAGCTCGCCCGCCGGCACATTCCACTCCTTCGCGGCCGCGGCCAGAATCATGGCGCGTCCGGCGGCGCCAACGCGGCGCTGCGGAATCCAGTTGGTGGGGGTAGCGGTGCTGCCGCCAGCCACCTGCGCGGGATACTTCGTGGGATCGAAGTCCGCCTGCTCGATGCGCACATTCGCCCAATCCACATCGAGCTCCTCGGCGATGAGCATGGGCAACATGGTCTTGATGCCCTGGCCAATCTCGGGATTCTTGGCGGTAATGGTGACGATGTTATCGGCGGTAATGCGGATGAACGCGCTGAGCATGGGCTCGGCGGCCGGCGTGCTCATGCCGAGGCGTTCAATGGCGCCCAGCGGTTCAGCGTAGCTGGCCAGCAGAATGCCGCCGCCGGCGAGCGCACTGACGCGCAAAAAGTCGCGGCGGTTCACCGGCGTGGACACGGTGTTGTTGTCGGGGGTCAGGGAAGACGTCACGGGTCAGTCCTCCTTGGTATTCTTGGATGCGCCACTGGAACCGACGGCGGCGCCGCCGGCCTTGATCTCGGCGGCGCGGTGCACCGCCGCGCGAATGCGCAGGTAGGTAGCACAGCGGCACAGATTGGTGTTGAGCGCCGCATCGATGTCCGCGTCAGTAGGCTTGGGCGTCTTGGCCAGCAGCGAGGCGGTGGCCATCATCTGGCCGGCCTGGCAGTAGCCGCATTGCGGCACGTCCAGCTCTTCCCATGCCTGCTGCACCGCGTGCGTCCCATCGGGCGAGAGCCCCTCGATGGTGGTGATGTCAGCGCCGGCCGCCCGCGACACGGGCATCGTGCAGGTGCGCTGGGCCACGCCGTTCACGTGCACCGTGCAGGCGCCGCACCGGTTGGCGCCGCAACCAAACTTGGTGCCTTTCAGATCGAGTTCATCGCGCAGCACCCACAACAGGGGCATATCTGCGGGCACGTCAACTGTGCGCGTTTTGCCGTTGACCTTGAGCGTGATCGGCATGGGACCCGTAGCGTCGGGGGAAAGGAAGGAACACCCCCTTGAATTTCGCTCTGTGGGGGCTGTGAGTCCAGTTACGGTCAACCCATGACCCCAAACTCAACCCCCCAACCCGGAACTGATCAGTTCCGGGTCGGGGGTTCGGGTCCTGAGTTGTCAGTCGCGACCTACCACGCAATCCCGTGGTCTTCCCCGTGGTTTGACACCCCGCCCCACATGGTGCGGTGCTTGCGGTCGAACCAGATGGCCGTGATGGGGCCAGACGTGCGCTCAAGGGGGCGAAGCCGATAGCCCATGGCCGTGAGCGCCGAGCGGTTGGCTTCCGGCATGCTCGTGGCAATTTCCATGAGCCCCGGCTGCGTTTCGTGGAAGCCGAACGAATTGCGCATCTGGTACGAGTTGATGTTCGGTGCCTCCACGGCCTGCTGCACGGTCATGCCAAACTCCACCATGTTCAAAAAGAACTGCAGCAGATTCTGGTCCTGCGTGTCGCCGCCCTGCACGGCAAAGGCAAGGAACGGCGCCCCGTCTTTCAGCGCCATCGTGGGGGTGAGGGTCACCCGCGGCCGCTTCCCGGGTTCAATCACGTTGAAGGGACCATCCTGGGGGCGCGTCACGAAGCTCTGCCCACGCTGACTGAGTCCGATACCGGTGCGCCCGGCAATCACCGCCGGTACCCAGCCGCCGCTGGGGGTGATGCTCACTACCCACCCCGCGCTGTCGGCGGCTTCAATGCTGGTCGTGCCGCCGTGGAAGGCTTCACGCAGCTGCGCGTCGAACATGGTATCGGGACGCACGGGCCGATCCTGCTGGCCACTCTGCTTCGTGGTGTCACGTGGCAGAAACTTTGCGTTGTCCCACTGCGCCAACAGCCCCGTGAACGGGTTCACCCCCTGCTGAAACGGGTACGGATCGCCCGGCTTGATTCCCGCGTCGTTCCGACTGCGGTTCATGCTGTTCCAGCGTGCTTTCGCATATTCCTTCGACAGCAACCCCTTCATGGGCTCTTCCGGCGCGAAGGCCGGATCGCCGTAGTAAAAATCGCGATCGGCAAACGCCATGCTTATGGACTGATATACCGTGTGTACGTACTGCGGCGAGTTGTACTCCATCGCCTTGAGATCGGCGTTCTCCAGAATGTTGAGCGCCTGCAGCATGGCCGGGCCCTGCTGCCATTGCTGCAGCTTGCACACGTCAATGCCCTTGTAGTTGGTGCACAGCGGCTCTTCAATCTTCACGCGCCAGTTGGCCAGGTCTGCCATGGTGAAGAGCCCGCCGTCTTCACGCATGCCACGCACGAGTTCCTGCGCAATGTCGCCTTTGTAAAAGCGGTCATACGCCGCCATGATGGCCTGCTTGCGCGTTTTGCCGGCCTTTCGTGCCGCTTGTTCCGTCGCCACCAGTTTGCGGAAGGTGGCGGCGAGATCCTTCTGCACAAACAGTTCGCCCGCCTCGGGGGCTTCACGCCCGCCGCTGCCCGCGTGCGGCAGCATGACGGCCGGCGCATACTTCCACTTCTTGATCCAGTCTTTCTGCCGTTCAATGTTGTTGGCCAGCTGCGCTTCCACCGGATAGCCGTCAGCCATCTGAATGGCGGGGCCCAGCACGTCCTTGAGCGACAGCGTACCGTACTCGGCGAGCATTACCATGAGGCCGCCCGGTGTACCCGGCGTAATGGCTGCCAGCGGCCCAAACTCGGGAGGATGATCGTAGCCCTTGCTGCGGTAGAACTCCGCCGTGGCGCCGGTGGGCGCCACTCCGAGGGCATTGATGCCAATGACCTTCTTGAGCTGGGGGTGGTAAATGAGCGCCTGGGTTTCCCCGCCGCAGTGCAGCGTGTCCCACATGGTACAGGTCGCGGCCAGCATGGCGGCGGCCGCATCCACCGCGTTCCCCCCCTTCTGGAACATCATGGCTCCCGCGGTCGCCCCCAACGGCTTTCCCGTGATGGCCATCCAATGCTTGCCGTGCAGCGGCGGCTTTTGCGTCGTGGCCCGACGGGGATCTACCGGCCCAACCGGCTGTCCCGTGGCGGCGCGTTGGGCCAGCAACCCGGGGGCAACGAGGGCCGAGGCGGTGACCAGGCTGGCCAGCAGCGAGCGAAATGAAGGGAACGACATGGGAGGGCGGGGGTTTGGATGACAGGGGTCTTCCCGTACCGCTTCACGGTACCGCGTTTGTTCCACGCTTCACGGTAACGCCAATGCGTGCATTCCTCACGTTTCTCGTGCTGGCCGGCTGCTCCTCGCCGTCGGCGTCGTCACCGGCGGACGAGCCATCCACTGAGGTTCCGGCATCGCAGCAACTGGCCGACCGATCGCCCACGCCGTCCAGTACCAGGGGCGTGGTGACTTCGGAGGTCGTAGCCACCGGACTCGTGAACCCGTGGGCCATTGAGTTTCTCCCCGATGGTCGGGCGCTGGTCACCGAGCGACCGGGGCGACTGCGTATGCTCTCGACCAGCGGCCAGCTGTCGGCGCCACTGACGGGGGTCCCGTCGGTTTTCGCACAAGGGCAAGGGGGATTGCTCGATGTGGCCATCGACCCGCAGTTCGCGCAAAACCAGATGATCTATCTGTCCTACGCCGAAGCCGGCGCTGGTGGCTCCGGCACGGCAGTCGCCCGCGCCCAACTCAGCGGCGCCGCGCTGGTGAACGTGCAGGTGATCTACCGGCAGGAGCCCAAGCTCAACGGCGGCGGCCACTATGGTTCACGTCTCGTCTTCGCCCGTGATGGTCAGCTGTTCATCACGCAGGGTGATCGCATGAACTGGAAGGAGCGGGCGCAGGATCTTTCCATGGGACAGGGCAAGATCATGCGTATCGCCACCAACGGGACGGTGCCCGCCGACAACCCGTTTGTGAATCGCACCGATGCTCGTGCGGAGATCTGGTCGTACGGACATCGCAACGTGCAGGCGGCCGCGCTGCACCCGACCACGGGGCAACTCTGGACCGTGGAGCACGGCGCGCGAGGGGGAGATGAACTCAACCATCCGGAACGCGCCAGGAACTATGGGTGGCCGGTCATTACCTACGGCGTGGATTACTCCGGCGCGCGAATCGGAGAAGGCAGCGCCAAGGCCGGACTGGAACAGCCGGTGTACTACTGGGATCCCGTCATCGCGCCATCCGGTATGGCGTTCTACACCGCGAGCGCCATTCCAGGATGGCAGGGCAGCATCTTGATCGGCTCACTCAGCCCGGGGGCGCTGGTGCGCCTTGAGCTCACCAACGGTCGCGTGACGCGCGAAGTGCGCTACCTCGGTGAACTGGGCGAGCGAATTCGCGATGTGGCCGTGGGCCCTGATGGGTTTGTGTACATCGTGACCGACAGCAGCAATGGACGTGTGCTGCGCATCAAACCGGTGGTGGGCTGACGCAGGGTCGGCCTACAGGCCAAACACCCACCACGCCACCACGGCAACCAGCAGTACCGCCACCACGATCATGGTCTTGGTCAATCCGGGCGCGGTCGACCGCGCCCTGGTGGGTGGCGGCGCCGGTGCGGGGGCAGGAACTGCAGGTGATGCGGACAACGTGTCCAGCACCTTGATGATGGCGGTGGCGGAGTGTGGTCGTTGCAGCGGATCCTTGGCCAGGCAGCGCATCAGGATATCGGCCAGTGGCGCGGGGATCTCGGGGCGACGTTCAGCGAGCGGAACCGGCAGGTCGCGAAGCTGTGCCGCCAGCGTTGCGCGCAACGACGGGCGCACGAATGGGGGCGCGCCGGTGAGCACCTCGTAGGCCACGCAGGCAAAGGCGTACAGATCGGCCTTGTGATCCACGACCTTGGCATTGTTCACCTGCTCCGGTGCCATGTAGGCAGGCGTGCCAAGTGTCATACTCACCGTTGTAACGCGACGACCCGTGCTCACCGCATCGGCACTGGCATCGTCGAGGGCCTTGGCGACGCCAAAATCGGAGATCATCGACACCCCTTCACACATCAGGATGTTCTCCGGCTTGATATCCCGGTGAATCACTCCCTTGGCGTGGGCGTAGGCGAGTGCGGTGGCCAGCTCCCGGAGCAAGCGGGAGGCATCGGGAATGGGGAAAGCCCCACGCTTGTTCAGCCATTCCCGGAGTGACTGCCCCTCCACATAGGGCATGGTGAACCAGCGTAGCGCGTTGTCCTCGTTGGACGCTACCCCTTCGTCCGCCGTGAGTAGCGGCACCAGATGGGGATGCTGCAGACGGGCCGCAATGAGCACCTCCCGACGAAAGCGGGCGCTGTCCACACCGTCGGTGAGCTCGGGAGGCAGTACCTTGAGCACCACCGGGCGGTCCAGAGCGGTCTCAGTCGCAAGAAAAACCCGCGAGGAGCCCCCACCGCCAAGTTCACGGCTAATCACGTACGCGTCTCCCAGCTGCCGCTGAAGGCGCTCGCGCAAGGCCGCATCGGTGGCGGATGAAGAGTGGCTCACAACCATAATTGTACGCTGAGCCACGCAGCTCTGCTGTAGGCCGTTGGATTGAGACCGTGCAACCGTGATGTACATCACCAAGACGTCCGATTGGGCCCGCTCAAGTCGCGGCTGGTGCCCTTTTCTTGCGCCAATCGCAAGTTTCCTCCCATGGAACTCGGCATATATTCGTTCGGCGAGACCGATCCTCGCCGTGTAGGCGACCCTACCGCCGCTGCGCTGCGTACCCGCCAGCTCCTGGAAGAGATTGTGCTCGCCGATCAGGTGGGGCTCGATGTCTTCGGGGTGGGGGAGCATCATCGCCCCGACTATGCCGTGTCGGCCCCAGCCATGATTCTGGCCGCCGCGGCGGCTCGCACGTCACGTCTCAAGCTGACCAGCGCGGTTACGGTGCTCAGCTCGGACGACCCTGTGCGCGTCTTTCAGCAGTTTGCCACGCTGGATCAATTGTCCAATGGCCGGGCGGAGATCACCGCCGGTCGCGGCAGCTTCATTGAGTCGTATCCGTTGTTCGGGCAGAGTCTGGACGACTACAACGAGCTGTTCTCGGAGAAGCTCGAGCTGCTCCTCGCGCTCCGCGACAGCGAACGGGTGACCTGGCAGGGTACACATCGGGCGCCGATTCACGATCGCGGTGTGTATCCGCGCCCCGTGCAACAGCCTTTGCCCGTGTGGATTGCCGTGGGCGGAACACCGCAGTCCGTGGTGCGTGCCGCCACACTCGGCCTGCCGTTGGCCGTGGCCATTATTGGCGGCATGCCGGAGCGTTTTGTGCCGCTGGTGGACCTGTATCGCAGTGCTGCCGCCGAGGCCGGTCACCATCCCGATACGTTGCCGGTGAGCATCAATTCCCACGGATTCATTGCCGATAGCGTGGACCGCGCGGCCGAGTTGGTATTCCCGCCGTATATCGATACCATGGGGCGCATTGGGCGTGAGCGTGGCTGGCCCATGCCAACGCGACAGCAGTTTGATTTTGAACGGTCACCACGTGGCGCCATGCTGCTGGGGAGCCCACAGGAAGTGATCGACAAGATTCTCTTCGAGCACGAACTGTTTCATCACAACCGCATGATGATCCAGTTCACCGTGGGCCCCATGCCGCACGCGGATGTGCTGCGCTGTATTGAACTGTACGGCACGGTGGTCGCGCCGGCGGTACGCAAGGCGTTGGGGTAACGGCAACGGGGCACCAGCTGTGCTGGTGCCCCGCATTCAACCCGCATGGATCCCGCGCGGGGAGTGGCGCTGGGAGTGGTGTGCCTACTTCGCCAGCTGTTTCACCACATCCTGCAGCAGGCGAACCTTGGCGGCGTCGCTGGACTTGGCCGCATCTCCCGCCAGTTGAGACGCGAGCAATCCCAGCGCCTGCTTGCGTGCGGCGGGAGCGGCCTTCTGTGCTGCATCGAGGGTCTTGTCCACCGCCGCAAGGCGAGCGGCGGGCAGGCCGTTGCTGCGTGCCAGCTGATCGACGTACGCGCGCGCCACCGGGAATGCCGCCGGCCACGTGATGCGCGTCTGGAGCTGCGGATTGACTTCGTCGTACTGGACCAGCTTGGCCGCGTCAATTTCGTTCTGCGACAGAAACTCGCTCGGGGTGAGTGAGAAAATGTCCAGCCCGCGGCCAATCTCCGAGCCGACAATGTGTCCGTTGTACCAGTACGTGCTCCAGTAGCCGGCCAACGTAAGCTGCTCGGCAATGGGGCCACGATCGAAGTACGCAATTTCCTGCACCTTGGCGGCGTTGGTGAAATCGAAGATGGACATGCCACCCTGATACCACGCCTGCACCATGATGTCGCGTCCCGGTACGGGAATGAGCGAGCCGTTGTGCGCGACGCAGTTTTCGTTGGCACCCTGCGCAGCGGGAATCTTGAAGTACCCGGCGGCTTTCAGTTTGCGGTCAGCGCCCAGCGAAAACAGTGCGTCGGCTCCCCAGGTGGGCTTGTCCGTGTCCCGGCAGCGCGGTGAGGTGCCGCCGCCCCATTCATCGGTGAACAGCACCGTGGACCCGGCGTTGTTGAAGGTGGCCGAGTGCCAGTACGCAAAGTTCGGGTCGATGACCTCGTCAATGCGGCGTGGATTGGCCGGATTGCTGATGTCCAGCAGGATGCCGTTCCCCGAGCAGGCGCCCGCGGCGAGGCCAATCTCTGGATACGCGGTGATGTCGTGGCATTGGTCGGTGGTGCCGGTGTTTTGCGTCCCAGTGCCATGGCTGCCACCCTTCCACAGGCCGGCCACGTTCCCCTGCGCATCGGCAAAAATGCGGGGCATGTTCACGATCTGGGCCGACTGCGGCGCGGCCAACGGCACCTTGATCACTTCGATGCGGAAGTACGACGTGGTGGAGTCATTGGGTGAAGCGTTGCACCCGGCCAATTCGTTGGGCGACCGCACCGGGCCGGTGCCCTGCACATACACGTAGACGTTGGCCTTGTCGTTCTTGTCGGTGACCAGCGTGTGCGTGTGCGACCCTCGGCACGTCTGCACGGCTGCGACCTGCTTCGGGTTGTCGATATCGCTGATGTCGAAGATGCGCACGCCGCGAAAGCGGTCGGTGCTGACGGTGTCCGTCACGCCCTGTGTGCCGCAATCCACGCGTCCCACCAGATCCTCCACCGACATGAACAGCAGCGTGCCGTGTACGGAGAGATCCCCTTGTCCACCCTGGCAGACAAACGACTTTCGGAGCACCGGCGCCTTGGGGTTGCTGATATCCCACGCTTGCCAGCCATGCCACCCGCCCTGGAAGACGAGGTTTTTCTGGAAGGCGAGGTCGGAGTTGGCAAAGCCGAAATCACCCAGCGCCTTGGGATTGAACCACCCATCGCGCTTGGGAGTGTGCGACACCAACTCCACGTTCTTGATGGCTTGGCCGGCGTCGTTGAGACCCGCTTTGAGGCCAACACGAGGGTCCTGGGCACCGGCCGTTCCGGCCAGTACGGCGAGCGAAAACGCCGCCCCGGCCAGACGGCGCCGCGGCGAAGAAAAGACGAGAGGAGACATCTGGGCAGGAGAAAGGGAAGGGGACAACATGCTGCGAAACAACACGGACGCGCTACTACCGCTTCAAGGTGTTCAGCAGGGTGCGCATGCGGCGAATTTCGGCGCGCTGATCGGTATCCACATCAGACGCAAACTGAAAGATCTGCGGGTCGCGCGCGGCGCCATTCACCTGCAGCAGGTCGGCGACCATGACCAGCGCTCCTTCGTGATGCTGAATCATGTACTGCAGGAAGAGGGTGTCAAACGAGACACCACGGGCCGCGGTCAGGCTGTCCATCTGGGCGGACGACAACATGCCGGGCATGGCGTGCGCCCCGTGGCCTGGAGCCATGGGGTGCATGGCATGCGGATCCGATGGTGGGATCGGCTGTTTCTGTTCGTTGAGCCAGCGCGACATGATGTCAATTTCGTCGCGCTGCGACACCGTGATGCGCTCGGCGAGCAGGCGCAGCTCCGGAGTGCGCGTGCGCACTTCGACGAGCGCGGTCATCTGCACCGCCTGCGCGTGATGGCCAATCATCCCCTGCATGAACGACACATCGGCCGGGTGCTGGGCGTGGGCTGCCGCCGCGCTGCACGCCAACACCACGACCAAATGGAAAGCACGGATAAACGTTCTCATAGGGTCTCCATATCCCGAAAGATACGGGAAACGGCGGGCTTGGTGATGACGCTTACTGACGTTTCGTCGTGATGCGGATGACGCCATTGCTGCCCCGAACTCCGAACTCCGCCATCGAGACGGCATCCTTGAGCACCTCGATCTTATGGATGTCGCGAGGGTTGAGGCCGATCAGGCCGCCCGATCCCTGCGTCATCTGCTGCCCATCGACCAGAATGAGTGGTTCGGTATTGGCGTTGAACGAGGAGGCCCCGCGGATGCGGACTTGCACCTGACCGTTGACGTTCAGCACCTGAACACCTGGAAACCGGCCAACGAACAACTCTTCCACCCGGGAAACCGGCTGTTGGCCAAACGCCCCCTCCTCCACGGAATTGATTGACTCCATGGTAGGAGCGGTCCGGCCGGAGCCACTGCTCTCCGGTGTCGGGGCAGCGGTGGGTTTCGACTGTCGCGCACACGCGCCCGCGACGAACGGCATTACGAGTGCCGCACCAATCACGGTGGTGCGGCTACGGCGGCTGAACCAGCGTACAGAACGCATGCGCCCTCCGGGGGTTCGATATGGACCTCAAATTCATTCTACCCTCGCTCAATGCGTCCTGTGACGCCGGGGTGCCGACTCACCCCAGCATTCATCAACACCTTATGGACGAAACGAACATGATTAGCTTGACAATGATTGTGTAAACGGAAATAATTCGATGTATGGGAGTTTCCAGTCACGACATGTTCGGCGGCGCGCCCGTGGCGCAGCCCGCGCACCCCGGCAGCTACGGCGATGCGCCACGTGGGTATCGGTTGCCCCAGCAGCTGCGGCTGGGGCCGGTTCGTCTCCAGGTCAGTCACCTGGAGCGCTCGCAGCAGTGGTACCAGCAGGTGCTCGGGCTCACGGAGCTCTCGCGCACCGCCGATGTGGTGCAGCTCGGCGTCAACGGTGCCTCCGAACCGCTGGTCGTTCTGGAGTGGCGACCGGGCACGACGCCAGTCCGTCCGGGATCGCGGCTCGGGCTGTATCACTTTGCCATCCTGCTCCCCGACCGGCCATCGCTGGGGCGCTTCGTGCAGCATCTGGCCAGGCTGGGTGTGCGGGCGGGGGCCAGCGACCATCTGGTCAGTGAGGCGGTCTATCTCCAGGACCCCGATGGGTTGGGGATCGAGGTCTACCGCGACCGTCCGCGGGCGGCATGGCAGCGTATCGGTCAGGAGCTCATGATGGCCACCGATCCGTTGGATTTCCCGGCTGTCGTGGCATCCGCCGCGGGTGATCCGTGGACAGGGATGCCACCTGGCACGGTCATGGGGCACCTCCATCTCCACGTCGGCGATCTCCCACACGCGGCCACCTTCTACCACCACGCGCTCGGGTTCGATCGCATGGTCTGGCGGTATCCGGGGGCACTCTTCCTTGGCGCCGGCGGATACCACCATCATCTGGGCACCAATACCTGGGCCGAAGCGGCCCCGGCCTCTGGCGCCCACGATGCCCAACTGCTCGAGTGGAGTATCGTGGTCCCATCGCCCGGCGATGTGCTGGCTGCACTCGGTGGCGCAGGATTCGCAGTGCAGGAAGAGCTGGTCCGCGATCCCTGGGGGACGCCGCTCCGCATTCGCGGCGGCGTGGGCTGACCCAACCGGCTGGAGGCAACTCCTTGATACCCGGGAGGGGTATTGGTAATATACCCCCACACCCTATCAGGAGCATGTCATGCAGCACGCCACTTTTGAAATCACCGGGATGTCCTGCGGTCACTGCGTCAAGGCGGTGGACAAGGCCCTGCAGCAGACCTCGGGCGTCACCGTAGAAGCCGTCGCCATCGGAACCGCCACCGTGGCATTCGATCCGGCGCAGACCACCCCCGCGCAGATCGCACAGGCCATCGACGACGCGGGCTACGCCGTGGTCGCGACGCGCTGACGCTCCCGCCAGCGCATCCTCGCGTACAGGACCACGAGGTGGTTCCATGACATCAGCGACAGCCACACTCCGCATCCCGGTCACCGGGATGACGTGCGCCGCTTGTTCATCGCGCGTGCAACGCTCGTTGCAGAAGTCGCCCGGCGTGAGCGACGCCGCCGTGAATCTCATGATGAAGAGCGCCACGGTCACCTTCGATCCGGGCGCGATCACGCCGGATGCGTTACTCGATGTCATTCGCGACGCGGGCTATGGCGCGGCACTGGCCGACGCCGATCAAACCGCGTTCGAGGAACAGGAAGCGCGCGAGCGCGCGCAGGCCGCCGAGTATGAGTCGCTGCGCCGAAAGGCGCTCGTAAGCGGCGGGATTGGTGTCCTGGCGATGCTGGTGAGCATGCCGCTCATGGGCAGCCTCGCCGGCGAACACCAGCACGCGGTCGTGGCCGATCCGTTCATGCGCTGGAGCATGAGCGCACTCGATCCAACCCTGCGGGCCGTCCTGCCGTGGCTGTATGCCATCCCCGCGCGCGCGCTCACGCTGGCGTTGCTGGCCGCCACGTTGCTGGTCATGCTGTGGGCTGGTCGGCACTTCTACACGCGCGCCTGGGCGGCACTGCGTCATGGGGCGGCCGACATGAATACGCTGGTCAGCGTGGGCACCCTCGCGGCGTTTGTCTATTCGCTCATGGCCACGGTGTCGCCCGTCTTCTTCACTTCGCGTGGCGTGATGCCCGATGTGTACTACGAGGCGGTGATCATCATCATCGCCTTGATTCTCACCGGCAACATGTTCGAGGCCCGCGCCAAAATGCGTACCTCGGCGGCCCTGCGCTCCTTGGTGGCGCTCCAACCGAAGACGGCACGCGTGGCGCGCTTTGGTGAGGAGGTGGATGCGCCTGTGGATACCGTGGAGCCTGATGAAGTCATCATCGTGCGCCCCGGTGAACGCATCCCCACGGACGGTGAAGTGGTGCAGGGAGACAGCGCCGTGGACGAAAGCATGCTCACCGGGGAATCCATGCCCGTGAGCAAGCATCCGGGCGACCGGGTGATTGGCGGGACCATCAATCGCACCGGCGCGTTCCGCTACCGCGCCACCACACTCGGGGCCAGCAGCGTGCTGGCGCAGATCGTGAAGCTCATGCGCGATGCGCAGGGGACCCGCGCGCCCATCCAGCATCTGGCCGATCGCATCAGTGCCGTGTTTGTGCCGGTGGTGCTGCTGCTGGCCGTCCTCACCTTTGGCGTCTGGTACGTGGCCGCCGATACGGCACCCCTGGTGCGGGCGTTTGCGGCGGCGGTGGCCGTGTTGATCATCGCCTGCCCGTGTGCCATGGGACTGGCGGTGCCAACCGCGGTAATGGTGGCCAGTGGTAAGGGCGCCGAAATGGGGGTGCTCATCAAGGGCGGCGAAGCGCTGCAGCGAGCCGGCGACATCGGCACGGTGGTGCTCGACAAGACTGGCACCATTACCGAAGGCAAGCCCGTCGTGACCGATGTGCTCCTGGCGCCCGGCGTTGAGGTCACTGCGGATGTGCTGCTGCAACGTGTGGCGAGTCTTGAGCGGTCCAGTGAGCATCCGCTGGCGGATGCCATTGTGCGTGAAGCGGCCACTCGTGCGCTGGTGCTGGACGAACCGGAGTCGTTCACCTCGGTAACCGGACGTGGCGCACAGGGCGTCGTCCGTGACGCCGCGCTGGTCGTGGGCAACGCGGCCTTTTTGGCCGATTGGGGTGTGAGCACTTCGCCACTTGCGGATCAGGCGTTGCGTCTGAGCGATGATGGAAAGACACCCATGTTCGTGGCCATGGACGGTCAGCTGGTCGGCCTCATCGCCGTGGCCGATCCGATCCGCGCCTCATCCACCGCCGCTATTGCCCGTTTGCATGCCATGGGGCTGCAGGTGGTCATGCTCACGGGGGACAATGAACGCACCGCACAAGCCATTGGACGAGCGGCAAGGGTGGACCGGGTCGTCGCGGGCGTGCTCCCCGACGGCAAGGTGGCCGAGGTCAAGCGAATTCAGGCGCAGGGGACCGTGGTGGCCATGGTGGGTGACGGCATCAACGATGCCCCCGCGCTGGCGCAGGCGGACGTCGGGATGGCGATTGGCAGCGGGACGGATGTCGCGGTTGAAGCGGGAGACATTGTCCTGATGCGCGGCGACCTGCAGGGCGTGGTCCGTGCCATAGCCTTGTCGCGTCGTACCATGCGCACGATGCGGCAGAATCTCTTCTGGGCCTTTGTCTACAACGTGATCGGCATCCCCGTTGCGGCGGGCGCGCTGTATCCGGCGTTCGGTCTGCAACTCAGTCCCATTCTGGCCAGCGCCGCGATGGCGTTCAGCTCGGTGAGTGTCGTGACCAATTCCCTGCGACTCCGTCGCGCCACCTTCGACTGAGGTTTCCTTCGCGCGCCATGCCCACACGAGTCGTCACTCCCAAGATTGCCAAAGCTCCCTCTGTACTCGACGTCCGGACGGTGGGGTGCGGCTGCGGCGCGCAGCCCGCAGACGGCGAGACTCCCGCTGATGGACGCAAGGCCGTCGCGGTGGACCGCGATGCCAAGGAGCGCAATCAGAAACGCCTGCGTCGCATTGAGGGGCAAGTGCGCGGTCTGCAGAAAATGGTGGACGATGATCGCTATTGCGCCGACATTCTCACCCAGATTGCCAGCGTGCACGAAGCGCTGCGCGCCGTTGGGCGGGAACTCATGCGCAACCATCTCAAGCACTGTGCCGCCGCCGCCATTCAACAGGGCCCGGTGGAAGCCGAGGCCATGTACGACGAACTCGTGGAGATGATGTACCGTCACTCGCGCTGACAGCTCTCACGCAGACCGGCCTCGCGACGCGCCTACTCCCGCGCGGCAAAGAGGTCGATCTGTGGCGGTGTGGTGGCTAACCCCAGATGCTCCAGGGCCGCTGCGGTCCAGCCAGCACGATCGCCGGGATCGAGATGATGGACGGGCACTCCCAGCTCCTCCACCAGATCGTCGATCAGGTGATCAATCTGCTGCTGAAAGGTGGGGCTGACGGCCCGTTTGCCGTCGAAGGTGGGGGCGCCGGTTACGGGCACTTTGAAGAGCGCGTGGTAGCTGCGTACCCATTGCAGCACGAGCGGCTCCAGTGAGCTCTGGCGTCCCGCGCTTGCCACCAGATACGCGTAGTTGTCCAGCACCGAGCGGTCGCATACCACCACCTCGTTCTGCGACGCCGCCGCAATCTCCTCGGCGATCTGCGTGTGCAGAATCCACGCCTGCGCGTCGAGCGTCGTGTCTTCGTTGATCGGCAGCGGGCAACGGCGCGCGACTTCCTTCACGAGGTCCACGCCAAGATCCAGTCGCTTGAGCTGTGCTGCCAGATCAAAGCAAAGGGTCGTCTTACCCACGCCGTGGGTGCCAACAAAGGCCACCTTGAGGCGGTGGCGCCCCAGACCATCAAGGGGAAGCAACACGGACGACGCAGACATAAGTTCATGCTAATCGATCCACCCGCCGGACTGCACCTCCCGATCCTCCTCCTCCTCCCGTCCCGCACCATGAGTTCACAGGCCGTACGCGCCGCCGTGCTGCGCCACACTGGCGCGGCACGACCATATCCGGTGTCGGCGCCGCTGGCGATCGAGACGGTGTCATTGGCTCCACCGGGCTCCATGGAAGTTGCTGTGCGAATCACGGCGGCCGGGCTCTGTCACTCCGATCTCTCGGTCATTGAGGGGAGTCGCCCCCGTCCGCTACCCATGCTGTTGGGGCATGAGGCCACGGGCGAAGTCGTGGAACTCGGTGCCGGTGTGCACGATCTCGCCCTCGGCGATCACGTCGTGTTCGCCTTCGTGCCGTCGTGTGGACACTGCCTGCCGTGCATGACCGGTCGGCCGCCACTCTGTGAGGCGGGGGCGCACGCCAACAGCACGGGAACACTGCTTGGCGGCGGGATCCGCCTGCGGGATGCGCACGGCACGCCGGTCTATCATCACCTTGGCGTTTCCGCATTCGCAGAGTACGCGGTGGTCTCGCGTCGCTCTCTGGTGCGTATTGATCGGACCGTCGCGCCCGAAGTGGCGGCGCTGTTCGGCTGTGCGGTGATGACGGGTGTTGGGGCCATTGCCAATACCGCCCGCGTCCGACTCGGGGAGACGGTGCTGATTACCGGCCTAGGGGGGATCGGCTTCGCGGCGCTGCTCGGTGCGCTGGCGGCCGGAGCCAGTACGGTGGTGGTCGCTGATATCAACGAACAGAAGCTGGCCCAGGCCAGCGCGCTTGGTGCGCACCTGACCGTCCAGGTGAACGCCCCTACGGCCCTCGAGATGGTGCAGGACGCGACGCACGGCGGCGCCGACATTGGCCTTGAGTGTGCGGGCGTGGTGTCCGCCCTGGACTTCACCTATCGCGCCACCAAACGTGGCGGGCGCACTGTCACGGTGGGGCTGCCCCATCCTGATCAGCGACTCGCGCTGGCGCCGGTGCAGCTGGTGGCCGAAGAACGTGCGCTGCTCGGCAGCTATCTGGGGAGCAGCGTACCGGCACGCGACATTCCGGCGTATCTCGCCCTGTATCAAACCGGGCGCTTACCTGTGGATCGTCTGCTCACGCATGTCATGACGCTCGACGACATCAATCATGGATTCGAGCGCATGGCGCAGGGCAACGCCATCCGACAGATCATCCGCTTCTAAGGCCTCCATGTCACTCCATCTGTTGCGGCACGATGCCTATGTGAACGGTGCCTGGGTGCAGGCGAAGGACCGGCGCACGTTCGATGTACACAATCCGTCTACCGGCGCGTTGGTTGGCACGGTTCCGGATATGGGGCGCAACGATACGCGCGACGCCATCGCCGCCGCGCAGCAGGCCTGGCCGGCCTGGCGCGCCCTGACCGCGAAAGAACGTGCGGTGGTGCTGCGTCGGTGGTTCTCGCTCATCATGGAGCATCGTGATGCGCTGGCGCATCTCATGTCATGTGAGAGCGGCAAGGTCATCAGCGAAAGCCTTGGTGAAGTGACCTACGGCGCGGCCTTTGTGGAGTGGTTTGCCGAAGAGGGCAAGCGTGCCTACGGTGACGTTATTCCGCCGCACACGCGGGACCGCCGTCTGGTGGTGATCAGGCAGGGCATTGGCGTGGTTGCGGCCATCTCGCCATGGAACTTCCCGTTGGCCATGATCACGCGAAAGGTGGCGCCCGCGCTGGCCGCGGGATGTCCGGTGGTCATCAAGCCGCCGGCCGAAACGCCGTGCACCGCGTTGGCGCTTGCGGTGCTGGCCGAAGCAGCCGGTGTGCCCGCAGGGGTCTACAACACGGTCACCTCGACGCGTAGTGACGAGGTGGGACGTGAATTGTGTGAGAATCCGACCGTGAGGAAGCTATCGTTTACCGGATCCACAGCGGTTGGTAAGCAACTCATGGCGCAGTGTGCGCCAACACTCACGAAGCTTTCGCTCGAGCTCGGAGGGAACGCTCCGTTCATTGTCTTCGACGATGCGGATCTCGACGCCGCTGTTCAGGGGGCTATTCAGTCCAAGTTCCGGCATAACGGACAGACGTGTGTGTGTGCGAACCGGCTGCTCGTACAGCGCGGAGTGTACGACGCCTTTGTGGCGCGATTCACGGACGCCGTGGCGTCGCTGCGCAGCGGCGATGTTCTGGACCCGTCGGTGCAGGTTGGTCCGCTCATCAGTCTCAAGGCGCTGGGGAAAGTGCAGGGGCTGGTGGAGGACGCCGTGCAGCACGGGGCCGCGGTCTTGCACGGGGGCCGCGTGCGCGATGGCTTGTTCTTCGAGCCCACCGTACTTGGAAATGTGACCTCCGATATGCGTGTGGCCGGCGAAGAAGTATTTGGACCGGTGGCGCCCGTGTTTCGCTTCGAAACGGAAGCGGAGGCCATCGCGCTGGCCAACAACACGGTGTACGGGTTGGCGGCGTATTTCTACAGTCGCGATGTGGGTCGCTGTTGGCGTGTGGCAGAGGCGCTGGAATTCGGCATGGTCGGCATCAATGAGGGGCTGATCTCCACGGAGCTCGCGCCGTTTGGTGGCGTCAAGGAATCGGGCATGGGGCGTGAGGGATCGCGACAGGGACTCGACGCGTATCTCGAAACGAAGTACCTGTGTTTCGGTGGCGTCTGACTCATGCTGCGCCTTGACCCGGTAACCCGCCGGCTGTCGCTAAACCCGCGGGATCCGCAGTTCTATCAGGATCCCTACGGCGCGTATGCCCGAATTCTGGCGGAGTGTCCGGTCGTGTTCTGGGAAGAACTCGGCCTCTGGTGTTTCTTTGCACACGATGAGGTGAATCAGCTGCTGCGCGACCGGCGGTTTGGTCGTGAAATTCTGCACGTTGCGTCACGCGAGCAGTTGGGGTGGCCATCCCCTGCACCACACACACGGGACTTCGACGCCATTGACGCACACTCCATGCTTGAGCGTGAGCCGCCGGTGCACACGCGACTGCGGGGGCTGGTGAGTCGGGCCTTTGTTTCGCGACGTGTGGAGGCGCTGCGCCCGGCCATTGAGCGCATGGCACATACTCTTATTGACACATTTCCTGACGAGCCCTTTGATCTCATTGCCCACTACGCCACACCCATCCCCGTCCGTCTGATTGCCCAGATGCTGGGGGTCCCCGAATCCATGGCCCCACAGCTACTGCAGTGGTCCCACGCCATGGTGGCCATGTACGGCGTGGGCCGGACATTCGCAGTGGAAGTTCAGGCGAATGAAGCCGCGGCCGAGTTTGGCGATTTCATTCGCGCCACGGTGGCGGCGCGACGACTGGCGCCCGGAAACGACCTGCTCTCAGCGCTCATTGAGGCGGAAGAGCAAGGGGACCGACTATCCGAAGCGGAATTGGTGAGTACCGCCATTCTCCTGCTCAACGCCGGACACGAGGCGACAGTGCACGCGCTGGGCAATGCGGTCCATGTCGTGCTGCGTCACCAGGTGGACCTTCGCGAGGCGCTCGCAGGCGACGAGGCAATGGCTCAGCTGGTGGAGGAGGCGCTGCGTTTCACGCCCCCGCTGCACCTGTTCAAGCGGTACGCCTTGCAGGATCTCGAGGTACAGGGCATTCGGCTCAAGCAAGGGGGGCAAATCGCTCTGGTGCTGGGGGCCACCGGCCGGGACCCGCGGGTGAATGCCCACCCCGAGCACTTTGACCCTGCCCGCTCTGCATGTGCCCACACCAGTTTCGGGGCCGGGATTCACTTTTGCGTGGGGGCGCCACTCGCCCGTCTCGAGTTGCAGTGCGCCCTGCGGGTGCTCTTTACCAGATGCCCGCAGCTGGCGCTCGCCGAAGAGCCGTCGGTGCTGGACTCGTGGCACTTTCACGGGCTGGATCGGCTGATGGTGAGCCGTTTGCCCTGAATTTCCGGCCTTCATGTGGGGGCCCACTGTGTGCTGGCTATCTGGTTGATCACACGGCAGGTTGGGCAGAGTCCGCACCCTTGAACGTTACCGGTAATCCCGCGCATGTCTGAGTCCGCCACCAATACCCAGGGAGAGGTGACCCGCCTGCTCCAGCGCGCCAGCGAGGGGGAGGCCGGGGCCTTGCAGCAGGTGCTGGGCATGCTGCACGACAGACTGCGCGGCATTGCGCACCGCCAGCTGGCCAACGAAGGAGAGGGACACACCCTCGAAACGGACGGGCTCGTGCACGAGGCCTACCTGCGGCTGGCGGGGATCGATCGCATGCATTGGCGTGACCGGCAACATGTGTTGGCCATGGCCGCCAAGACCATGCGTCGGGTGCTCATCGACTACGCCGAGCAGCGTCGGGCCCATAAGCGGGGCAGTGGCGATCTGCCGCTCCCCCTGGAAGAGGCCGATGCCGCCGGTGCCGTTATTGATCGTCACGCGGACGAACTGCACGCGCTGGACGAGGCACTGGAACGACTCGCCCAGTTCAATCCGCGGCTCGGGCAGGTCGTAGAGTGTCGATTCTTCGTGGGACTCAGCATTGAAGAGACGGCCGAAGCGCTCGATCTCTCACCGGCCACGGTGAAGCGCGACTGGACGACGGCCAGAGCGTGGCTGAACCGGGAACTGTCGTCGTGAGCGAAACGCCGGCGGCGAACGAGGCCCATTGGGTGGCGCTGGAGGCGCTGCTCCATCGGGCATTGGAGCAGCCACCGGAAGAGCGGGCGGCCTTTCTCCGGGGAGCGTGTCCCGACGTGGCACTTCGCCGTGAAGTGGAGGCCTTGCTCGCCGCGCACGATACCCGCGGCCCGATTGACCAGTTGGCGGATAGCGTCATGCAGCCGCTCCTGACGCCCAAGGCACTGCCGTCGGCTCCCGAAGAGGCGCTGAGCGGGCACGATCGGTATCGCATCATTGAGCGGCTGGGCGGGGGCGGCATGGGCGTGGTGTACCGCGCCAGAGATACGCGCCTTGAGCGTGACGTGGCGATGAAATTTCTGCCGCCGCATCTCAGCGCTGATCATGGCGCCAAGACGCGCTTTCTGGTGGAGGCCCGCGCCGCCGCCGCGTTGGAGCACCCCAATATCTGCACGGTGCACGAAATCGGTGATACGGCTGATGGACAGTTGTACATCGTGATGGCCTGCTACGATGGGGAGACGCTGGACCGTCGCATTGCCCGGGCGCCACTCGACGTGGCCGAGGCCATGCGGGTCACCGCCGAAGTGGCACGCGGATTGGCGAAGGCGCATGAGCGCGGCATTGTGCACCGCGATATCAAGCCCGCCAATGTGATGGTCACGCACGATGGCCTGGTAAAGATCCTCGACTTCGGCATTGCCAAGCTGTCGGGGGTGAATGTGACCCACACGGTAGGCGCCATCGGGACACTGGCCTACATGAGCCCCGAGCAGGCGTTCGGCGAGCAGGTGGACCACCGGACCGACGTGTGGTCACTCGGGGTGGTGTTGTACGAAATGCTCACAGGGCTCCGGCCATTCCGTGGCCCGGGGGAACAGTCCCTGCTGGTGGCTGCACTTACCTCCGATCCGGAAAGTGTGCGCGTCCACCGTCCGGAACTGCCACCGGAGATGGACGTGCTCATTCGCCGGGCGCTGGCCAAGCAGCCGTCGGAGCGCTTCGAGAACGCCATCGCCATGATGCAAGCAGTACTCGCGTGCCCCACCACCATAACGCCGGCGGCATTGGTGGGGGGGCACGCCCTGGTCGATTCGAAAGGGGGCACCGGTCCAGTCCGTGAAAACGACCCTGGCGATAGCACCCTGGCGCATGCAGGGGAACGTCGGCAGGTCACGCTGGTGGCGAGTACGGTGGCCGGACACGACCTGCTGGTGGAACGATTGTCCCCTGAACGGGCAGACGCGGTAATGGCGCGTATCCGCGACGCGGCCCACGAAGTTGCCACGCAGTTTGGCGGTATTGTGAATCATTTCGGCGCCGATCAGTTCGTGGTGCTCTTTGGTGTCCCAACCGCCCATGAAGACGACGCGGTACGCGGCGTGCGCGCCGCGCTCGCCATGCATACGCGGATGACGGAGATTGCCGCGGAGCTGGAGGCCAGATGGTCCTCCCAATTGCGCCTGCGCTCCGGCATCCACACCGGACTGGTCGTCGCGCAGCGCTTGCGACAGGGCGATCGCCGCTATCGCATTAGCGGCCCCCCGTCAGAGCTTGCGTCGCGACTGTCGGCGCATGCTCAAGACGACGCGATTCTGATGAGCCCGGAGACGCGACGTCTCGTCGCCCCGTTCATCTTTACCGGGGAAGCTCCCGCGCTGCATCTGGGTGGACAAACCGGTACGGTCATGCCGCACCGGGTACTCGGCTCGTCGGATGTACGCTCGCGCTTTGAAGGCATTACCACCGCGCTCACGCCGTTTGTCGGCCGCGAACAGGAACGGGCATTGCTGGCACAGCAATGGCAGCATGCACGTGACGGGGCGGGACGCATGGTGGTGCTGGTGGGCGAGGCCGGTGCGGGGAAGAGCCGGCTGCTGCACGAGCTTCGGGAGTCGGCCACGGCTGACGGCGCCCGCATGCTCGCCGGCCGCTGTGATGCCTATGGGAGTGGCACGCCATTCCTCCCCTTTGTTGAGGCGGCCCAGGAGCTGTTGCAGCTGGACCGTCGCACCAACAGCGCCGAACGGCATGACACGGTCGTGCTGGCGGTGCGCGCACTCGATCGGTCACTTGACGAGTTCCTTCCGCTCTATCTGGCGCTGCTCTCCATTCCCAGTGACGCACATCCGGTCCCGGATCATCTCAAGGGCGAGTTGTTTCAGGTGGCCATGCTCTCGGCCGTCGCTGCCTTGTTCACCACAGGGGCACAATCGGCGCCCGCGGTGCTGTTGCTGGAAGATTGGCATTGGGCCGACGAAGGATCGCGGGCAGCGCTGCGCCAGATGGTCGAAGTCGTATCGGCCGTTCCCTTGTGCATCGTGGTGACCTCCCGTCCCGATATGTCGCTCGACTGGGGAAGCAGTGAGCATCACACGGTGCTGCATCTGCCCCCCCTGGATACCAGCGCCTCGGAAGCCATTGCGTGCGCGGTATTGGGCGCAGACAGGGTATCCACGGAACTCGTCGCCCGACTTCACGAGCGCACTGGCGGAAACCCGTTTTTCCTCGAGGAGGTGTGCGAAGCCCTGCGCGAGGAAGGCGCGGTGCTGTTGCGCGATGGTCTTGCCGTGCTCCCCGACGACACGGGCGCACTACACGTTCCGGAAACCATTCAGGGGGTTCTGCGTACCCGCATGGATCGCCTCGATGCGGAGGCACGCGACGTGTTGCGCGTGGCGTCTGTTGTTGGTCGGGAGTTTTCCCGTGGGGTGTTGGAAGACGTCGTGGAAAGCAACGTGTCGCTCACGCGTGCCTTGGACCGACTCAAGCAGTCTGGCCTGGTCCAGCAAATGCGCGTGGTGCCGGAGGCCGTGTATCGCTTCAAGCATGCCCTCACCGAGGAAGTCGCCTACGACAGTCTGTTGGAGCACCAGCGCCATGCACTGCATGACCGCGTAGGTGCCGCGATTGAAGCGCGGTATACCGGACAGTTGGAAGAGCAGGTGGAGCGTCTGGTCCATCACTTCAGCCGCGCAGAATCGTGGGTGAAAGCCGTGCGTTATGGCATGCAATCGGCCGACCGTGCGGCGGTGCTGAACCAGTATGCCGATGCGATGGCCACGCTGGAGAAGGTGCAGGAGTGGTTGACATTCCTCGCGGACGGTGGGGAGAAGGAGGATCTCGAGACGGATCTTCTGCTGCGCCAGGAACGCATCTGCGAGGCGCTTGGCTTGCGGATGCGCCAAATGGGCATTGTCGCAACACTGGTTTCGCGGTTGGTGCCCGGTGGGCCCTCTGAACGGCTGGCACAAGCGTATCTGCGACAGGGTGATGCCTACACCCTGCTACGACGGTACAGCGAAGCTGAAGAGGCGCTCCGCAACTCCCTCAGCGTGGCCGACGCCCTCGGGAATACCGCGAGCCGACGGAATGCGCTGCGCAGCCTCGCGCTGCTGCGTTCACATGAAGCGCGCCACGAGGAAGCGCTGGAAACCATTCAGCAGGTGATCGCCATGGGGCACGCACTGGGCGACCCGCGGGCTGAGGCCGGTGACCTCGCGACCATGGCCAATATTCTGCGCGCCCTTGGTCAGCATCAGCGAGCCCTTGATACGATTACGGGGGCTATCGCCAGCGGACACGTCGATGTGCACTCGCTTCGCTACGGCGCGCTGCTCAACGTCATGGCCACCGTATATCGTGATCTCGGTCTATACGATCAGGCGTTGGACTATTATCGGCAAACGGCAGGTCTGCTGAGCAATTCCGTATACGCGTCCTTCTCGCTGCCCGGCATTGCCTTCGTGCAGTTACAGCAGGGGCATGTCGAGGACGCACTTTCCACGTATCGCGAAGCGGTAGCCCTCAACAAGAAGATCCGATACGCTGATGGATCCGCTCATGCCTGTCGTTCGTTGGGGGAAGTCCTGGTCGGGCTGAAACGCGATGCCGAGGCGGTCCCATATCTGCGCGATGCGGCCGCCCTGTTCCGTCAGCTTGAGGACCACGAAAACGAAGCGTTGATGTGGCGTCGTCTGGCGATGGCGCACGAGACCCTGCGGCAGTTTGACGACGCCACGGCGGCGTGGAATCAGGTGCTCGTGTACGTACGGGCAGGGGCCCCGCTCAACGAGGCGGAGGCCACGGATGGTTTGTCGCGCGCGCAGCTGGGGACGCACAATGCGGCGGGCATCCAATGCTGGCAGCGAGGGGCCTTTGACGAGGCGTTGAGCCATTTTGAGGCCGGACTCCGCCTCTGTGAGGAGACATCGGACCGTGTACACGAGGGGCTGATGCGCAACAGTGTCGCAGCGACCCTGCTGCGCCTGCAGCAGCCCGCGCGGGCCATCCCCATTCTGCAACGGAGCATCGAAGTCACCATGGAGTGCGGTGAACACACGTTGCAGGTGCACGCCTTGCTCACCCTCACGCGGGCGTTCATGGCGACGGCCGCGCGCGAATCGGCGCTGTCCGTGCTTGCCCAGGCGCGCAATCTCGTTGGCACCCTGCACGACGATACCATAGCGGCGGCAGTGGAGCGGCTCCAGCACGACCTTGTCAGTCAATCGTCAGCGGCCGCAACGCCGGTCGCGTAGTTCACACTTCATCACGGATTCCTTCACATGCCGCACTACATCATTGAGCGTAACGTTGGACAGCTGACCCCCGAACAGTTGCAGGCTGCCGGACGCACCTCCAATCAGGTGCTGAGCGACATGCCGGAGGTGGTGTGGGTCAAGAGCTATGTGTCGGACGCCGAAGGGAAAATTTATTGCGAGTACATCGCGCCTAATCCCGAGGCGGTACTTGAGCACGCCCGGCGGAGCGGCATCCCCGCCCATCGCATCTCCGAGGTGTCGCTCGAAATCAACCCGGCGATGTTCGTGTAGGACTGGCAGGACGCCAGGCAGTCAGGGCCCGTGCTGACGCACGGGCCCTGTTGCGTTACATCACTACCGTTCAGTTGAGCCCGAGCAGCGTCCTGCCTACCACGTCGTGTACGTAGAGGGCGTTGCCCGGATGCACCCGGCTCAGTCGCGCATCGCGAAACAGCTGCTCAAGACCGGCCCGCCGCGAGATCCCCATCCCGCCGGCCAGATCCAAGGCCGTATCAATTACCCGGAACGCGCCTTCTGCCGCGTGATGTTTGGCGGCCAACAGTTTCATGGGCCAGCGCGCACCGTGCAACACACCGTTCGACCACTCGGCGGCCGTGTGTTGGAGGTGGGGCTCGATGGCCTCCAGTTCCAGCCCCATATCGGCCACCCGCTGCTGCACGCCGGCGTGCTGCGCCATGGCCAGTCCGGACGCCGCATGGCTGGACGTACGGAGTGTTTCCATGGTGAGATCCAGGGCGCGCCGCGCCATGCCCGCCGATACCGCCGCGGCACCAAGCAATTGCCACGCCATCAGCGTTACGACAAAGGCCTCGAGCCCTCGTGAGCCGGCCGGCACCATCCGCGCGATATAACGATCGGGAATGAATGCCCCGTCGAGCAGAGTCTCATCCCGACGCGTGGCCCGCATTCCCAACGATTCCGCGCCGTCACGACGCGCATACCCCTCCGTGTTGCGGGGCATGAAGACATGCACGATGACGGGGGCCATCGGGTCGGAATCGTCAAGCGCGTGCAGTCCCATGTAATCCCACACGGGTCCCAGCGCGCCAAATGACTTGTGCCCGGTAATCCGATAGCCACCCTGCACCCGCTCGGCACGCGTGGTGGAACTGGTGAGCGGTACATCGTGGCCACTTTCGGCGTGTCCCGCCGAAAAGATGCGCCCACGCGCGGCCTCTTCCAGGACCCATTGCAGTGACCGATCGCCCTTCTGCCAAAGACTGGCCGCCACGCCAACCCATGCAAAATGCATGGTAACGGCTTCGGCTGTCGGGGCGGCGAAATAGGCCAGGCGTCGTTGCTCCCGTACCAGATCGCTCAGGCTCAGCCCCAGACCGCCAAACGCCGTGGGAATGGGAAGACGCAGGTATCCCGCCTGCTGCAACTCCTCGAAGTCCTCCATGCCAAAGCGGTTCTCCCGGTCAAAGAGCGGGACGCGCTCATGGCACCGGATCAGCAGCTCATCAGACAACACCGAGGTCTGCATTGAGGAAGACGAGGCGATCATCAGGCGGGGAGGATGGAGGGAGACGGAACGAGGCTCTCCCCTGAAAGGCGGGAATTCGAGGGGCGTTGGCTCACGGTGCCCTCACCCGCCTCCGTCCTTCAGAACTCCTCGCGCGGATCTCCATCGTGCGCATGGTATTGCGCGATCGCTCGACGCAACGCCGCATCTCGGCCATAGACATCACGTCGGAAGTGCACCGCGCCGTCCGCCCCCGGAAAGGCGGTGGCATACGAGATGCGCACCGGAATTCCCTGACGCAGAGGTACCACGGTCCGTGTCCCGCTGGCGATCACTGAATCGATGCGTGCCGCGGACCATCCTTCAGGAGCAAGCAGTATTTCGGCCAGTTCACGCGGGCGTGCGACACGAATGCAGCCATGAGAATGCGCACGATCGGGCAGCGCAAAGAGCGCTTTGGCCGGTGTGTCGTGCATGTACACGTTGTGGGCATTCGGGAACATGAAGGCAACCTGGCCGAGCGCATTCCACGGGCCTGGGAGCTGCCGGATGCCGCCGTCAACGCGAATCATGTGATTGCGCACCAGGTAGTCAGGCGTGCGCCGAATGGCGGGTCGAATCTCCGCCCGCTCAATGCTGGGTGGCACGTTCCACCACGGATTCAACACCACGTTGGTCATCGTGTCGATGAACATCGGCGTCTGGTGATTGGTCGCCCCCACCACCACCCGGGAGGTGAAGACCGGCGTGGAATCTTCGAACAGAAAGGCCTGATAGTCGGCCAGATTCACCGCAATCCAACGGCCGGGGGGCGTGGGAGGGAGCCAGCGTATGCGCTCCATTCCCAGGGCCACCTGTTCACGCCGCCTCTGCAACGGAACGGCCAGTTCGCGTCTGGTCGCCGGGCCGAACACGGAGTCGGGTGCCAGCCCGTGACGGGACTGAAAGCGCGCCACCGCTGCGGCGAGGTGGAGATCAAACAAGTCACGAGCGTCCGGCGTGTCGCTCGAAGAGGGGATGGGCAGATCTCCACGTTCCCGGAGGAGGGTCCGGAGTTCCTGCACGCGGACGCCGCGGTCTCCAAGCCGCAGGGTTCCCCCGGTCGCAGGTGCCGACCACCCACCGCTGGCTTGGGCGCGGGTCAGCGAAGCCAGAGCGCGGCGCAGGCTGCGATAGCCAATCGTTTGAGGGGCCAAACTGTCGAGGACGCTGCCGGGAGACGGCGCTGCAACCACACGCGCCAGCACACTGTCGCCGTGAAACGGCCGGGGCACGAAGTGCGCGCTGCGGTGCACGGCCCCCGGGACGGTCAGCCCCCAGCCAACGTCCTGGGCATAGCGGATGATGCTGAGCGACAGGCGCACATCGGCGCGGGCGCGGGCTGCGGGAGTGGCATCGTCGAGCGAAGGCACGGGATAGTGCGGCGCTTCCAGCCCATCGTCGGCGGCCCGTGACAGGCGGTCCTGCACCTCACGCCCACGAGGGGACCACGCACCCCGATCCAGCCAGAGGGGGGCGAACGCCTGATCGGCGTACACGCGCCGCAGTGCCCGAAACAGCGGCCGGTTGGCAGTCGCCCCGTATCGTACCAGCGAGTCCAGAAACAGCTGAACTGCCGGACGCTCCTGGGCAGGCAACGGCGACGGAGACCAGATCGTCCACAGGGACGTGGCCAGCAGCAGGGCGGTCCTCCGCAGAACAACACGCATGGCGCACACGGTGCAGGGAAAATGACGTCTGCAACACCACCATTAAAGATCACGTCACGCTTGCTCTTCCGGCAGGGGGGCACAAGGTTGGGGCATGTCACTCGTCTTCCCATTTGACCCGAATATCGCTCGCGCCGAGACGGTCCCCGCGCGCCTGTACAACGATCCCGTCTATCTCGAACTGGAGATGGAACGGGTCTTCGCTCGCACGTGGCAATTGGTTGGGCGCGTAGATCAGGTAGCCGAGCACGGTCAGTATTTTACGGCCAACGTTGGGCCGAACAGTGTGGTCATTCTGCGCGATGGCGAGCAGTTGCGTGGCTACTACAACGTCTGCCTGCATCGCGCCGGGCCGGTCGCAACCGGATGCGGCAAGCGGAACACGCTGCAGTGCCGGTACCATGGCTGGACGTATTCCCTGGACGGGTCGCTGCGTACC